>CAISEY010000376.1 GCA_903884435.1 uncultured Hyphomicrobiales bacterium | reverse complement strand
GGAAAAGATCAAGGGCAAGGTCGTGCTGATGTCGTCCGTGCGCGGCCGCCACGGCAACATCTCCGGCTACACCGGCTATTGCGCCTCGAAGGGCGCGACGGATTCGCTGACGCGCGTGCTCGCCACCGAATGGGCGAAACACGGCATCACCGTCAACGCCATCGCGCCGACGGTGTTCCGCTCGAAGCTCACGGCGTGGATGTTCGGCGACGACGAGCTCGGCCAGGCGACCAAGGCGCGCTCTCTGTCGCGCATTCCGCTGGGCCGCCTCGGCGAGGTCGAGGATCTCATGGGCATGGCGCTGTATCTGCTCTCGCCGGCTTCGGATTTCTGCACGGGTCAGGTGATGTATGTCGATGGCGGCTTCACGGCGGGCTGAAATGATTGGCGTGATCGGCGGCGGCCGCATGGGCGCCGCCATCGCGCAGATTTTCGCGTCGGATGGATGCGACGTGATTCTCGTCGAGCCGGACGGGAAGACGCGCGCCGCCATCCCCGCGCGGATCGCCGCCATTTGCGAGGCGCGCCGCCAGGACGACGCGGCGTCGCGCGTCGCGACGCGCGCGGCGATGGACGACGAACTCGCCGGCTGCGCGCTCGTCATCGAGGCCGCGCCCGAAAAACTGGAGCTCAAGCAGGCGATTTTCGAGCGCCTCAGCGCCCTGTGCGGCCCCGCGACGATCCTCGCGACCAACACCTCGGTCATTCCCGTGACCGATATCGGCGCGCGCGCCAGCCATCCCGAACGCGTCGTGGGAACCCATTTCTGGAACCCGCCCTACGCCGTCCGCCTCGTCGAGGTCGTGCAGACGGCGGCCACCAGCCCGGAGACGGTGGAAAGGACCATGGCGCTGATGGCGCGCGCCGGGCAGATGCCCGTCCACGTCAGGCGCGACGTGCCAGGCTTCATCGGCAACAGGCTGCAACACGCGCTGAAACGCGAGGCCATCGCCCTGGTGCAAAACGGCGTTTGCGACGCCGCCACCGTCGACTTCGTCATTCGCAACTCCTTCGGAGCCCGCCTTGGAATCATGGGCACGCTGGAGCAATCCGACCTCGTCGGCCTCAACCTGACGCTCGACATTCACAAGGTCATCCTGAGCGATCTCGACCGCTCGACCGAACCGCAGAAACTGCTCGTCGATCTCGTCGCCGCCGGCAAGACCGGCGCGTCGGCTGGCGAAGGATTCCGGACCTGGAACGACGAGGAGCGCGCGGAATTGCAGGGCAGGCTCGACAGGGCGCTGTTGCCGCCGCGCGGCTGAGACCCGCCCCCCGGCCGCGGGATCCCCGCCACAATGGCCAGGAAAGTCTTTCGAAAAAGCCGCGAAACGTCCCGAAAATTTTCAGCGCCCGTTGCCCGCCGGATAAAACTTGCCCGGCGGGATCCGACTCTCGTAACCATCCGTGGACCGATGAACGGCTAGAACAGTGACGGACTGGAGTCATTCATGATCAAGTCGGTTGGCGTTCTCGCGAAAATCACCCAGGTGGCGGCCAGGGTTCTGCATGGCGATCTCACGATCTTCGGCGGCCCGGCCTTGCCGGAGACGATCGCCGGCCGCGTCAGGGCGGAGCAGATTTCGATCGTCACGCGCTACACCTGCGCGATGATGGTGGCGAACGCCTTCAACGCCTGCGTGCTGCTCGTCGCCTTCTGGTCGTCGCCGCAACGCGGCGAGGTGATGATCTGGTCGTTCATCCTCGTGACGTTCTCGACCTTCGTCTACCTGAAGCGGCGCACCAACGCCCACCGCCCGAAGCCAACGTCTCTCTCCGAACGCACGGTCCGGCGCGCCGTGGTCAACGCGTCCGTGGTCAGCCTGATCTGGGCGTCGTTGCCGCTCGTGTTTTTCGAACAGGCCAGCAACGACGGCAAGCTCGTCATCATTTGCCTTTGCATCGGGATGTTGTGCGGCGGCGCCTTTACCCTCGCGCCGGTGCCCGTCGCCGCCATGACGTTTCTCGCGCCCCTGTCCTTCGCGGCCGGCTACACCATCGTGCGCTTCGACAACCCGGTTTACCTGCTGCTCGGCGCCCTGCTCGTCGTCTACACGTTCGCGCTGATGCGGGGCGTGGTGACGTTCGCGTGCCAGACGACGGAAAAGGCCATCGAGCACATCCTCAGCGAGGAAGCGGCTCACACCGACAATCTGACGAAGCTCCCGAACCGCGTCGCCTTCCGCGAGGGCATCGACGCCGCGTTCACGCGCACGCGACGCTATGGCGAGGGCTTTTCCGTCTTCTATTTCGATCTCGACGAGTTCAAGGCGGTCAACGACAAGTTTGGCCATTCCGGCGGCGACGAATTGCTGCGGCAGGTCGCCGAGCGGCTCCAGTCCTGCACGCGCGAGGGCGACATTCTCGCGCGCCTCGGCGGCGACGAATTCGCGCTGATCGCGGCGCGGGCCTCGGTGCCCGAAAAGGCCATGGTGGTCGCCGACCGCATTCTGAAGGCCTTTTCCGCGGCCTTCGCCATCGATGGACGCCAGGTCTATTGCGGCGTCAGCATGGGCATCGCGCTCGTGCCGATCGACGGAACCGATCCCGACGCGATCATCGAAAAGGCCGATTCCGCCCTTTACGCGACGAAAATCGCGGGGCGCGCGTCCTACCGCTTCTTCGCGCGGGAGCACGACGAAAAGGTTCGCGACCGTCGCCTGCTCGAACAGCAATTGCGCGGCGCCGTGCGCAATCAGGAGCTTCACCTCGCGTTCCAGCCTCTCGCCAATCTGAAGACCGGACGCGTCTGCGGCTTCGAAACGCTCGTGCGCTGGAACCATCCCGAGCGCGGTCCCATCTCCCCCGCCGTGTTCATCCCCATCGCGGAGGAAACGGGAATTATCCAGGAGCTTGGCGAATGGGTGATCCGCGAGAGCGTCAAGGTCGCTTCGAAATGGCCAGCCCATCTTCACCTCGCCATCAACGTCTCCGCCATCCAGTTCCGCACGTCGAGCCTTCTGACCATCCTGCACGAGGTGCTGAACGAATATTCGGTCGCGCCCGGGCGCATCGAGATCGAGATCACGGAATCAGCGCTGATCGCCGAGAACGAGAGCACCATCGGCCTGCTCAACTCCCTGCGGCAATGGGGCGTCCGCATCGCCCTCGACGACTTCGGAACCGGCTATTCCTCGCTGCGCTACCTGCTCGATCTTCCGCTCGACAAGATCAAGATCGACCGCTCCTTCATCGCGACGGCGATCACGCGCCCGAACTCCGCGGCGCTCGTCAAGGCGGTCGTCGGCCTCGCCCGCGACCTGAACATGGTCGTCACGGCCGAGGGCATCGAAACGGAGGAGCAGATGGCCTTCGTGAAGGCGCACAATTGCGACGAGGGCCAAGGCTATCTGATCAGCATGCCGAGGCTGGCCGCGGACCTTGGGCCCTTCCTCCAGGACGCCGAACCCGCGCTCAAACTGGCTTCGTAAAACGCCCTCGCTCCGCCGCGGCCCGGAATCAGTCGCGCAGCGCGTCCCGCGTTTTCGCGACGATCCCGGCCGGCGTGGCGTACATGCGGCGGATGATCGCCGCCAGTTCTTCTCCGGTCAGCGGATCGACGATCTCGACGTTGATCCGTTTCGCTTCCGCGAGAAATTCAGGATCGACGAGCGTCGCGTCGAAGGCCCCGCGAATGGTCTCGACCCGCTCCGCGGGCGCGCCCGGCGCCATGACATAGGGCCGCGAGAACAATAATTCCTCGTAGAGCAGCGACATGACCTGCCGCTGTTCGTCGCTCCTCGCGAAATCGACCGTGCGCGGCACGCCAAGGGCGTTGAGCGCCGGATGTCCCCTGTGTCCTCCTGCACGAGCACCCGCACCGCTCCATCCGCCGCGAACCAGCCGGGCCGCATGGCGACGATGCCGGCCCAGCTGTTGCCGCACACGCCCTGCACCTCGCCCTTGTCGACGGCCAGCGTGATCTCGCGATTGCCAGCGTATCCGTAAACGATTTTGAATTTCGTCCCGAGCACGCGGTTCAGCAATTGCGGAAAATCGCGCACCGATCCGAACTCCGCCGAGGCTCCAATCACGAGTTCCCGCTCGAAAAGATCGGAAAACGTCCGGACGGAGGCGTCCCTGCGCGAAAGGCAGACATAAACGTCCCGCGTCGCGCTGCCGACGAAGTTAAACTTCGCCGGATCGATTTTCGCGCGCGTGTTGTCGCCAAGCAGGGGCTCGAGCAACGCGCCCTGCGTCACCGTCGCCATCGTCAGCCCGTCCTTCGGCGCGACATTGTAGACATGAGAGGCCGCGACATAGCCGCTCGCGCCAGGCATGTTCTGCACGACGACCGCGGGTCCGCCCGGAATGTGCCGCGCGATGTGCCGTCCGATCAGCCGCGCGTAGGTGTCGTAGCCACCACCCGCCGGAGACCCGACGATGATGGTCAGGGTCTTGCCGCGATAGAAGTCATCGCCATCCCGCGCGCCGGCGCCGCCCGCGAGCGAGGCGTGAACGGCGAAGGCGATGGCGATCAGGCGCGTCGATGTCTTCATCGCATCCCCCGCTGGCGAAATCGTCCCGCGCCCGCGCGGGGCGCCCGGTGTTTGCCTTGCCGCGATCCTATCTCCAAAATCGACCGGCGTGAAACCCGCGCGCCGCCCCGTCGCCATGCTGGACTTTGCCCGGACCGCGGGAAATAATTCGCCCAACGGGAGGAAACACATTGCGCCCCGGACATCCGTCGCCACGTTTCGCGCGCCTGCGTCTCGCCCTCGCCGCCGCGGTCGCGCTCGCATGGGCCGCCCCCGCGCGCGCCGCGGAGTTTTACGCCGGCAAGACCATCCATCTTTACATCGGCTATTCGCCGGGAGGCGGCTACGACCTCTACAGCCGCCTTCTGGCGCGCCACATCGGCGCGCATCTGCCAGGCCAGCCCGCGGTGATCCCGCAAAACATGCCCGGCGGCGGCGGCCTGACGGTCGCCGGATACATGACGAGCATCGCGCCGCGGGATGGAACCGCGCTGGCCATGGCCGCGAGCGGAGTCGCCATCGAGCAGGTTCTCGACGTGCGCGCCGGCAATTACGACGCGTCGAAATTCGGCTGGATCGGCATGCTCACGAAAACCGGCGCCGTGCCGATCCTCTACACATGGCGCACGTCGCCATCGCGCACGCTCGACGACCTGCGCAAGCGCGAAACGATCATCGGCGCGACGGCCGGCGGCAACACCGAATACATGCCGCGGGTGCTCAACCGGACAGCCGGAACGAAATTCAGGATCGTCAGCGGCTATCCCGGAACCAACGAAATCCAGTTGGCGGTCGAGCGCGGCGAGGTCGAGGGCGGCACGACGATCTGGTCGGAATTGAAGGAGCGCCACGCGGACTGGCTGCGCGACGGGACCATCAACCCGCTGCTCGTGATCGCCGGAGAGCGCATCCCCGAATTGCCGGACACGCCGACGGTCATCGAGGCCGGCCTCACGCCCGAAGACCGCGACGTGCTGCGGCTTCTCGCGCTGGGAGAGCTCAGCCGCTCCGTGTTCACGACGCCCGACACGCCTCCGGAACGCGTCGGAGAATTGCGCCGCGCCTTCGACGCGACCGTCGCCGATCCGCGATTTCAGGCGGACGCGAAGAGCTCGCTTTTGTATTATGACGCCATGCCGGGCGTCGAGGTTCAGGACATCGTCAAATCAATCGTCGGCGCCGCCAGCGAAACCACGCGCCGGGCCGCCGAGGCGCGGCGCTAGACTACTCTTCCTCTTTGGGACCAACGCAATGAAAATTTTGTTGAACGCCAGCCTCGGCAAGGCGGAACTGCTGAAGCGCCTCGGAGAACGCGTCGGCGCCGATATCGTCTGGATCGACGACGCGGACGCGGCGGCGCGCGAAATCGCCACGGCCGACGCGATGATCTGCCCCGATCATTTCTATTCGCCGGCGCTCGCCGCCGCCGTGAAGGCGAGCGCCACGAGGCTTCGCTGGATTCAGCTGCTCACCGCCGGCTACGACCACGTCAGGAAAAACGGCGCGCGGCCCGGCGTCGCCGTCTGCAACGCTGGCGCGGCCTACGCCCCCGCGGTCGCGACCCACGCGATCGCGCTGTTGCTCGCGCTGCAACGGAACATTCCCGCCTGCGTCGACAACAAGGCGCGTCACGCCTGGGACCGCGGCTTCACCGCGAACATCACGACGCCCGCCACGAGCACGGTCGTCGTCGTCGGCCTCGGCCCCATCGGACGCGAAATCGCGCGCCTGCTGAAGGCGTTCGGATCCCGCGTGATCGGCGTCACGCGAAGCGCGCGGCCCGACCCGCTCGTCGACGAGGTGGCGCGCGTCGCCGACCTCCACGCGATCCTGCCGCGCGCCGACGCGCTCGTGCTGGCGCTGCCGCTCGACGAATCCAGCCGTCGTCTCGTTGGCGCCGCGGAATTCGCCCTGTGCAAACCCTCGGCCTTCCTCGTCAACATCGCGCGCGGCGCGATCATCGACCAGACCGCTTTCGCCGCCGCCCTGCGAAAGGGCCTGATCGCCGGCGCCGGGATCGACGTGACCGACCCCGAACCCCTGCCGCCGGAACATCCCCTCTGGGACGCGCCCAATCTGCTGATTTCGCCGCATTGCTCGGGCGCCTGCGGCCCGGTGGCCGGCGAGCGCCTCGCCACCGTCGTCGTCGAAAACCTGAAGCGCTTCATGGACGGACAACCGCTCGAACACGTCGTGTTGTAGAACGGGAGCCGCCATGCGCGTCGCGTCATTCGAACATCTGCACGCCGACGCGGGATGGCGCGTCTTCTCGTTCCTGAAAATCACCACCGACGAGGGACTCGTCGGCTGGGCCGAATACAACGAAGGCTATGGCGCGGGCGGCGTCACCATGCTGCTGCGCAAGTTCGCGCCGCTCGTGAAGGGCATGGACCCGCGCGCCGTCGGCCGGATCGCCGCGAGCCTCCACGCGATCACGCGCCTCGCCCATGGCGGGCTCAACGCCCAGGCCATCGCCGTCATCCAGAACGCCTGTCTCGACATCAAGGCGAAGGCCCTCGGCGTGCCCGTCAGCGCGCTGTTCGGCGGCCCGTTCCGAGACCGGATCGAACTCTACTGGTCGCATTGCGGCAGCCGCCGCGTCTGGCGCCGCGACCTCTTCGAAAAATGGGGCCGGGAGCCCGTCGAGACGCTGGACGACGTGACGCGCCTCGCGCGCGAGGCCGTCGCGCGCGGCTTCCGTGCGGTGAAGACGAATCCGTTCGACCTCGCGCCGGGCTGGACCAAATTCGCGTCCGGCTTCCGGATCATGCCCGGATTTCTCGACCGGAACCCGACGGGCAAGGCCATCGGCGAAATGAAGCGGATTGTCGCCGCCTTTCGCGAGGGGCTCGGCCCGGACGCGGGCCTGATGCTCGATCTCAATTTCAACCAGCGGACGGAGGGCTTGCTGCGCGCCGCGCGCGCGCTCGAATCCGACAATCTGGCCTGGCTCGAAATCGACACTCACGATCCCGAAGCCCTGGCGCTGGTGCGCAAGTCCACGCGCACGCCCGTCGCCTCGCTGGAGGCGGCGCATGGGATGCTCGAATACCGTCATTTTCTCGACCGCGGAGCCGTCGATGTCGCGATCGTCGACGTGCACTGGAACGGCGTCTGGGACGCGGTGCGGATCGCGACGCTCGCCGACGCCTTCGAGGTCCAGGTCGCGCCGCACAATTACGCCGGTCATCTCGCCAGCATGATCAGCGCGCATTTTTGCGCCTCGATTCCAAATTTCCGGATCATGGAGATCGAGATCGACGACGTGCCATGGAAGGACGATCTCGTGACGCGCGTTCCCGTCGTCGAGGACGGATGTCTCGTGTTGCCGGACGCTCCGGGCTGGGGAACCGACGTCAACGAGGAGGCCGTGCGGGCGCATCCGCCGAAGGAGGAGTTTTGAACGCGGCGGCGCCCTTTATTTATAAATCTCCGTCGCGAGCCTGGTGAGCTCCTCCCGTTCCTCCGGCGTCGTCGTGCCCATGAGCTTCGCCGAGGCGAACACGCGCGCGTCCTCGCTCGCGGTCTCGATGACGCCTTTCACGACCGGCGGCAGCCAGCCATTGGCGTAAACGAGTTGCGACGACGCCTCGAGAAAATGATTGATGAGCAGGCGCGCGGCGTTGGGATGCGGCGCGTTGGCGAGCACGCCAAAATCGATCGTCGAATAGGGACTGCCATCCTCCGGCACGACGGGTTTCACCGGCAACCCCTTCAGATCCGAGGCGAGCCCGTAGGTCAGCGGAATGAAGAAGGCGAATTCGCCGCGCGCGACGCGCCGCACGTCGTTGGCGCTGTCGCGGCTGAACACGGGCCGCTGCGCCGCGAGCTTCTCGTGAAACTCGCGGCCATAGGCCTTGTAGAGCACGCCGAACATGCCGTTGCCCGCGCCGCTCGGGCGCGGATCGTCCTGCAAAATCTTTCCCTTCCAGCGCGGATCGAGCAGATCGCGCCAGACTCGCGGCGTCTCGCCCGCCTTCACGACATTCGTGTTGGCCAGCATTCCGTAGGCCTGCACGTACATGGGAATCTGCGAGGGCCTCGCGACGAAGGGCTCGCGCAGGTTCGCCATGTTGGGCACGCCGCCATGGGGCCGCAAAAAGCCGCCGACGCGCGTCTGTTCGGACAAATTGGTGGCCGAATGGGCCTCGACGTCCCCGACGAAGCGATTGCCGGCGTGTTCGGTGCGGATGCGCTCGGTCATTTCGCTGCCGCGTCCGGTGATCGTCTCGACGCGGACGCCGTATTTCGCGGTGAAGCTCCGCGCGATCTCGTTGTAGAGCGGCACGCCGAGACCCGCGTTGTAGACGGTGACGCTCCCCTCGCGCTTCGCCGCCTCGATCACGTTCGCCCAGTCGGCGTCCTGCGCCGCGGCCGGCGCCGCGGAAGCGAGAACGATGGCGGCGAAGAGATCTGTCCGTTTCATGCGATGCCCCCGCGCGACGCCGCGCTCAATATTTCTTCAGGACGTGGCGGGCGATCACGGTGCGCATCACCTCGCTGGCGCCCTCGAGAATTCGGTCGCCGCGTTGCCGGCGCCACATGCGCTCGATGGGCAAGTCCTTCGTGAGACCGAGGCCGCCGTGAATCTGCATGCACGCGTCGAGCGCGCGAAACGCCATCTCGTCGCAGAAATACTTGCAATGATAGGCCTCGACGCGCGCTTCCTCGCCCGCGTCGACGAGCGAGGCGGCGCGCCAGACGAGCATGCGCCCGACCTCGAGGTCCATGTAGATGTCCGCGAGCGACCATTGAACGCCTTGCCGGTCGGCGAGCGGACGCCCGAACGTCACGCGCTGCTTCGCGTAGGCGGTCGCGAGCTCCAGCGCGCGTTCGGCGACGCCCACGGCGCGCGCGCCATGCTTGATACGCCCCGCGCCAAGCCACTTCTGCCCGAGCGAAAAGCCCTTGCCCTCGCCGCCGACGAGATTCGTGGCGGGAACCCGCGCGTTGTCGAGGATGATTTCCCAGGGCCGGTCGCCCATCATCGTTTCGTAGCGCGCGCCGAGCTTCACGCCGGGCGTGTTCATGTCGACGAGGAAACAGGAAATTCCTCCGCGCGAACCCAGCGACCGGTCGGTCGCCGCCAGCAATTGCATGAAGTCGGACTTGTGCGCGCCGGTGATGAAACGCTTCGTTCCGTTGATGACGTAATGATCGCCGTCGCGCACGGCGGTCGTCCGCATGGCGCCGGGATCGGAGCCCGCGTCCGCTTCCGTCTGCGCGAAACACGCGCGTTTCTCGCCGCGCAGCACGGGGAGGAAATACTTCTCCTTCAGTTCGCCCTCGAGCGTGTAGAGGATCGAGCGCACCGCGGGGCCGGTCATCTGGTCGTCGCGCAAGGGCGTCGCGACGGTGCGGCCCAGCTCCGTCCACACGATCGATTTCGCCATGAGATCGAGGCCCTGGCCGCCGAATTCCTCCGGAACGTCCATCATCCAGAGCCCGAGCTTCTTCATTCCCGCCTGGAAGCGCTCGCGATAGCCGGGACGAAACTCCTCGCCATCGACGCTCTCCATCTCGACGGGAATCATTTCCGCGTCGACGTAGCGCCGCAAATTGTCCCGCAGGAGTCGCAATTCCTCGGGCAGCACGAACGAAACCATGTCTCCCCCGCTCTTCGTCCCGCGTCGTTCCGGGCGCCGCGCCGACGCCCGGAAGAGCGTCGCCTATTTCGATTCGCCGGGCTTGCGCGCGTAGGCGCCAAGCCCGGGACGGAAGGATTTTTCATCGAGGAACTGGCTCATGCCCTTTTGTCGCCCGCCTTCCTTGTCGCGCAGGATCAGCGCGGCGCTCTTGGCCGCGAGATAGTCGCGCGCGTCGACCTCGCTCATCGTGCGCACCGTGCGGATGGCCTCCTTGGTGAATCGCACCGCCATCGGATTCTTTTCCATCATTTTCTTGGCGAGCTTGATGGTTTCCTCGCGCAGTTTCTCGCGCGGCGCGCAATAATTCACCGCGCCGATCTCAACCGCGCGCTTGCCGTCCCAGGTGTCGCCGGTGATCGCGTAATGCATGGCGTCGCGATGGCTCATCAATTGCGTCATCACCCACGACACGTTGCCGCCGGGCAGGATGCCCCAGTTGATCTCCGACGCGCCGAACAGGGCGTCCTCCGCCGCGATGGCGAGATCGCAGGCCGCCATCTGCGTGAGGCCCCCGCCGAAGCAATAGCCGTTGACCATGGCGATGGTGAGTTTTGGAAATCGCGTCAGCTTCAACCAGCGCCAGTTGTCGGAAGCCTCGTGCGCCTTGTGACGCATCACCGGATCGTTTTCGGTGCCGCGAAAATAAAGCCGCAAGTCCTGGCCCGCGCAAAAAGCCGGGCCCGCGCCGGTGATGACGAGAACCTTCGTCGCCTCGTCGAGCGCGAGATGGTCCATCGCGTCTTCCATGTCGAAGTGCAATTGCGGACTCATCGCGTTGCGCTTCTCGGGACGGTTCATGATCAGGAACGTGATCCCGTCCTCGCGCTCGATCTTCACGGTCTCGTATGTCTTGTCCGTCATGTGCGTCGCCTTCCCCTGGGTTGCTCGCGCCTCTGCTGGCCCGTGACGCGGATTTCACGACAAACGGCCGCGCTTGTAAATGCCGAAGCCCTCACGGGCTGATGATGGGCCGCGCGCGATCGACGAGCCGCTTCGGCGCGTCGAGCACCTTCGCCACGATCTCCGCGAGGCGTTCGCCACTCACGGGCGTCACGTCGAGTTGCGAGGCCTCCGCCTCCTTGAGAAACGCCTCGTCCTTCATCGTCGCGGCGAAGGCCGCGCGCAAGGCGGCGACGCGTTCCGGCGTCGCGCCCGGCGCGCCGGCCAGTGGAAAACCAAGCTTCGAGCCGGAATTGACGATTTCGATCACGCGCCGGTCGTCGTCGTTGCTCGCGAGTTCCTCGGCTGTGGGCACGCCCGGCAATTCCGCCGATTTCGGCTCGGTCTGCACGAACATCACGATCTTGCCATCGCGGATCCAGTCGGGCTTCGTCAGCTTCCAGTTGGAGACGCTGCTCTCCGCGACCTCCGCCTCGCCGCGCTCGAGCGACAGGCTGATGTCGGACAAGCCTTCGTATCCCGTGACGATCCTGAACTTCGTTCCGAGCAGCGCGTTGAACATGGCGGGAATCGTGTAGGTGATCGCGCCGCGCGCGGAAGCCGCGGCGACGACCTCGCGCGCGCGGACGTCCGCGATGCTCCTGATGCCCGTCGCCTTCCACGCCGTCATCGTGACGGTGACGGGATTGATCGTACCGATCCAGTTGAGCTTGCCCGCGTCGAACGCGACGCCTGGCGCGCCCACCGCTTGCAAGGCCGGCAATGTGTTCGGGATCATGCCGAGATAGGCGCCGTCGCGCGGGGCCTGACCGTAAAGAAAATTGACCATTTTCAGGCCGCCCGCGCCGATCATGTTTTGCACCACGATGGAGGGATTTCCCGGCACGTGGCGCGCCATGTGACGGGCGATCAGGCGTCCCTGCAAATCGTAGGACGCGCCGG
Organism: uncultured Hyphomicrobiales bacterium; assembly: GCA_903884435.1. Taxonomy (GTDB): domain Bacteria; phylum Pseudomonadota; class Alphaproteobacteria; order Rhizobiales; family Beijerinckiaceae; genus Terripilifer. The sequence continues at coordinate 5,300 of CAISEY010000376.1, read as the reverse complement.
CGGTTCCACCGACGAGAATCGTGAGCGTTCTGCCGCGATAGAAATCCGCGACATCCTCCGCCCGGACGGAGGTCGCGCCAAGCGCGAGCCCCGCCGCGGCGGCGCGCGTGGCGATGGCCGTGAAGGACATGTCCCCCCCCTGGTCTGGTTTCTTTCGAACCTTCCCAAGTCTGGCATCGCCGGGGCGTTTCATCAACCCGTCAGACGACGGGCAGACGGAACCGCCGCGCGACGAGGAAAAAGGCGACGCTGAAAAACGTCATGATCGCGGTCCACACGCATCCAAGCGCCGCGAGTTCGCCGATTTGCCCGTTGTTCCACAGGTCGAACAGGGCGACCGCGACCACCGGCGAATCCGGACCGACGAGCAGCAGCAGCATCGACATGGCGCGCACGCTCAGGAGGAAGACGAAGAGCCAGCAGGACACGAGCGCCGGCGCCAGCAGCGGCATGACAACACGGAAAAACGTCGTCGCGGACGAGGCGCCGCACAGGCAAGCCGCCTCCTCGAGTTCCGGGTGAATCTGGATCACGCCGAGCTGCGCGTGGCGCAATCCATAGGGAATGAACGCCACGACCGCGACGATCACGAGGGAAGCGACGCTGCCATAAAGGCCCGCGCCGGAATGAACGAAGATTTCCAGAAAGGCGAGGCCGAGCACGATCGCCGGAAACACCAGCGGCAAGGCGGCGAGCCGGTCGACGATCGTCGAGCCGCGCGCGCGCCGCGCCACGCACCAGCCGGCGAAGGCCGCGAGCGTCGTCACGCATGTCGCCGCGGAGGCTCCAAGCAACAGGCTGTTGAAGATGGAGTCGCGAAACGCGCCTGAATGCAACGCCTGGGAAAAATTGGCGAAGCCGAGAAGCGGCAAGGCCGCGACGCTGAATGGCTGATAATACGGCAACAGCGCGGCCCAGAAAATCGTCGCGAGCGGCAGAACGACGACGATCAGCGGAATCAGCGCGATGAGCGCCCCGGCGAGCGGCCGCCAGCGCCCGAGAGACACGACGCGCGGTCGAAAGCCGCGCCCCGTCACCGTGCGATAACGATGCGATTGCTCGGCGACGCGCTCGTAGGCGCGCAGCATCAGAATCATTGCGACGAGCAGCAACACGCCGAACGCAGCCGCGCTGCCGGTGTCCGGCGGCATGTCCAGCGTCAGCCGCTGGAAGATCGTGCTGGTGAGAACGCGCGTCGAGCCTGGCAAGCCGACGAGCGCGGGAACCTCGAAGGATTCCGCGGCGCGGATGAAGACGAGCAGCGCCAGCGCCAGCAGGCCCGGACGCGCCATGCCGAGAGTGACGCGCCGCAACGTCGTGACGACGCCCGCTCCGCTCATCACCGCCGCCTCCTCGAAGGACGCGTCGGAATTTCGGAACACGGGGGACAACATCAGAAAGGCCAGCGGCGACCACAACAGGCCCTCGACGAAGATCATTCCGCCGAGAGAATTGACGTTGATCCACGGCCCGTCGCCGCCCGGAAGCGCGCGCGCCCAGGCGTTCACGGGCCCGCTCTTGCCAAGGAACAGCAACCAGGCCGCGATGTAGAGCACGAAGGGAATGCCCAGCGACACGATGGAGGCGAGCGTCAGGAGGCCGCGCAGGGGCGCGTCGGTGCGCTCCGCGAGCCAGGCCTGCGCCGCGCCGATGGCGAGAGCCAGCATCGCCGCGCCAAGCGAGTAGACGGCGCTGTTGAGCAGCAACGATCCAAGTCGCGGATCGCCGAAAATCCGCGCGAAATGATCGAGCGTCGCCGCGCCGAACGCGCCGTTCGGCTCGAACTCGTGCAGGCTCGACCAGGCGAGGAAGACAAACGGCGGCAGCACGCCAAGGCAAAGCAGCGCGATCAGCGACAGCACGCCGGTCGAGGGACGTTTCGGGGAAGCCTCGCTCACGTCAGCGCGCGCCGCGGTTCAATTGCCGAACAGCCGTTGAAAGATATCGCGCGATTTCGCCAGTTCCGCGGTCATTTTTTCCGGCGAGATGAAATTCTCGCGCATGCCGATTTTCGCCGGCACGACCTTGTCGAGATCGGGCGAGGCGGGCACGCCGGGATGCGCCGGGAAATAATCCGCGCCCTGCAATTTCGCCTGCCCGTCCTTCGACAAGAGATAGTCGATGAACAGCAGCGCCGCGTGGGGATGGCGCGGCGCCTTCGGCAGCATGACCGAACTGACGAGCGTCATCACGGGATCGAAGGGCGCCGACGCCACCGGCGCGCCCTTGCGCGCGCTGATGACGGGGTGATGCAGGAAGGCGTCGAGGCACAGCGCGTGTTCGCCCGCCATCACCTTGTCGACGACGACGCGATTGGCGGAGGGAATCGGCACGATGTTCTGCGCCGCGAGTTTTTGCAGCCAGACGCCCGCCTTCTCCTCGCCCATGAAATTACGGATGCTGGTGATGTAGAGAATGGCGCCGATCACCGTGGCGGACCAGGCGATCTTGCCCTTCCATTTCGGGTTCAGCAGGTCGTCGAAGGTCTTCGGCTCCTCGCCGGGCTTGACGAGATTGGTGTTGTAGCAGGCGCCGAGATAGCTGAAACGCGTCGGCGCCCAGTAGTTTTTCGGGTCGCGATGCTCGGGTTTGTAACCCTCGGTTTCCGGCGACCAGAAGGGCTGGTTGAGGTCGGCGCCCCGCGCGGAGACTTCGAGCCCCGTGCTTTCCACGACATCCGCGACCATGCGGCCGGCGCGCGCCTCCGCCATCAGTTTCTGCAATTGCTGGGGCGGATCGTCGCGCACGTATTGCGCCTTGACGAAGGGATATTTCGCCTGGAACCCGTCGAGAATCGGACGCAGCGCCTGATCGGCGATCATCGACGAATAGACCGTGACCTCGCCCTCTTTCTTCGCGCCCTCGACGAGCCTCTGCTCGCGATCGGGGCCGCGATACATGGCGTCGAACGGCGCGGCGCTCTGCGCCAGGGCGGCGGCGCCGGCGCCCAGCAACAGCGCGGCGGCGGACAGGATGCGACGCATGTGAAACTCCCTCTCCTTGACGACCGGCCTCGCGGGCCGGTTCAGTTTTTCGTCTTGGCCGCGATGGCGCCCAGAATGGCCGCGTTGTCGGCGCCGAGATCGGGCGCCGGGGTCACGACCCGCGCCGGCGTCGCGCTGAACCGCACGGGATTGCCGACGACCGTCACCGCGCCGCGCGTGCGGTGTGGCAAGTCCTTGCGCAGTCCGAGGGCCACGACCTGCGGATCGGCGAAGACTTCCTCGATGGAATTGATCGGCCCCGAAGGCACGTCGGCGGCGCCGAGCAACTCCAGCCATTCGGCCCGCGGCCTCGCCCGGAACGCCGCCTGGAAGTGATCGCGCAAGGCGTCGTAGTTCGCCACCCGCGCCGGCCGCGTGGCGAAACGCGCGTCGCTCGCGAGCGCGTCCAGCCCTGTCGCCTTCAGGAGGCCCGTCCAGAATTTCGGTGGCGAGGACAGATGCACGACGAAGGGCAGGCCATCGCCCGCCGTGAAGGCGAAGACCTGCGCGCGCTGGCAGCGCGTGGCGCGCGAGGGAACCTTGCGATCCTCGAAATAGGTGGAGGCGTTCTCGCCGACGAACGCCAGCGTCGCCTCGAGCAGCGAGGTCTCGACCTTCTGCCCGCGCCCCGACTTCTCGCGCGCCATCAGCGCCGCGAGAACGCCATAGGCCGCGAAGGTTCCCGCGAGGTGGTCCGACAGCGAGACGCCCATGGGTTGCGGCGCCATGCGATCCGTCAGCACGCCGAGCAGGCCGGACATCGCCTGCCCCACGGTGTCATAGCCGGGCCGCTGGCTGTAGGGGCCGATGGAGCCGAAGCCGGTGACGCCGCAATAGACGAGCCGCGGATTCTCCACGCACAGGCTCTCGTAGTCGAGCCCCAGCCGCGCCATGACGCCGGCGCGGAAATTTTCGATGATCACGTCGGCGGACAGCGCCAGCTCGCGCGCCGCGGCCTTGCCTTCCGCCGTCTTGAGATCGAGCGTCACGCTCTTCTTGTTGCGGTTCATCGAACCGAAGGTGCCGTTGTAGTCGGAGCGCCCCCAGTCGCGAAACGGATCGCCGCCATCGGGATTCTCGACCTTGACCACCGTGGCGCCGAGATCAGCCAGCAACATGCCGCAAAACGGCCCGCTGACGTAGCTGGCGAATTCGAGAATCGTGACGCCGTCGAGCGCGCCCGGCGTCATGCGCCCGCCGGCCTGAACTTCGGAATCGTCATCTCGTCGGTGATGTCGACGTAGTCGATCTCGACGGGCATGTCGCAAACAATCCGGTCGGTCGGGATCCCCGAAATATTGCTGATCATCCGCGGTCCCTCCGCGAGTTCGATCACCGCGACGGCGTAGGGAACCTCCTCCGCGAAACCGGGGTGATAGACGCGGTGATAGACGACGAAACTGAAGACCCGGCCCTTGCCGCTCGCCTCGGCCCATCGCCACTTTCCGGAACCGCAATGCGGGCAATAGAGCGACGGCGGAAACCAGTGTTTCGCGCAGTCGTCGCACCGCGGAATCAGCAGCCGGCGCTCCTTCAGGCCCGCCCAGTAGGGTTTCGACTCGTCGGAGGGAACCGGTATCGGCTTTTTGTAGTCGAGCATGGTCAGGCCTTCCCGAGAATGAGCGTGGAATGGCAGACCTGATTGCCGCCATGTCCGCTGACGAGCGCGATTTCCGCGCCGGGAACCTGCCGGTCGGCGCCGTAAACGCCCTGCAATTGCCGCGCGCCCTCGACGATCTGCAACATGCCCTCGACATGCGCCTCCGAAAGCTGGCCGCCCGACGTGTTGGTCGGCAGCGCGCCGCCCATGCGCAGCGCCCCGGAACGCGCGAAGGCGCCGCCCTCGCCCTTCTTGCAAAAGCCGTAGTCCTCGAGCTGCGTGAGAACCATGTAGGTGAAGCAATCGTAGATTTGCGCGGTGTCCACGTCCTCAGGCCCGAGGCCCGCCATGGCGAAGGCGCGTTCTCCGCTCTTCCTCGCGCCCGTCACCACCATGTGGTCGTCGTTGATCCAGCCCTTCGTGTTGTTGTGGGTCGCGAATCCCTTGATCAGCACGGGCTTTCGCCGCAGCGATTTCGCCCGTTCCAGCGAGGTCACGACGACGGCGCCCGCGCCGTCGCTGTTGAGGCTGCAATCGAACAGGCCGAACGGATCCACCACGAGCCGCGCCCGGTGGTAATCTTCCATGGTCATCGGCTTCTTCATTTGCGCCTCGGGATTGCGCAGCGCGTGCTCGCGGAACGCCGTCGCGATGGCGCCGAAATCCTCGCGCGTCGTGCCGTATTCATGCATGTGGCGGCGCGCGCCGAAGGCGTG
>CAISEY010000375.1 GCA_903884435.1 uncultured Hyphomicrobiales bacterium | reverse complement strand
TTTTCAGAGCGCGCAACTGTCATCGGGCTGCATAATGCCGGCTAGATGAGCAACAGTCAGCAGAAAATCAGCGGTGGAAACGCCTTCGTGACGACCCTTCTCGCCGGGTCCGCCGCCATCATGGCTTGCGGCGCCGCGAGCGCCGCCGATTTGCCCTCGCGCAAGTCGGGCCCGGTTCAATACGTCAAGATTTGCGACGCTTACGGCGCGGGCTTCTTCACGCTTCCTGGCTCGGACACCTGCGTGAAAATCGGCGGGTTCGTTCGCTTCGAAATGCAGTACACGCCCGGCCAGCGCGTCGTTAACGTCGCCACCGGCGCCACCACCCAGGTCGCCGCGTCCCAGGACACGACCGGCACCGAGGCCCGCGCGAACATCAATCTCGACGCCCGCACGCCGACCGAGTTCGGCACCGCCCGCACCTTCCTTCGCATTCGCTCGCTGAACAACAGCGGCATCCGGCGCACGTCCGGCGCCAGCAATTTCCAGACGCTGTATCCCGCCACCTCCGGCAGCACGACCGGCATCACGCTCGAGCGCGCCTATGTCGAGTGGGCCGGCTTCACGTTCGGCAACTGGGGTTCGGAATACGCCGGCCTCTGGCCGTCGGGAACCGTCGTCGGCGGCTCCGCCGATTTCACCTCCGGCTGGACCAACGGCGTCAAGGGCATCGCCTACAAGAAGAGCTTCGGCGGCGGCTGGACGGGCGTAATCCAGCTCGACGACCGCATGGACACCGGTCCGCAAAACGCCCCGGGCGCGGCCAACACCGCTGTCCTCCTGGCTCCGACCCAGGCGAACTCCACCAACACCCACCGGCCGTCCACCGGCTTCAACCTCGTCGGCGTCGTGCGCAATGAAGGCGCGTGGGGCGCGGTCGAACTCGATGGCATGCTCGGCAACAACTCGACGACGGACGGCCCGACGCCCTTCGCCAACGGCGGCGCCGCCAACCCGTTGCTCGGAAACCGGACCTATACGTCCTGGGCCCTGAACTCGACCCTGAAGATCAACCTGCCGATGATCGCCGCGGGAGACGCGTTCTATGTGAACGTCGGCTACGGCAAGGGCGCGATCGGCTACGTCGGCGCTCCCGACAGCTGGAGCACGCTGGTCACCGATTCCACCAACCGGCGTATTCTCGGCGGCGTGATCGTCGCTCCGTCGAACCTGCAGCTGACCTCCATCACCCCCGGTGCGGCGCCGCTGGCCTATGGCCAGACGACCGCCTTCCAGATGACGGCCCTTTTCACGCATTACTGGGCGCCGCAATGGCGCACGCACGTGACCTTCGCCTACATGAACCTCGGGACTCCGACGGCGCTCAACCCCGTCGGCGGCCTCAACACCCAGCTCGGCAACACGAGCATCTGGGCGACGAAGGCCAACCTCATCTACTCGCCGACCAAGGATTTCGACGTCGGCGTCGAGGCGGGTTACGGCCAGATCAACACCACCATCCAGAACCCGACGGCCGCTTTTGTCGCCGCCGGCTCGCCTGGCCTGAAGGAAGGCAACTGGACGACCAAACTGCGCGTTCAACGCGGTTTCTGATCGCCTCCGCTTCGCGGAAGCCGGACGCGGGAGACATCTCGCGTCCGGTTTTTTTTTGACGCGCGACGATCGCGACATCGACGACAACCAGGCTCGTCCCCGCGCGGGACGACCGAACATCGGGGAGTGAACATGCGAAATTTGAATGGACTTTGCGTTATCGCCGCCTTCGCCGGAGCGCTCGCCTGCGGCCCCGCGATCGCGAAAATGCGGCTGATCGGGACCATCGCCATTCCCGGCGCCCCGCTTGAATCCTACGACATCAGCTATGTCGATCAGGCCACGAACCGGCTGTATCTCGCCGACAGGACCAACAAGTCCGTCGATATTTTCGACGTGAAGTCATCCGCCTACGTCGGACGCGTCGCCGGATTTGTCGGCTTCACGGGCGTCAACGACGCCGCGGGCCCCAACGGCGTCACCACCGCCAACAACGGAACCGAGGTCTGGGCGGGCGACGGCGACAGCACGATCAAGGTGATCGATCTGAAGCAGATGAAGGTCATCGACACGATTTCGACCGGCGGCAAGAAGCGGGCCGACGAGGTCGCCTACGATCCGAAGGACCAGGTTTTCATCGTCGCCAACGACGCCGACGAACCGCCGTTTCTGACGCTTGTCTCGACGAAGCCGGGACACAAGATCATCGGGAAAGTCGTCTTCGAACACGCGACGGACGGCATCGAGCAGCCTCAGTTCAACCCCGACGACGGAATGTTCTATGTCGATATTCCGCAACTCGACAAGGAAAAGACCAAAGGCGCGCTCGCGGTGATCGATCCGAAGACCGCGAAACTGGTGAAGATGATTCCGGTCGACAATTGCATCCCGCACGGGCTCGCCATCGGCAAACAGGGGAAGATGTTCCTCGGCTGCAACGCCGGCAGCAAGCGCACGGGATTGCCGGGCCAGCTCTCCGTCGTCGACGCGCGGCAAGGAAAGGTCATCGCGGAGATCAAGGGCCCCGGCGGCTCCGACGAATCGGGGGTCAACAACAAGATCGACCAGTACTATTCCGCCCTCGGCAATCATCCCGATGGTCCGGTGCTCGCCGTCGTCGACGCGAAGACCAACACCCTCCTGGAACTGGCGCCAACCGCCGCTGGCGCGCATTCCGTCGCCGCGAGCGAATTCAACAATCGCGTCTACGTTCCCGCGGGCAAGGCGGCGCCCTGCGGCGGATGCGTTCTGGTGTTCGGACCGGAATGACCTCGGGACGGAGCGCGGGGCCGGGTCGGTCGCGCGCGCGAATCGACCCGGGACGCCCGCCGGTTTCCGGCTTTTTCACCATCCACGGCGCGCGCGGAGACATCCGCGCGCGCCGGATTGTTTCGCGCGGCAGCGCGCCATGTCATAAAGGGCTCGACAGGCCACGGGAGGCGGCGATGAAATCATTCCATCTGACGGCGGGCCTCGCTCTCCTGATCTCCGGACCGGGCCTCGCGCAAGACTACCCCACGCGCCCCGTTGAACTCACGGTCGCCTTCACGCCAGGGGCCGTCACCGACATTTTCGCCCGGGCGCTTTCGCAAGGCATGAGCGAGGCGCTGGGCCAGCGCTTCGTCGTCGTCAACAAGGCCGGCGCGACCGGAGCGATCGGCTCCGCGGCCGTGGCGCGCGCCGCGCCCGACGGCTATTCCCTGCTGTTCACGCCCGCCGTCTCGATCACGGTCCTGCCGCTGCAAAACCGCGAGACCGGTTACACGCACAAGAGTTTCGACCCGATCTGCCAGACCTTCAAGAACGAGATGGTGATCGTGGCCAGGAAAGACTCGCACTTCAAATCCGCGCGCGACGTGATCGCCGCGGCGAAAGCGCGGCCCGGCGCCGTGACCTATGGCCATCTCGGCGTCGCCTCGATCCCGCATCTGGCCATGACGGAACTGTCGATTTACGCGAAGGCGGACTTCAACGCCGTGCCCTTCAAGGGCGATTCCGAGGTCATCCAGAACGTGCTGGGCGGCCAGATCGAGTTCGGCGCGGTGGTTCTTTCGTCCGCCGTCGGCAGCGGCCTCGAAATTCTCGGCCTGTTCGGCGACCGGCGAAATCCGGCCATCCCCGACACGCCCACGTTGCGGGAACAGGGCTTCGACGTGGCGCCCTCGAGCTTCGGCGGCATCGTCGGGCCGAAGGGATTGCCGGCGGACATCAAGACCAAACTCGCGCGGGCCTGCGAGACGGCCGCGCTGGGCGAAACCTACTCGAAACTGGCGCGGAGCGTCGGGCAGCCCGTGGATTACCATGCCGACGCCGAAACGTTCTCCCGCCGCCTCGACCGGGACGTCGAGGAAAAGTCGGTGTTGCTGAAAGCTCTGGGCGAGCTGAAATAAACGGCGGCGCCCCCGGCTATCGCCCGCCGCCGTCGATCTGCTGGCCCAGAAGGGCGATGGCTCGCTGATAGACCTGCGCGGCGTTCCAGGCCTGGATGGCCCCGAAATTGGATTCGCCGGGCTGGTATCCGCCGCCCGCGCGCCAGCCATGCGCCTTCAGGAAATTCGCGGTGGAATTCAGCGCGTCCGCTGAATTGTCGAGATTGCCCGTCCCGTAGGCCAGAATGTTTTTTGGCAGGAATTGCGTCTGGCCGATCTCGCCATGCATCGAGCCGCGCGCGTTCGCCGACAGCACGCCCCGATCGATCAGGGTGAGCGCCGCGTAAAGCTGGTCGGTGAAATAGGCCGAGCGACGGCAATCATAGGCCAGCGTCGCCACCGCGGAAAAGGCGTTCTGGCTTCCGTGGATCGCCCCGAAGCCCGTCTCCATGCCCCAGATCGCCAGCAGCGGCCCCGGCGGAACGCCGTAACGTTGCTGGATCGACGAAAACAGCGCCGCCTGCGACTGTTTGAGGCCGCGTCCGCGCGCGACGATGACGGGACCGCCGCGCTTGGCGAGAAACTGCTCGAGGGAAAGCCGGAAACTCTTCTGGCCGCGGTCCGCCGAAATGGTCGCCGTCGAATAATTCGCGCCCTGGATCGCCGCGACCCCGGCCGCGCCAACGCCCCTGCCCCGCGCTTCCGCCGAGAACTCGCGCTTCCAGGCCTCGAAACCGCCGGCGCCGTTGCCGCACTGGGCCGCGCCCGCTCCGCCCGCGGCGGACAGAAGCCCCGCGAGAGCCGCGAGGGTGAGGATGCTCGAATGTCCGCGCCTGTTCATCGAAAAAATCCTTCAAATCTCCGGCCGCGGCCAAAACGCCCGGCGTCGCGAATTGTCAAACATTCACGTCGCGCGCCCGCCGTGTCAAACGGGACGAAAGCCGCGCGTGAAATGTCACGCGCGGGCGACTGGCGACGTTCAAACGAAAACAGCCCGGCGTCGCCGGGCTGTCCAGAATTTCCGAAAGCGGTTTCTCCCGAAAGAGCCTACTTCCGCGCACCCCGCAGGAATTCCCGCACGATCTCGGCCGTCAGCACGACTTTCGGATCGAACTCCGGCGCGTCCTCGAGCTGGTCGAGCGTGTTGAGCCCGATCTGCTTGAAGATGCGATTGGTGGAGGAGATGATTCGCGCCGGATTCTTCGGGTCGGCGTTGAAATGCTGGTGGATCGTGTTCGGCGGAATGTAGATGACGTCGCCGGCTTCCCACTCGAAGCGCTGCAGTTTGCCCACCGGCTTCCACTCGAACACGTCGGTGATTTCCACGTCGCAGTCTTCGTGCAGATCGTAGCCCTTGCCCTCGATCACGTAGACGCATTCCTCAGCGAGGTGCCGGTGACGGCCCGAGCGCGAGCCTGGCGGAATGATCTGCATGTAGGCGTCGACCGTCTCCATGCGGGTGTTCATGTTCTCGTTGATGAGATGCTTGAGCAGGCCCTGCCGCGACATTTCCCACGGCATGTCCGCCGGCTTGACGATTTTCTTGCGACGGCTGTTGCGCGAGGGCGCGTCCTGCGAATCGTCGAGAAGGCGCTGGTACAGCCGCTCGTTCGCCTTGCCCTCGAGCCAGGAAGAAGTTTCACCCCACGCCATGTCAGTAGCCTCCCTTCGGATGGTTCAGGTCTTCCTCGATCTCGCGCGCCTCGAAACCCTCGGCCTCCGGCGTCATGTCGATCGGGCGGTCCTTCACGGTCTTCTGGAAGAGCATGTTGAGGAACAGGTACATCGGCTTCGTCTTGATGACGATGGCGCGCGCCGGTTTCGTCGTGCTGGCGTTGAAGTGCTGGTGCACGCAATTGTTGTGGACAATGGCCACGTCGCCGGCTTCCCAGTCGTAGCGGATGCCGTCGTGAATTTCGTAGCCGGTGCCGTCGAGAATGTAGAAGGCGGCTTCGTTGACGTGGCCGTGCTTCTGCGACGAGGCTCCGGGCGCGTATTCCTCGAGGTGCAGGTGGAACGTCTGGGTAATCCCGTCCTTCGGCTCGACATAATGGCGGCTGTAGCAGAGCGGGCCATCGACGAAGGCGGTCTGGCTGGCCTTTTTCACCCGCGGCACGGAGCGCAGGCGGTTGAGTTCGGCCTGAACGTTGTATTCGCCCTGGATGGCGCGAACGAAAACGCGGTCTTTTTTGGAGTGGTAAAGGCTCGCGATCTTCTCCTCGCGGGTCTGGTTTTCCGAATTATGGCCGATGGCCCCGCCAGCGGCGCCTTTCTGGACTCGTGAGTCCCCTTCCATGGAAATCCTCCTGATTTCGCGGGGCCGCCGCCGGGCGGCCCGATCCGGGACTGCATACACGCGACGGACTGGATTGTCATGGGGGCGCGATGGCGCGGGACCGCGAGGACGGCCGATCGCGCCAGGGAGCGGGAGACGTCGAAAAGACGGGCGTTGACTCGCCGGTTCAACGCGATCGCGTCCCGACGCGAATCCGGTTCCGGTCCGTCCTACTCGAGAAAACCCCTGACCCGGTCGCGCACGGCCTGCGATGTTTTCCCGAGATCATCGACGAGAGCGGCCAGTTTGTCGCCCGGCAGCGGATCGAGGCGCAATTTCGCCCGTTTCGCCTCGGCGACGAATTCCGGATCCTTCATCGTCGCGTCGAAGGCGCCGCGCAGCAGCGCGAGCCGGTCCCCGGGCAGGCCGGGCGGCGCGGCGAAGGGGCGCCCGATCCCCTGCCCCGCGTAGAGAAACTTCAGCAATTCGCGCTCGCCATCGTCGCGCGCCAGATCCATCACGAAGGGCGTGTCCGGCAGCAACGGGTTTTTCGCCGCGCCGCCCTGCAGCAACACGCGGATTTTGCCGGTGGCGAGCCAGTCCGCGTAGCGCTCCAGCACGCTGTCGAAACTGACGCAGAGTCCGTCCACCTCGCCCCGCTCGATGGCGAGAAAAATCTCCGCCGACGTGGAATATCCCGGCACGAGCTTGAACTTCATCCCGAAGATGTTGTTCAGCGCGACGGGATACATGTGGATGCCGTTGCCAGCCCCGGCGTCGCCGACGATGAGCGTCTTTTCGTAAAGGTCCCTGTAGTCGCGGACTTCGGAATCCCCGCGCGCGAGGCAGGTGTTCGTCTCGGAGGTGGGCGTGCCGAGCCACGACATTTTCGCGGGCTCGTAACGGGCGGCGCTGTTGCCCATGAACGGCGCGGTCGCGATCTCCCGCGGCACCGTGCCGATGACCGAGCCGTCGCGCGGCGCGGCCGACCACAGGTGATTGGCGAGCGCGATGCCGCCGCCGGCGGGCATGTTCTGCACCACGACCGCCGGCGCGCCCGGCAGATATTTCGGCAGGTGGCGCGCCACCATCCGCGCCGTCAGGTCGTAGCCGCCGCCCGTCCCGGCGCCGACCAGAAGCTGGATCGCCTTGCCGTTGGGAAAATTGCCGGACTGCGCGCGGGCGCCATCGACGCCGGCGAGCGCCAGAAAAGCGAGGGCGAGCCCTTTCGCGAAACGAAACATGGTTCCTCCCGGCCTCGCGGCGGTCCTAGAAGCGCGCCGCGATTTCCTTCGCGAAAACGTCTTTCCAGTTCTTCCCCGGCTCGATGAAATTGTCGTAGGGCCGCACGTTGCGATACGCGGCGGGATCGGTCCCGCCCGGCGTCTCGCCCCGCTCGACCGCGCGCGTCGCCTCGAGCATCATTCGCCGCATGACGACAATGGCGCGATCGGAGGTTCCCAGAAATTCCCCGGAACGATCGACGATGCGCCCCATGCCTTCCTGCAAGGCGAAGTCCTGCGTGTTGACGCCGGGAATGCCGGTGAACGTCTGCGTTTTCTGCACCTGGCGATCGATGAAATAATCGTTGGACCGGTTGGCCTTCAGCCTGAACGTGCCGGGAACGAGATCGTTCGGGCCGCGCCCGGTGAAGGTCTCGAACTCCTCGATGAATTTCGGCGTCAGCGGAATGTCGCGGTCGTAGGACCACATGATATTGTAGACATTCGTCGTTTCGTCGTCGATGGGAACCCAGATGTGCCCGTCGAAATGCGGCGTTTCGTTGGTGGCGCCGTTCATGGCCGTGACGGCGCCGCGCATCTGCTGCGTCGGCATGACGTAGTGATAGACGCGAATGTAATTCCTGTCGGGACGGCTCCTGCGCGTGGAAACGTAGCAATAGCCATAGTCCGAAGGCTCCACCTCTATCTGCGGCGCCGTGTCGGCGTTGCGCAACTCGCTCATGTCGCCCAGCTTCATGTTGTGCGCGAAGGAGGAATGCGCGGTGTCGAGCCCGCCCTCGAGGCCCTGGAGATAATTGCAATCCTCGAAGGTCTTGGACACGAAGCGATGCGTCGGCGGCGCGCGAAGCCATTCGTAGTCCGGCGCCGGCGGCATCCTGTCCTTCGGGCCGAGATAGGCCCAGATCAGCCCGCCGCCCTCGAAGGTCGGATAGGATTTGATCTTCGCCCTGGCCTGCAACGCCGTGCCCGCGGGCTCCGACGGCATGTCCAGACAATCGCCGTTCCGGTGGAACTTCCAGCCGTGGTAGGCGCAGCGCAGGCCGCCATGTTCGTTGCGCCCGAAGAACATCGCCGCGCGCCGGTGCGGACACAGGGCGTCCACGAGGCCGACTTTCCCCTCCGTGTCGCGAAAGGCGACGAGATCCTCGCCGAGCAGGCGCACGCGAACCGGCGCGCCGTCGTTTTCGGGAGCCTCGCTCGCGAGCAGGGCGGGAAGCCAGTAACGGCGCAGCAATTCGCCGGCGGGCGCGCCAGGACCCACCCGGGTCAGGCGCTCGTTGTCTTCGCGCGACAGCATCAGCGATAGCCTCCGGCTGGATGGTTGAAGTCTTCCTCGATTTCGCGCGGCGCGAAACCCTCGCATTCCGGCGTCACGTCGACGGGGCGGTCCTTCACCGTCTTCTGGAAGAGCATGTTGAGGAAAAGATACATCGGCTTCGTCTTGATCACGATGGCGCGGGCCGGTTTCGTCGTGCTGGCGTTGAAATGCTGGTGCACGCAATTGTTGTGGACGATGGCCACGTCGCCGGCTTCCCAGTCGTAGCGAACGCCATCGTGAATTTCGTAGCCGGTTCCGTCGAGAATGTAGAAGGCGGCTTCGTTGACATGGCCATGTTTCTGCGAGGATGCGCCGGGCGCGTATTCCTCGAGATGCAGGTGGAACGTCTGGGTGATTCCATCCTTCGGTTCGACATAGTTGCGGCTGAAACATTGCGGTCCGTCGAGGAAGGCGGACTCCCGCGCGCGCCGCACGCGCGGCTCGGCGCGCAGCCGGTCGAGCTCGGCCTTTACATTGTACTCGCCCTGGATGGCGCGCACGAACACGCGGTCCTTTTTCGAGTGGTAAAGGTTCGCGATCCGCTCCTCGCGGGTCAGCTTTTCGGAATTGTGTCCGATGACGGAGGCGGCGGCGCCGGCCTCGACCCTGGTGTCTCCATCCATGGCGTTCTTCCCCGCGTGCGGCCGCGGAGCGGCCTGTTGTCTCGCTTCTACACGCGCGCGCCGCCGCCGTCACGGCGCCAGCGCGTCACCGGCCCCGCGCGAAGGTCCAGAAATGGTGCAGCAGCAGGCTCGCGACGGGATAGAGCACGGAAACGGCGAGGGCGCCGCGATAGGCGGAAACCCGGAACACATCGACCGCGACATGCGTGAACAGCACGCTTCCCCCCGCCAGGATCGCCGTCACGACCAGAAAGCGCGTCCCGAAAAACGCGTGATGGCCGGCGCGCCGGTAGGTGAAGCCATGATGGCCGAAATAGGAGGCGGCGATCCCCGCCGCGAGCGCCACGAGGTTCACCGCCGCGGGCGGCGCGAGGGCGAGCCAGAGCAAGGCGAACGAAGTCCCGACGTAGACCAGCGTCGAAATCGCGCCAACGACGCAAAAACGCGCCAGCGCCATCAGTTCCGCCCGGCGCCCGGCGGAGAGGCGCTCAGGCGGCACCGGTCTTGATCCAGACGGCGACGACGCTGCGCCCGACGCTTCGCAGGCACAGACGGTCGACCACGCGCGAGGCGGGCACCATCACGTTGTCCCACAGCAATATCTGCGATTTGGCCGGCGAGCCCTGGCGCAGCAGGAGCCTGTTCGCCAGCGAGGCGAAATAGCCGACGCTGTCGAGATAGAACGAGGTTTCGAGCCTCAGGCCGGGCGCGGCGAGGGCCGTGAGCCCGCCGCGCGAATAGCGCCGGAAATGGCCGATCCGCGCGTCGAAAGGACTGAACAGATGTTGCCAGGCCGGCGCGAGAATGACGATCCGCCCGCCCGGTTTCAAACGCGACGCGGCGGAGGCGAACTCGCGACGGTCGTCCTCGATGTGCTCGATCACGTCGATATAGGTGATCGTGTCGAACAGCCGGTCGGCCGGCAGGTCGGCGAGCACCCCGCGATGAACCGAGCAGCGCGCCGGCAGGCCTCCTTCGGCGCGCGCGCGAGCGAGCCCGTCCGCCATGGTCCTGTCGGGCTCGATGCACAGCCAGCCGGCTGTCTCTTTCGGGTCGCACAGGGTCAGCGTCGTCGCGCCGAGCCCCGCGCCGGGCTCCGCCACCTCGCCCCGGATAAAGGGGGCCAGCGCCGAGGCGAAATAGGCCTTCCAGTTTTTCGCGAGAGCGAAGATCGCCAGTTCGTCGCCGATATAGTCGAGTTCCGTGCCCGCGCTCATGGCTGTTCCGATCCTCGGGAGATGCGTCAACCGCCGGACGACGGCGGCGCGGCGAATGAACTGACGGCGACGACCCGGCTTTCCCGCACGAAACCCTGGGCAAAATCCACCGGCATCGTTTGCATCGACGATCTGGCGTTCAGCAACAGAAACGCCATCATCACGGCCATCATCACCGCCTGGATGCCGATCAGCACGAGAAAGCCGAGAACGTTCGTCGTCCAGCCGGGAATCGCGAGGCTGGTGAGAAACTTCACGCCGACGACGCCGACGATTCCCAGCCCGACCAGCGCCAGCAACACGCCGCTGGCGAAAAGAATGCGCACGAAAACCACTTCGGAAAACACCGACATGGCTCCGAGCCCGTGGGCGATGAGCCCGGCGAAATTCATCCGCGACTGACCGGCGTATCGCTGGCCCCGCGCGGTCGCCACGCGTTCGAGGGGGATGCGCGAGCGAATGATCGTCGCCGCGAAATTGTTCCAGATGTCGGGCCGGCTCACGAGCCGGTCGAGATAGCCGAAGGGGAGGAGGCAGAAATTGCCGAAATCGATCCGGTGGCCCGTCAGCAGCCGGAAAATCAGGACGTAGATTTTGTAAAGGAAACGGAACGCCGCTCCTTCCGACCGCTTCGCCCGTTGCGCGATCGCCGCGAGGCCTGGCCGCGCGCCAACCGTGTCGAGCAATCGCGCGAGATCCGCGGGCCTGTCCTCGCCATCGCAATCCATCACCGCGACGAAATCGATGTCGTCGCGCGCGACGAGCGAGGCGAGGCCGACGGCGATGGCCCGCTGGTGCCCCATGTTGGAGGCGAGCCGCGACACCCGCAGTTCGCGGATGGGCGCGGCGAGTTCGAAATCGTCCGGCGCGCGCTCGAACGAACAATCGTCCACGGCGACGACCTCGACCGAACAGTCGCGTTCCCGAAGGCTTTCCGCGAGGTCGGCGAGAAGATGGCGCAACGATTCCCAGTCGTTGAAGACGGGCGTGACGATCGCGAGCCTGAGCGTCATGGAGATGTCCCGCCCCGGGGAGTCGTGGCGAATGCCGGCCAGCGCCGGACGGCGCGCTGATTCGGGAGGATGCAGAAGCCGGCCCGGAGGATCAAGGAAGATTTTCCAGCCGCGGGCGCTGTCGCGTCGCCAGGCC
This sequence comes from uncultured Hyphomicrobiales bacterium, assembly GCA_903884435.1. Taxonomy (GTDB): domain Bacteria; phylum Pseudomonadota; class Alphaproteobacteria; order Rhizobiales; family Beijerinckiaceae; genus Terripilifer. Next base: position 14,858 of record CAISEY010000375.1, on the reverse strand, counting down.
TTGCGATAGGCTGGCGCGAAACGCACGGGGAGAGACGACATGACAGGAGCGCCGAAGGATTTCGTCACGCGCAGGGCCGCGCTTCTCGCCGGCGCCGCCCCGGCGGCGAGCCTCGCGATTTCCGCGGGCGCGGCGCGCGCGCAAGCGCCCGTCGCCGACCCCTTCGCCCCCGTTCCGGTTCCGCCAAAGGCGGCGGCGAAGGAGGGGCAAATCCAGCTTCCCTCCGGCAAGGTCTTCGTGCGCGACACCGGCGGCGACGGTCCCGCGGTGGTGCTGATGCATCCGGCCACGGGAAGCGCGCTGATCTGGCCTTACCAGGAACCGGCGCTGGCGGCGGCGGGCTGCCGCGTCGTCGCCTGGTCGCGGCGCGGCCATTTTGGCTCGGACCCCGTGGACAAGGCGAATCCGGGTTCCTACGCGCGCGATCTCGACGACCTCGCCAATGCTCTTGGCCTGCGCCAGTTCAGCCTTGTCGCCTCGGCGGCGGGCTGCACCATTTCGCTCGACTACGCCATGTCCTTCCCGTCCAGGCTGCGCAAACTGGCGATGTCCGCCGGCTCCCTCGGCAACATAGCCGAACCGGAGATCGCCGGGGCCACGGAAGGCTCGCGCCTGAAGGGTTTCGACGACCTGCCGGCGGATTTTCGCGAATTGAGCCCCTCCTATCGCGCCGCCAATCCGGCGGGCGCTAAGGCCTGGCTGGAGCTCGAACACAAGGCCCTCTCCGGCAACCGCCAGGGGCCGACCCTGCTGAACCCCTTCAACTGGACGACGCTGGGCCAGATGAAGGTTCCGACCTTGCTGGTTTACGGCGGCGCCGACCTCGCCGCCCCCGCGACCATCGGCAGGATCGTCGCGCGCCATCTGCCGAACCGGGAACTCGTCGTCGTTCCCGAGGCCGGCCATTCCATCTACTGGGAACAGCCCGAAACCTTCAACAGGACGGTGCTGGAGTTCCTGGGCAAGGCGTGAGACATCGGAGCAAATCCGGAGTGGCCCCATGCAATTCGGCATCCAGTTCTTCCCCGTCGAATCCCCGGAAACCAGCACCGGCGCCGCCTACTGGGACAAGGCGCTTTCGATCGTCGACGCCATCGACGATCTCGGCTTCACCTCGCTGCGCACGGTGGAGCATTATTTTCATCGGTACGGCGGCTATTCGCCCGCCCCGCTCGCCTTTTTCGCGGCCGCGGCGCAACGCACGAAAAAGGCGCGGCTGATTTCCGGCGCGGTGCTGCCGGCGTTCTCGCACCCGCTCAAGCTCGCGAGCGAAATCGCCTTCGTCGACGCGCTCTCGCACGGACGGCTCGAGGCGGGCTTCGCCCGCGCCTTCCTGCCGCATGAATTCGAACGGTTCGGCGTCGCGCTCGACGGCAGCCGAGAGCGGTTCGAGGAGGCCGTCGCGGTGATCGTCAAACTGCTGCGCGAGGAGAAAGTCTCCCACGCCGGCAAGTTCTGGAGCTTTCCCGAGACGACGATCTATCCGCGGCCGACGCAGCGGCCGCACCCGCCCGTGTGGATCGCGGCGGTGCAGACGCCCTCGAGTTTCGAGGCCGCGGGCAGGCTCGGTTACGGCGTCATGGCGATCCCCCTGCGCGGCGAGGCGATGCGCGACCTTCTCGCCGTCTATCGCGCGGCGTGGAAGGCGGCGGGCCATCCGGGCGAGGGCCGCGCCATGCTGGCCTTCCACATGTATTGCTCGCCCGACGCGGCGGAGGCGCGCGCCGCCTGCGAGGACGGAATCAACGACTATCTGCGCGCATTCGCCGACGCGGCCAAAGCCTGGACGACCGGCGTGCGTTCGACCGACTATCCCGGCTACGACGCGCTCATCGCGCAGATTGAAAAGGCGAACTGGAATTCGCAGGTCGCCAATGGCGCGATGCTCGTTGGCGCGCCCGGACACATCCGCGCCACGCTCGAAGCCTACGCGAAATCCGTCGGCGGATTCGAGATCGCCTCGATGCAGGTGAATTTCGGCCGCATGAGCCTCGAACAATCGCTGGCGTCGATGCGGCTGTTCTCGCGCGAGGTGATGCCGGCCTTCGCCTGAGGCGGCGGATTATTCCGCCGCGCTCCGCGCGATGTCGGCTTCCTCGATGCGCCGGTGCAATTCCTTCACGAGGTCGATGGCGGGGCCGTAGCGGTCGCCGTCGTCGCTCGCGAAACCCTTGTGGTACATGCGCCGGTAGTTTTGCAGCACCGGCTTCTGGTTCGACGGAACGACGCCGCTGCCGTGGATCATGTCGCCGGGACTCTCGCGGAAGAAGTTCATCGGATCCCCGCCCTGCTCGACGAGATCGATCTGCTCGGCGAGCTGGCGGCGCAGCAGCACGATGGGCAGATCGGTGCGCCCGAGAATTTCCTTCGAACGATCGGTGATGGGCCCCTGCGCCACCCACACGAGCGCGTCCTGCGCCAGCACGTAATCGAGAATCGGGCGACCCTTCGCGTCGTGCGTCGGCGGCTCGTACCACGGGACGCCGTCCTGCTTCGGCGCCTCGACGCCCTGCGGCGCGGCATAGCACTGATAGCAGATGTGCAGCGTGTTCGTGTCGTCGATGGGCACGCGAATCTGGTATTCGCTGCGCGGCGCGCCGGCCTTGCCGGTCTGCGTGTAGAAGGGAAAGATCACGGTCGAGTGGCGGCGCCTGAGGTCTTCTTCCGCGCCAAGCTCCTTCGAGAAGACGATGCCCTTCTCGAACCCGTGCTCCGTCGGGTTGGCGTAGAGCTCCTTGATGCCGATGCCCCATTTGGTGCGTCCGTGCAGCGTGTGGTCGATGCTCGCCGCGCGCTCCTCGTACTTGCCCTCGCGTTGCAGCGCGTATTTGAACAGATGGCCGTGCGTCCACACGCTGTGCGTGGGATCGCCGGTGTTTTCCTGGCATTGCAGCCAGTTGCAGGGAATGACGTTGAAGGCGATTTGCCGCACCGCGTTCGGCCACACGAACAGGTCCCAGCGCGGCAGGGCTGGCGCCGGCAGCGGGCCCATGTAGGCGAACACCATGCCGCCGAGCTCCTGGACCGGATAGGCCTTCGTTTTCGCCTTGAACTCGCCCTTCGCCGATTCCATCGGGCGATCGACGCAGGCGCCGGTCTCGTCGTAGAGCCAGCCATGATAGGGGCAGCGCAGGCCGCATTCGTCGGGAATGCCGAATTGCATGTCGACGAGCCGGTGCAGACAACGCTCGCCGATCAACCCGAGCCCGCCCTTCGTGTTGCGGTAGAGCACGAGATCCTCGCCGAGCAGGCGCACCTTGCGCACGGGATTTTCGTCGAGCTGCGTCGCGGCGGCGAAGGGAATCCAGTACCGCCGCATCAGTTCGCCGCATGGCGTTCCCGCGCCGACGCGCGTCAGTCTTTCGTTGGCGGCCGCGCTGAGCATGGCGAATCGCTCCCGGTAAATTTCACTGGCCGACGAATTTCGCGGCCTGTCCCACGACGGATGGCGGGAATTTGTACACCCGGTCCAGGAAGGCTTCAATCTCGCGCGGCGCGACAAACTCGACGTCGAGCGGCGACACCGCCGCCATGTCCTTCACGAAGGCCGGATCGCGCACGGTCTTTTCGAAGGCCTCGCGCAGGGCCGCGAGCCGTTCGGGTGGAACGCCCGGCGGCGCGAAGAAGGCGCGCAGGAACTGCCCGGTGCCGAGCACCAGTTCCATGATCTGCCGGTGCTCCTCGCTCGCGGCGAGATCGAACACGGAGGGCACGCCCGGCAATTCCGGATTGGGCCTGAGCCCGAGTTGCGCGATCACCGTGACGAATTTCGTCGCGAGCCATTCGGGCTGGTATTGTTTGAGGCTCTGCCATTCCCAGCTGGCGCGGCCATGCACCTCGCCGCGCTCGATGGCGAGATTGATCTCCGCCGAGCCGCCCTTGTAGCCAAGCACCGTCCGGAATTTCGTGCCGAGCAATTCGTTCATCATCGCGGGATAGGAGGCCGTCGTGTCCGGCCCCGTGGCGCCGAGCAGAAGCTCCGTCTCGCGCGCCGCGGCGAGCGTCGTCGCCGGCGCGTCGCCGCGCACGTAGACGATGGGCGTGCCGCGCGCCGCCATCGAACCGAGCCAGCCAAACTCGCGCGGATCGAATTGCGCGCCCTGCAATTTGATCAGCGGCGCGATGAGATTGGCGTCGTTGGCGCTGGCGATCGTGGTTCCGTCGCGCGGCGCGCCGGACTGAAGATAATTCGCCGCGAGAATGCTGCCCGCCCCCGGCATGTTGCGCACGACCATCCGCGGCTCGCCCGGCAGACGCGCGCCCATGTGCTTCGCCACCACCCGCGCCGCGTGATCGTATCCGCCGCCCGGCGCGTAGCCGACGACGATGGAAATCGTCTTGCCGCGATAGAATTCGGCGAGGTCTTCCGCGCGGACGGGAGCGGAGGCGAGCGCCGCGGCGAGAACGAGGAGGCGCGCTGCGTCGAACATGAAAACCCTCCCGGATTGCCGCCGCAATCTACTGCCCCGCGCGAGACGGCGGCAATGTCGGGACTGGATATAGTTTCGAGTCTGAAATGGTAGCGGGGGAGGGACTCGAACCCCCGACCCCAGGATTATGATTCCCGTGCTCTAGCCGGCTGAGCTACCCCGCCACGCCCGGCTTGCGAAGGATCGCGTCGCGCGGGCGGGCGGGATATAGGCCGCGGGATCGGGCGAAGTCAAGGACCGCCGCCGGCTTTTCAGAGGCGCGCGATCCGGATGATCGTGAACAGGCCAAACGGCGCGAGGGAGCGGCGCTCCAGCAAGCGCGCGTCGCTCCGGCGCGCCAGCCATTCGCCCACCACCGCCCATGGAAATTCCGGCCGCCAGCCGAGTTTCGCCGCGCGCTTGCCAAGCCAGCGCTCGATGGCGGCGACAGGGCCGCGCTCCGCGCCGATGTGATTGACGAGAATGATTTCGCCGCCGGGCCGCACGACGCGGCTCATCTCGTCGAGCAGCCGCGCCGGGTCGGGCACCGTCGTGAGCACGTAGGGCGCCACCGCCACGTCGAACGATCCGTCGGGAAAGGCGATGTTCATCGCGTCCATGGCGACGAGCGCCTCGACGTTCGCGATGCCCCGTTCGCGCACCCGCTTGCGGGCGACCTCGAGCATCGGCTCCGACAGGTCGATGCCGGTGATTTTCACGTTCGGTCCGAACATCGGCAATTCGAGCCCGGTGCCGACGCCAACGTCGAGCACCCGCCCGCCAAGCCCGTTGATCCTTGCCGCGGCCGCCTTGCGGCCCGGCCTCATCACGAGGGTGAAAACCAGGTCGTAGACAGGCGCCCAGCGAGCGTAGGCGTCCGCGACGTCGGTGTGGCTGAGGTCCGAGACCGGAGGGACGGTCCGCTCGCTCATGCCGCCTTCCCCGTCTCCGCGCCGGCGGGAGCCGTCGCCCGGATGTATCCGCCGCCGAGCACGCGCGCCAGCGGATCGGTGGATTCATAGAACACGCAGGCCTGCCCCGGCGCGACGCCGTTCTCGGCGCCGACGAGTTCGACGCGGGCGCCGCCTTCGCCGTCGAAGCGCAACACGGCCGGCGCCGGCGCGCGCGTCGAGCGCAGCCGCACGGCGAGCTCCAGCCCCTCCGGCGGCGCCATCGCGACCTCGCCCGCGCCAATCCAGTTCACGTCGCGCAAGAACACCGTCTGCGTCGCCAGCGCGCCGCGCGGACCGACGACGACGCGCCGCGTCTTTGGCTCGAGCCGCACGACGAACAGGGGCTCGCCCGCGCCCTCGGACTTGTCGAGGCCGAGGCCGCGCCGCTGGCCGATGGTGAAATTCATCAGCCCGCCGTGGCTGCCGAGCACGCGCCCGTCGACGTGCACGATCTCTCCGGGCGCCGCCGCCGCCGGCGCGAGGCGCTCGACGACGTCGCTGTAGCGTCCGGTTGGCACGAAACAGATGTCCTGGCTGTCCGGCTTGTCCGCGACGATCAGCCCGAATTCGCGCGCGAGGTCGCGCACTTTCGCCTTCGGCAGGTCGCCGAGCGGAAAGCGCAGCATGTCCAGTTGTTCGCGCGTCGTCGCGAAAAGGAAATAGCTCTGGTCGCGGCCGGCGTCGGCGGCGCGCCACAGGGCGCGGCGTCCCGCGCCGTCCGGGCGCGAGGAAACGTAATGGCCGGTCGCCAGCACGTCCGCGCCAAGGTCGCGGGCGGTGTCGAAGAGATCGGCGAACTTGATGTGCTGGTTGCAGGCGACGCAGGGAATCGGCGTCTCGCCCGCGCCCCAGGCGTCCGCGAAGGGCTGGATGACCTTCTCGCGGAAGCGACTCTCGAAATCGAGAACGTAATGGGGAATGCCCAGCCGCGCCGCGACCTGGCGGGCGTCGGCGATGTCCTGGCCGGCGCAGCACGAGCCCTTGCGGTGGGTCGCCGCGCCATGATCGTAGAGTTGCAGGGTGACGCCGACGACATCGTAGCCCTCGCGCTTGAGCAAGGCGGCGACGACGGAGGAATCCACGCCGCCCGACATGGCGACGACGACGCGCGTGTCCGCCGGGCTCCCCGGAAGGCCAAGCGAATTCAGGGCCGTGTCCATGGGAACGGCGGGCGGAGCGTCGGCGAGGGGCGCGGGTTGGGTCATGTCGGCTCTTCCAGCGGGAGCAGAAAGACCATTTGCGCCGCAAATGCAACCGCGGCGTGGATCGAAGACCCGCCGCGTCGCGCGCGGCCGCCCGCCGCGAATGGTTAACGCAGTCTCCACGGGTGTCCCGAACGGATACGCGAAACCGGCGAATGCTAATAACTTGGCAAGATTTGCGCTTGATTTTCGGCAAAAACAGCGAAATTGCGGCAAGGCGTGTTTAGGCAAATCTTAAACGCCGCCGTGTAACGTCTTCCGAAGTTGCATAGTCGAGTTGCGAGTGAGTTACATGAGCGAAGTGCACCGCCCCCGGGCAAAATACGTCATCGGCCCCGATGGCAGCCCGTTGACGATCGCCGACCTTCCGCCCACGTCGACCAAGAGATGGGTCATCCGGCGCAAGGCCGAGGTGGTCGCGGCCGTCCGCGGCGGCCTGCTGTCGCTCGAGGAAGCCTGCAGCCGCTACACGCTCACCGTCGATGAATTCCTGAGCTGGCAACTTTCCATCGACCAGCACGGGCTCGCCGGCCTCCGCACCACCCGCATTCAGCAATATCGCCAGTAAGCCACTGGCGAACCGGGAAGTTTCACGCCGGCCGGAAGGCCGGCGTTTTTGTTTCCGGAACGGCTCCGGGAAGGGCTCAATGACCGCCCGGAGGCGGCTGCAATCCCCGCGTCGCCTTGCCAAGCTGGGACCGCTCGAACAGCAGAATGACCGGGATCGACAGCGCCAGCGGCAGCAGCAGATAGAACAGCCGCCAGACCATGAGCGCCGCGATCACCGCCGTGGCCGGGACGCCCGGCATCACCGCGAGAAACACCGCCTCCATCACGCCGACGCCGCCGGGCACCTGCGACAGCAACCCCGCCGAGAACGACAGTAAAAACGCGCCGAGAACCATGAGAAAGCCCGGATTCCCCGCGGACGGCAGCGCGAAGTAAATAATGCCGGCGGCGCCCATCAATTCCAGAGGCGCGGCTATATATTGGCGGATCACGATGGGCAGGCGCGGATAGACGAGGCGGAAATCACCGAATTTCAGAGAATGAAGCCGCATCCAGGCGCCGACCGTGTAAACGCAGCAAAACGCCAGCAGGGCGAAACCGACGGCGCGCGCCGCCCCGTCGCCGATCGCGAAATGCCGGGACATCGACGACAGCGGCCGCAGGATTTGCGGCTCGATAACGAGCACGACCCCCAGCAAAAGGAGCGTCCCGAAGGCGAAGGTGAAAGAGCAAAGCGCCACGAGGACCGCGACTTCGGCGGCGGTCAGTCCCTTCGCGGTGTAGGCCCGCAGCCGCACCATCCCGCCGGAGAAAACCGAGGCGCCGATATTGTGCGACAGGGCGTAGGTCACGAAGGAACAGACGGCGACATAGAGGAATGAAATTCCCCGGGCCTTGCCAAGATGAAGCAGGGCGATCCGGTCGTACCAGGCGAGCGCGGCGTAGGCCGCGATGGTCGAGGCGAAGGCGAGCAGCCAGGAATGAACGGGAATATCCGCGAGTTTCGCGCCGATCACGCCGGCGATGAGCTTGAGATCGCCCCAGACGCCCCCCGCGCCGAGCAAGGCCCGCACGCCCTGGTCGACCGCCGCTTCCGCTCTCAACTTGTCGTACAGGAGCTTGACCGACCAGACCACCGCCACGAGTCCCAGCGCGGGCCAGAAATAGTCGAGGTAACGCTTCATATCGCTCCGCGAAGGCGACGACGCCGAAGGGCGGCGACGGGCCTTCTTCCCTGCCACGAGCGGCGCGGGACACGCAAGACTCCTCCCGCGCCCCGCTGAAATTTATGAGCCTGGACAAACGCCGCCCGCGGGCGGCGCCTCACGCGCCGGCGGAACGCAGGCCGATCATGCCGAGGTCGAGACTGTCTCGAACCGCCTCGATGACGCGTTCGCCCTTCTCGCGCCCGTCGAGATTTTGCGCCTTGGCGAGTTCCTCGAGCGCCTCGGCGTGCCTCGCCCGGGCTTCCTCGAGCTGCCCGCGCAATTCATCGGCGGAATGTTTCAGATTGTCGCGCCGGCCCCGCGCCGCGCGGGCGTAGGTCGAATAGGCGAAATGGGACGGGTCGGCGTTGCCCGACCGCTGCTCCTCGGTCGCGATTTCGCGATCGAGATCCCCCGCCATCCGGCTGAATTCGGAGATCATGGCCTCGATCTGGGCCACCCGCCTGCGCTTTTCCTCGGCCTGAAAACGTTTGAGCCGGACAAGGGTATCCCGCGACTTCATTACGCAACTCCACCACGCATCATAAACACAGGAGCCGGAACACGGCCCCTTCCGAACCGGAATCCGCGAGACACATTCACCATGAACGAGGGAGGTTGATCCTTCCTTACCGTCGCGCCATGATTTTTCTGAATTTTCCGGCGCCCGGACGCCCGCCCCGCGACGCGACGCTTCCTCCATGCTGTTGCGGAGGCTAGAGACGGGCGTTAACGATTCGTTAACCCCGGGCGTTAATGATCTCGATTCGGACGGTTGCGCCTGTAGCGTGGCCATATTACGCCAGTCAGGCGCGAATCAGGCGGCGGGCGGCTTTTCTGACGTGGCGTCGGGTCAAATAGAAACAAAAAATAATCAAAATCAATGAGTTGTAAGGATTTTATAACGTTTGGCGTGATGCGGGGCCGGAAAAGAGATTTTATTAACTATTGGGCGTTAGGGTTACCAAGCCGGATTTCGAAGGGCATTTGCCCGGGGCAGAGGGCCGCGCAACCAGTCTGTCGCGGTGGATTGCATCTCGTGACGGGCGGTCTCGGGGCCAGGTGGGGACACACATGCGGGTACTTTTGATCGAAGACGACAGCGCGACCGCCCAGAGCATCGAACTGATGCTCAAGTCGGAAAATTTCAACGTCTACACGACCGATCTTGGCGAAGAAGGCATCGATCTCGGCAAGCTCTATGATTACGACATCATCCTGCTCGACCTGAACCTGCCCGACATGTCCGGCTACGAGGTTCTGCGCACCCTGCGCGTGGCCAAGGTCAAGACGCCCATTCTCATCCTCTCCGGCCTCGCCGGCATCGAGGACAAGGTGAAGGGCCTCGGCTTCGGCGCCGACGACTATCTCACCAAGCCCTTCCACAAGGATGAACTCGTCGCGCGCATTCACGCCATCGTGCGCCGCTCGAAGGGTCACGCCCAGTCGGTCATCACGACCGGCGACCTTGTCGTCAACCTCGACCAGAAGACCGTCGAGGTCTCCGCCGTGCGGGTGCATCTGACCGGCAAGGAATACCAGATGCTGGAGTTGCTCTCGCTCCGCAAGGGCACGACCCTCACCAAGGAGATGTTCCTCAACCATCTCTATGGCGGCATGGACGAGCCCGAACTCAAGATCATCGACGTGTTCATCTGCAAGCTGCGCAAGAAACTAGCCAACGCCAGCGAGGGCCGCAACTACATCGAGACCGTCTGGGGCCGCGGCTACGTGCTGCGCGAACCGACCGACAACGACGAACGCATCACCGCCTGAAGCCGCTTCAGCCCCCGCCGGACGCAAAAAGCCCCGCTCGCGCGGGGCTTTTCAGTTTCGGGAAACCCTCCCGGAAAATCAGCGGCTGGCGACCAGACTCAGCCGGCGCGCCGGAGCCTCGATCCGCGAAGTCCGGACGTTGAGCAGGGGAAACTCGTCGTGCGGACGCCACTCGCTCTCGTGATCGATCACGCTTTCGGCGGCGCCCAGCCACAGATAGGCGTCGGGGCGACAGACGCGCGCGAGGCGCGACAGCACCTGCTTCCTCGTGTCGGCGTCGAAATAGATCAATACGTTGCGGCAAAACACGATGTCGAAGGGACCGATCCCGCGGAAATCGTGGACGAGATTGAGTTCCCGGAACTCGACGCGCTGGCGCAAATGCTGGACGAGCCGCCACCGCCGGTCCTCCTGGGTGAAGTAGCGCAGGAGCATGTTCACCGGCAGGCCGCGCTGCACCTCGTACTGGTTTTAGCTCGCCGCACGCGCAGCTTCGAGCGCCGCGGTCGAGATGTCGGTCGCCAGCAATTCAACCCGCCAGCCCGTGAGTTGCCGCGACGCCTCGTCGAGCAGCATGGCGAGCGAATAGGGTTCCTGGCCTGTGGCGCAGGCCGCGCACCAGATGCGGATGACCCGCTCGTCGGCCCGCGCCTTCATCACCTCCGGCAGGATATTGCGGATGAACAGGTCGAACGGAGCCCGGTCGCGGAAAAAATAGGTCTCGTTCGTGGTCAGCGCCTCGACGATCGCCCGCGACAGCGCGGGATCCCGCGTCGCTTCCAGCTTTTCGACGAGCCGCGGCACGTCGGGCGCCCCGAATTGGCGCGCGACCGGCGCCAGCCGCGATTCCACGAGATATTCCTTGCCCTCCTCGAGGACGATGCCGGACGCGGCCTTCACAAAGGCGCTCAGGCCGCCGTAAGCCGCCTTCATCTGACGCCCCCTGGAACGATGCCTCGCAACAGCCCGGCGATGGCGGACGCCACGCGGTCGAGCGGCAGGATCGCGGAGGCGAGCCCCGCCGTCGCGACGGAGCCCGGCATCCCCCAGACGACGCTCGAGCTCTCGTCCTGAACGATGGTCGCCCCGCCCGCGTCGGCGATGGAGCGCGCGCCGGCGAGGCCGTCGCTCCCCATGCCCGTCAGCACGAGTCCAAGCGTGCCTGGCCCGAACGTCTGCGCCGCCGAACGAAACAGAACATCGACCGCCGACTTGCAAAAATTCTCCGGCGGCGCGTCGGTATGGCACAGGATCGGCGTCTCGCCGATCTTGAGAACGCGCATGTGCATGTCGCCGGGAGCGAAATAGATGACGCCCGGCAGCGCCGGCTCGCCATGCCTCGCCGCGCGCGTCGGAAGTTTGGTGACGCGCTCGATATTGCCCGTCACGAGCCTGGTGAAATCGGCCGGCAGATGCAGCACGACGAGGACCGGCAGCGAGGACAGGCTCGGCGCGAGGTTCCCGAGCACCGTCGCGAGGGCCTGAGGACCGCCCGTCGACGCGCCGATGACGAGGGCCTTGGGAATGCAGGGAGAAAACTTGCGCAGGGCGGGGGGCGCGAGCGCGATCGCCGCGGCGGGAGCCTCGCCGGAAGAAACCGCGGAAGCCCCTTCCCCGGCGCGTCTCGGAATGGATTCAATTCGCATGTGGACCGGCTGGCGGGAGAAGCGGGAACTCAGGAAGGCCGGATCAGGCGAGGCCGATGTCCTCGAACTTGGACTGGACGATCTGCTTGTCGAAGGGCTTCATGATGTATTCGTCGGCGCCCGCGTGCATGGCGCGGGCGATGTGCGCGACGTCGTTTTCGGTCGTGCAGAAAACCACTTTCGGCTTGCTTCCGCCCGGAAGCTTGCGCAATTCGCGCAGGAAATCGAACCCGTCCATGACCGGCATGTTCCAGTCGAGCAGGATCGCGTCGGGCATTTCGTGACCGCAGACGTCGAGGCCCCTGCGACCGTCCTCGGCCTCGACCGTGTCGAATCGCATGCTCTCGAGAATGCGCCTCGCGATCTTGCGGATCACGGCGGAGTCGTCGACGACGAGAACCTGTTTCATGACATTACTCCTCAAATAAACTTACTGGCGAACCCCGGACGCGCGCCCGAACTCGAGTATGGCGTCCATGTCGAAGACCGAGATGAATTCGTGTTCGAGCCGGTAAACGGCCGACGTGACGCTCACGCGCGTGGGCGAGAGATTGGCCGGCGCCGCGATCCGGGAATCGTCGGACACCGTGACGACGTCGCCAACCTCGTCGACGAGAAGCGCGAAACTCTCGCCGCGATGCTCGATGCCGATGGCGATGGCGTCCTCGTGCGAGGCCCCGTCGGGCAGGCCAAGCCGGCGGCGCAGGCTGACCGCGGTGACGATCTTGCCGCGCAGGTTGACGAGCCCCACGATTTCCGGAGGCCCCAGCGGCACCGGCGTGATTTTCGAGACGCGGAAGATCGTGTGAACGCAGCCGACCGGCAGACCGAGACGCTCGCCAGCCGCGGTCACGGTGAAGACGCCGATCTTGCGCGGGGGCGGAGGCGGCGTGTAGCCGAACTGCGCCGGGCGCGGCGTCCCTTGAGAGGTGGTCATGCGGCGGCTCCCGCGATGATGCGCGATTCGATGGCGTGGTTGTTGAAGGCGGAACCCTCGAGGATTTCCGCGATGGCTCCCACGAGCGCCGCGCGGTCGAACTTGCCGACCGCGCCGCGCATTCCCGCGGCCCGCGCGGCGTCGCGCACCGCGGGCGCCGCGTGCGCGGCGAGCGCGATCATCGGAATCCCCTGTCGATCCGGATGTTCGTGCAATTCACGCGCGAATTCGTATCCATCCATCTCGGGCATGTCGATGTCGGTGACGATCGCGTCGAACCGGGCGCCCTTGTCGAACAATTGCAGCGCCTCGCGCGCCGAGGCCGCGGTCGACACGTCGTAGCCCGCCGCCGAAACGATCGGCGCGAGCATGTCGCGGAAAAACAGCTTGTCGTCGACGAGCAGAATGCGGAACCGGCGCGCGTGGCCGCGCGAGAAGGCGCCGGGCCGCGCCAGTTTCATGAACCAGGTGATGTCGAGAATCTCCACCGGCTCTCCGCGCACGACCGCCGAGCCGATGATGGCCTTCGAATCCCCGGCGATCTCGATGTCGAGTTCGTCCTCGACGATATCGACGATTTCCGAGACGAGGAGGCCCATCAACTCGCCGCCGACGCCGATCACGAGCACCGGACGCACGTCGTCGAATTCCTCGCCTGTCATGTCGCCCGCGTCGATCAGCGGCATCAGCCCGTTCTGGTGATGAATGACCCGCTTGCCGTCGGCCAGCGCGATGCTGGCGCTGGACACGCTTTCGATGCGGGAGATCAGCGACAGCGGCATCACTTTCAGCGCGCCCTTGCCGGCCCGGAACATGATCAGCCGGCGCGGCTCGGGAGGCAGCACGAAGGGCGCCGGCGCCGGCGCGACGCTGAACTCGTCGACGCCCTGCACGCCGAGCGCGCGGGCGAGGCCCATCGGATCGAGGATGAGGACGACCGAGCCGTCGCCAAGAATCGTGTTTCCCGAAAACGTCGTCAGATGCGCGAGCGAGGGCCCGAGCGGCTTGACGACGATTTCCTGCACGTCGGAGACTTCGTCGACGACGACGCCGAAGGTGACGGAGCCGACGCGCAGCACGACGACGAGCGCGTCCGCGCCGATCTCCGGCCCGACCTGTTCGAGTTTCAGAAAATCGCTCAGGCTGGCGATCGGAAGCACCTTGTCGCGCAGGCGCAGCACCCGCGCGCCCTGCACGCTTTCGTTCCGCGCGCCGTCGGGCGAGATGCCGACGGCCTCGAGCACCGCGGATTGCGGCAGGGCGAAACGATGTCCGCAAGCGTGGATGATGAGCGCCGGCGCGATGGCGAGCGTCAATGGAATTTTCAGCGAGAACGTCGTGCCGCGCCCGAGCGTCGTCGCGAGCGAGACCGTGCCGCCGATCAGTTCGATGTTCTCGCGCACCACGTCCATGCCGACGCCGCGTCCGGAAACCGAAGTAACCTGCGAGGCCGTCGAAAAACCCGGCGCGAAGATGAAGCGCGCCAGCAAGTCGTTCGACATGCGGTCGAGTTCCGCCGCCGTCGCGAGTCCGAGCCCCATCGCCTTGGCGCGGATGCGTTCGACATTGAGTCCGCGCCCGTCGTCGGTGATGGCGATGGTGATGTAGCCGGCCTCGTGCGCGGCCGACACGCGAATCATGCCGGCCTCTGGCTTGCCCGCCGCGAGTCGCTCGGCCGGCGTTTCGATGCCGTGGTCCGCGCAATTGCGGATCATGTGCGTCAGCGGGTCGCGAATGAGCTCGATGAGCTGACGGTCGAGTTCGGTGTCGGAACCTTCCGCGATGAGGTCGATCTTCTTGTCGAGGTCGGCGGAAAGCTCGCGCACGAGCCGCGGCAGATTGGCGAACAGGCGGCCGATCGGCTGCATGCGGGCGCGCATCACGCTGTCCTGCAAATCCGTCGTCAGCGACGACAGGCGCTGCAGGGGCGGCTTGAGAGTCTCGTCGCCACGGTGGCGCGTCAGTTCGATGAGCTGGTTGCGCGTCAGCACGAGCTCCGACACGAGCGTCATGATGCGCTCGAGGGCGCCGACCGCGACGCGGATCGTCGCCGGTCCGCTCGGCGCCGTCGCTGGCGCGCGCGCCGGCTCGGGCTGGAGTTCCGGCTCGCCCGGCCCGGGCGCTCGCGCGAGAGGCGCCGGCGGTCCGCTCTCCGCCGGCGGCCCGACGCGCGGCGCTTCGTCCATCGCGTCCTCGTCGCCGTCCGCGCCATCGTCGCCG
>CAISEY010000374.1 GCA_903884435.1 uncultured Hyphomicrobiales bacterium | reverse complement strand
CAATATTGAGGATGTCGCCGGTCATGGCGACGTGATCGGGCGCGTGGGCGCGCATGTCCGCGACGACGCGCGAGAGCACGTCCATGTCGTGGATGCCCGAGCGGCGCATCCAGTTGATGTAGCCGGTCAGCCGCTTGCCGACGAGTTCACGCAACAGCGGCTTCGGAATCGGGCCGATGTGCGGATCGGAAAGATGGGCGAGGCGAAAAGTCACGGCGCGGCTGTGTCGCCGGAAGGAAGCGGGGCGTCAAGGGCGGCCCCTATTCCCTCACGACGATCTTCCTGATCTGCTCCTTCCGCGCCGGCGCGAGATCGTTGATCACGCGCGCCGTCGCCTTTTGCGTCTCCACGGCGTCGCCATAAGTCACCAGAAATCCGCTCTTGCGGCTTTCCTCGACAAGCCCGGATCGGTCAGCGCCTTTTTCACGGCGGCGCGCAGGAACGCCAGCCGGCCCGCCTCCATGTTTGGCGGCGCGACGGAAGGCGGCGCGCCGGCGCCGCGGCGCGAGCGAGGAAACCTCACGCCAGCGCTCCCGGCGCCTTGCGGTAGCGGTTCACGATGGCCTCGGCGACGTAGAACGCGTGCGCCTCGATGGTCAGCGTGGGGTTGAAGCCCGTGTTCGTCGGGAACGACGAACTGCCGAGGATAAAGAGATTGGGAATGTCCCAGCTCTGTCCGTATTTGTTGACGACCGAGTCTTTCGGATTGAAGCCCATGCGCGTGCCGCCCATGTGGTGGCCGCCGGGCGAGCCCGGCCCCGTCGGCACGCGCCACACGAGTTTGGCGCCCATCGCCTTGCCAAGCTGTTCGAGCTTGTCGTGCATGAACGCGACGCTTTTGTTCTCGTGCGGCCGTCGCCAGTCGTAGGTGAGGCGCGGCGCCGGCAGGCCGTACTTGTCCTTGATGTTGGGATCGAGATCGATGGTCTGGCTGGCGTAGGGCAAATCCTCGATCTGTCCGCCGATGGAGGCGTGCGACTGGAAATATTTCGACAGGAAGTCGCGATACCCCGCGCCCCAGCGCGGCACGCCGGCGGGAGGCTGCATGTTCATCGCGGCGCCGATCGGCCCGCCCTGCTGGCCGGCGGTGCCGATCGAAATCTGTCCGCCCCTGATAAATCCCAGATCCTTGTGATCGAAATTGTCGCCGTTGAAATCGTCGATCGAGTGTTTCTGCGCGTTGGGGCCCATGTAGACGTTGAGCGCGCGGTCGTCGAAGCCGACGAAAACCGCGGGCCGGATCTGCGTCATCAGGAACTTGCCGAGCAGCCCGCTGGAGTTGGCGAGGCCGTCGGGGAACCTGTCGGTTTTCGACAGAAGCATCAGCCTCGTGTTGTCGTAGATGAAGGCCGAGACGATGACGAGATCGGCCTCGATTGTCTCCTCCGCGCCGTTCGGCCCGTAATAGGAAACGCCCGTCGCCTTGCCGGTGTTGTCGGTGTTGACGCGGTGGCACATGGCGCCGGCGATCAGCCTGAAATTCTTCGTCGCGTCGGCGTCCGGCAGCTTCGTCACGAGGATCGACGATTTCGCGCCGACGTGACAGCCATAGGCCTGGCAAAAGCCGCAATAGGTGCAACCCGGCCTGTCCTTGTAATTTTCGGAGATGATCGCGCGCGGCGTCGAGAACGGATGATAGCCGAGGTTGCGCGTCGCCTTGTCGAAAATGGTCGAGGCCTGGTCGAGGCGCAGCGGCGCCAGCGGATAGTCCTTCTTGCGCGCGGCCTCGAAGACGTTGCCACCGTCGATTTTCTTGCCGTTGAGATTGCCAGCCTTGCCGGAAACGCCAAGCTCGTATTCGGCGTGCTCGTACCAGGGCTCGAGCTCGGCGTAGGAAATCGGCCAGTCCGCGACGCTCGATCCCTCCGGCAGGAACTTTTCGCCATAGCGCTCGATCGTCTGCGAGCGCACGCGGAAATCGTCCTCGTGATTGCGCCACGAAACCGAACCGTAGTGAACCGTGCCGCCGCCGGCCTGATTGCCATAACTCATCGTGTTGAGCGGCTGCGCGCGCTGGTTCGTGTTCTGGCGCCACGTCACGGGCTGGCCCTTCGGATCGGGGCGCAATTCCTGACGCTGGAAATAGCGCAGTTCGTCGTGCGGGGTGAAATCCTTCGTTTGCAGGCGCGGCCCGCGCTCGAGGCCGATGACCTTCATCCCGGCCTTCGCGAGTTCCGCGGCGAGAATGCCGCCCGCGGCGCCCATGCCGACGATGACGACCTCGGTTTTTTCAATGGCCATGGCGACCTCCCGTGTTTTTCGATCGAGGAGGCGACGGAGCGCGCGCGGCCTCCGTCGCCCGCGCTTTCAGGCCAGCAGGCCGGGGTTCTTGACGTAGCGATTCACGATCGCGTCGGCGGTCATGTAGGCGATCGCCTCGATGGTCAGCGTCGGATTGTAGCCGCTCATCGTCGGATGCGTGGAGCTGCCCATGATGAAGAGATTGGGAATGTCCCAGCTCTGGCTGTATTTGTTGACGACCGAGGTTTTCGGATCGGCGCCCATGCGCGTGCCGCCCTGGTGGTGCGCGCCGGGCTGGCCCTGGTTCGTCGGCGGACGCCAGACCTTCGAGGCGCCCATGGCGCGGCCGATTTCCTCGAGCTTCTTGCCGAGGAACTCGATGCGCGCGCGCTCGTTGGGACGCCGCCAGTCGTAGGTCACGCGCGGCGCGGGCAGGCCGTACATGTCCTTGATGTTCGGATCGAGGTCGATCGTCTGGTCCGCGTAGGGCAGGTTTTCCGTCTGCGCGTTGATGCCGGCGTAGCGCGTGAAATATTTCGAGAAGAAGTCGCGATAGGCGGCGCCCCAGCGCGGCGTGCCCGGCGGCGGCGACATGCTCATCGCCGTGCCGATGGGCCCCGCCTCGAGATCGGCGGGACTGACGTTGATCTGCGCGCCGCGGATGAAGCCGAGATCCTTGTGGTCGAAATTGTCGGCGTTGAAGTCGTCGATGCAATGACGCTGCGCGCTCGGCCCCATGAAGATGTTGATGTGCCGGTCGTCGAAGATGGAGATGGCGCGCGTGCCGATGTGCGCCATGACGTGCTTGCCGACCTGGCCGCTGGAATTGGCGAGACCGTTGGGGAATTTGTCGGTCTTCGACAGCAGCAGCAGGCGCACGTTGTCGTAGATGAACGGCGCGAGGATCACGAGATCCGCCTCGACCGTGTTGTCGGAACCGTCTGGCCCGTAAAAATTCACCCCCGTCGCCTTGCCGGAAGCGTCGGTGTTGACGCGGTGGCACGTCGCGCCGGTGATCAGCGTGAAGTTCTTCGTCGCGTCGGCTTCCGGCAGCTTGGTCACGAGAATGCTGGATTTCGCGCCGACATGGCAGCCGAAAGCCTGGCAGAAGCCGCAATAGGTGCAGCCCGGCCGGTCGTGATAGGGCTGCGACAGGATCGCGCGCGGCGTCGAGAACGGATGGTAGCCAAGCTTCTTCGCGCCTTCCTCGAAGACGAGGCCCGACTGGTCCACCATCAGCGGCGGCAGCGGATAGTCTCGCTTGCGCGGCGCCTCGAAAACGTTGCCGCCCTCGATTTTCTTGCCGTTGAGATTGCCGGCCTTGCCCGACACGCCCAGTTCGTGTTCGGCCTTGTCGTACCAGGGCTCGAGATCGGCGTAGGACAGCGGCCAGTCGGCGACGGATGAATCCTCGGGGATCGCCTTCTCGCCATAGCGTTCGATCGTCGATGACCGAACCCGGAAATCGTCCTCGTGGAACCGCCACGACACCGCGCCGTAATGCACCGTGCCGCCGCCCGCCTGCGCGCCGTTGTTGAGCGAGGCCATGCGCGTCGCGCGCGTGTTCGCGTTGGGGCGCCAGGTCACCGGATGCAGCTTCGTGTTGGGCCGCAGATCCTGCCTCGTGAAGTAGCGCAATTCGTCGTGCGGATTGAAATCCTTCGTTTGCAGGCGCGGCCCGCGCTCGAGCGCGAGAACCTTGATGCCGGCCTTGCCGAGTTCGGCGGCCATGATGCCGCCGACGGCGCCAGCGCCGACGATGACGACGTCCGTCTTGAAGTTGGCCATGGGTCAGCCCCTCTTCGCGGGAGTCGCGGCCTTCGCGCGCGCCTGCAAGCCGATGGTCGGCACGCGCGTGAACGGCTTGTTGCTCGCCATGTCGGCGGCGGTGAAGGTCGGCTGCGCGCCGGGGAAGCCGACGAGTTTCCAGCCGGCGAAATCCTTGTTGCCGCCATAGACGGGATCGGAGAACATTCCCTCCATCGTGTGCGTGCGCAACGTGTTGAAGAAGGATTGCGCCGAGGGCCAGGAGAACCCCGTCGCCTTGCCCTCCTCCATCGCCGTGATGACCTCGTCCTGCTGCGCGGGCTTCAGATAGACGAAGGAATCCTTGTATTTTTCGTTGCAGAAGACGTCGAGCGCGGCGAGGCCGCGGCGATACATGTCGCCCTGGTCGGCGTAGGCGCCGGCGAGAGCGAGATCGATGTAATTGGCGACGCCCGCCTCTTTCGCGCCCGGCTTGCCCGGGGCGCCCGGCATCAGACGCTCGGTGTAGGCGACGACCGTCGCGAGATCGTCGTCGTTGAGATAGGCGCCGTGACCGCCGCCGACCGACGCGTGCGTCGCCGGCGCGGAGGCTTGCGTTTTCGCTTCGGCTTCCGTGACGGCGGCGGCGCCGGCCACCGCTCCCGCGGCTCCGACGGTGGCGCCGACCAGAAACGCGCGACGCGATTCGTCGTGATCCTTGCTCATGTGGCGTTCTCCCTGAAATCTCGCCAGGGATCTCGCCCCCGGCGCTTGAAAGGAGAATACGCCGGGATTCGACGGCGCGGCAAGCGGCGCTAGGCGCCGCCGATCATGATCCCCGCCGCGAGGACGATGGCGCCGCCAAGCACGATCTGGAACACAGCCTGGAGGAACGGCGTGTCCATGTATTTCGCACGCACCCAGGCGATCACCCAGAGTTCGACGAAGACGATCGTCGCGGCGATTCCGGTCGCCCACCAGAAGGCGTTGGGCAGGCTGTCCGGCACGAGATAGGGCAACGTGTGGCCAAGACCGCCGAGCGTCGTCATCAAGCCGCAAATGCCGCCGCGAATCCACGGCGTGCCGCGCCCGGTGAGCGAGCCGTCGTCGGACAGCGCCTCGGCGAAGCCCATGCTGATGCCCGCGCCGATGGACGCGGCGAGCCCGATGAGAAACGTCTCCCAGTTGTGATGCGTGGCGAAGGCCGCTGCGAACAGCGGCGCCAGAGTCGACACCGATCCGTCCATCAGGCCGGCGAGGCCCGGCTGCACGTATTGCAGCACGAACATGCGCTGGCGCGTCGTCTCCTCTTCCTCGCGCACCGCGTCGGTGAGGTAGGAGGCCTCGAGCTGCTGGGCGTTGCTCTCGTGGGTTTTCTCGACCTCGGCGAGATCTCCGAGCAGCTTGCGCACCTCGACGTCGGTCGTCTGCGCGGCGGCGCGCTGGTAGAACCGCGCGGCCTGAAACTCCATCGTTTCCGCTTCCTTGCGGATCGTGTCGAGCGCGAGATTGGAGCTGAGCCAGATCGGCCGGCGTTTCAGGAAGCCCTTCACGTCCTCGCGACGGATCGGCGGCAAGTTCTTGCCGAAACGCTTCTCGTAGATTTCGAGCAACTGGTGGCGGTGGCTGGTCTCCTCCCCGGCCATTTCCTCGAACACGCGCGCGGAGGCGGGATAGCGTTCTCGCAAATCCTCGGCGAAGGCCGAATAGATGCGGCTGTCTTCCTCTTCGGAAGCAATCGCGACCGCCAGGATTTCGCGCGGGGTCAGTTCTGAAAATCGCTTCACGTCGTGCTCCGCCAGGCTTCTTCACGTTTATCTAAGGTCGCCGCGCCATGATGTCCAACCGGCGCATTGCCGCGCCGGCGAGGAAAGTCGATGCCAGGTTCCCGTTTCAAGCGCCTGGCGTTTCGCGGATTGCAGCGCTTGCAGCACGTCGGCAACCGGCTCTGGCGTCCTCTGACCATGGGCGTGCGGGCGCTGGTGATCGACGCGGACAATCGCGTTTTTCTCGTGCGCCATAGCTATGTTCCCGGCTGGCATCTGCCCGGCGGCGGCGTCGAGCCCGGCGAGACCCTGCTGCGATCCCTCGAACGGGAACTGGCGGAGGAAGGCAACATCGTCTCCCGCGGCGACCCCGAACTGCTGGGGATTTATTTCAACAATCACGCCTCGGATCGCGATCACGTCGCGATCTACGTCGTGCGGGACTTCACGCAAACCGCGCCGCGCGGCGCGGATCTCGAAATCCTCGAAACCGGCTTTTTCCCGGTCGCCTCGCTTCCCGAAGGCGCGACCCGCGCGACGCGCGAACGCATCGCCGAGGCGCTGCACGGAGCGCCGAAGTCGGCCATCTGGTGAAGCGCGCTCAGCCGCCCCGGAACGCCCTGAACCGCCGCGCCACCTCTTCGGCGATCTCCCGCGTCGCGTCGAGCGGCGCGCGCGGCCAGCTTTCCAGTTCGCCGCGCCAGCGCCGCGCGTGCCCCTCGGCGACCAGCCGGTCGAGAAAAGCCGCCATCTTGGGATGGCCGCCCGAGGGTTCGTAAACAAGGACGGGCGCGCCGGTCGCCGCGGCCTCCCCCATCATGTTGGCGCTGTCGGCGGTCACGACCACCGCGCCTGCGTGGGCGAGCATCTGGACGTAAGGGTTGTCGCCGGTCCCGTCCCACACGAAGACGGCTCCCGGCGCCGCTCCGGCCAGCGCCGCTCGGATCGCCGCGAGCGTTTCGGGCGGCGTCCGCCGGGAAGGAGTGACGAGGAGCCCGCGCCCGCCCGCGACAATTCCGGCGGCGATGGCCGCGAGCGCGGCGTTGTCGCGCGGCTCGTAACGGTGATGGGCGCTCGGCCCGCCAAGGACGAGCGCGACGCGCGGCGTCATGACGGCGGCGACGCGAGGATCGGGCTCGGCCCGCGCGCGCGCCAGCGCCTCCGCCGAAAGCCCGTGCGGCGAAGTCAGCGTCACAATCACGTTTTCGCCGCGCAAACGGTCGTGTTCCGGAACCCAGATGGCGTCCGCGGCGCCTTTTCCGGCGCGCGGGTCCTGCAAGCAGATCGTGAAGACCCGCCCGCCCGAGGCGCGCTTGAGGTGACGCAAGGCGGGGATGGTCGCCCGGCCGGCCGCGATGGCCAGATCGGGCCAGGGCGGCGCGAGCGTTTCCGCGGCGTCGCGAGGATCGACCGGGCCCCAGGGCGCCAGCAGCGCGAAGGGCCAGCGCGGACGCACGGGTTTCCCGAGCGGATCGAGCCCGAGCGCACGGGCAAGCCCGAGGCAATGAACCTCGTGGCCAATCTTGCCGGACGCCAGAACCCACGCGGTCAACCCCGCGGGCAGCAGCGGCCCGGCGTCGCCGTTCCCGGGCAAGCCGCGAACTCCGTCAGGCGAAGGCGATCTTGAGGATTTCGTAGCTCTTGCCGCCGCCGGGGGCGTTCACCTCGACGGTGTCGCCGACCTTCTTGCCAATCAGCGCGCGGGCGATGGGAGAGGTGATCGACACCTTGCCGATCTTCACGTCCGCCTCGCTCTCGCCGACGATCTGGTAGACCTTCTCCGTCTCGGTGTCCTCGTCGATGAGCGTCACCCGGGCGCCGAACTTGATGGTGTTCCCGGACAGTTTGGAAACATCGATCACCTCGGCGCGCGAG
This sequence comes from uncultured Hyphomicrobiales bacterium, assembly GCA_903884435.1. Classification (GTDB taxonomy): domain Bacteria; phylum Pseudomonadota; class Alphaproteobacteria; order Rhizobiales; family Beijerinckiaceae; genus Terripilifer. Next base: position 3,049 of record CAISEY010000374.1, on the reverse strand, counting down.
AGCTTGTCCTCGAGGTCGGCGATGCGGCCCTCGTTGAGGGACTGCGATTCCTTCGCCGAATGATATTCCGCGTTTTCGGAAAGATCGCCATGGCTGCGCGCTTCCGCGATCGCCTGAATGATCCGCGGGCGCTCTTCCTGCTGACGGCGGCGCAGCTCTTCCTCGAGAGCGGCGTAGCCGGCGGCGGTCATCGGAATCTTTTCCATCGTTTTCTCTTTCCAGGCCTCGATGCTCGCCCGCCACGCCGGATCGCGGCCGCGCGGGAAAAATCGCGCCGCCCGCGGAATTGGAATTCCACGCGCGGTTCCAAAAAAATGCCAATGCCCGCCCGCTCGGGTGAGCAAGCCGGGACGCCAAAGTCAAAGACGCGCCCCCCGACCCGCGGGCCCGGTTCGCGAGCCACCCGGCGAGGGTGGACAGTCGCACAGTATACCCAAAAGCCCCGCGAGTTTCAAACCGCGAGGCCCCCGACTTTCGCCTCGCCCGCCTGGACGCCCCGTCAGGCGACGAAATAATCCTGCAGTGCGCGGACTTCGAGATCGCCGCCCTTGTAGGCCTTGATGCCCTGCGACGCCGCGAGAGCCCCGGCGAGGGTCGTGTAGTAGGGCACCTTGTGCAGCAGCGCCGCCCGGCGCAGCGAGCGGCTGTCGTCGAGCGCCTGCGAACCCTCGGTCGTGTTGAACACGAGCTGCACCCCGCCGTTCTTGATGCGGTCGACGACGTGCGGCCGGCCTTCCGAGACCTTGTTGATCTTCACGGCGGGAATGCCCTCCGCCACGAGATAGCGGGCGGTGCCGCCGGTCGCCACGATCTTGAACCCGAGGCCGGACAGCAGCCGCATCGCCTCCAGCACGCGCGGCTTGTCGTCGTCGCGCATCGACACGAAAACGGTTCCGGAGGTCGGAACCTTGGTGCCGCCGCCGATCTGGCTCTTGGCGAAGGCGATGTCGAAATTGCGGTCGAGACCGATCACCTCGCCGGTCGAGCGCATTTCCGGCCCGAGCACGGTGTCGACGCCCGGGAACCGCGCGAAGGGGAACACCGCCTCCTTGACCCCGACGTGATCGAGCGCGAAGGGCTTGAGATTGAAACTCGCGAGCGACTCGCCCGCCATGATCCGGGAGGCGATCTTGGCGATGGGCGTGCCGATGACCTTGGCGACGAAGGGCACCGTGCGGGACGCGCGCGGATTGACCTCGAGGACGTAGATGTCCCCGTCCTTCAGCGCGTATTGCACGTTCATCAGGCCGCCCACGTCGAGCGCGAGCGCGAGCTTTTTCGTTTGCTCGCCGAGTTTCGCGATGGTTTCCGGCGACAGCGAGCGCGGCGGCAGCGAACAGGCCGAATCGCCCGAGTGAATGCCGGCTTCCTCGATGTGCTCCATGATGCCGGCGATGAACACCGTCTTCCCGTCGCAAAGGCAATCGACGTCGACCTCGATCGCGTCCGACAGATAACGGTCGAACAGCAGCGGATTGCGGCCGAGGACGGTGTTGATCTGCCCGGTCTTGTCGTTCGGGTAGCGCGCCTTCACCTCCGAGGGAATCAGACTTGGCAAGGTGCCGAGCAGATAGTCCTCGAACGCGGCCTGGTCGCGGATGATCGCCATGGCGCGGCCGCCCAGCACGTAGGACGGGCGCACGACGAGCGGCAGGCCGAGTTCGCCCGCGATGATCCGCGACTGTTCGACGGAATAGGCAATGCCGTTCTTCGGCTGCTTGAGGCCGAGTCTGTCGAGCAGGCGCTTGAACCGGTCGCGGTCTTCCGCCAGATCGATGGAGTCGACGGACGTGCCGAGGATCGGAATCCCCGCTTCCTGGAGCGCGTGCGCGAGTTTCAGCGGCGTCTGGCCGCCAAACTGCACGATCACGCCGACCAGTTCGCCGTTTTCCTTTTCCTTCGTCAGGATTTCCAGCACGTCCTCGGCCGTCAGCGGTTCGAAATACAGCCGGTCCGACGTGTCGTAGTCGGTCGAGACGGTCTCGGGATTGCAGTTGATCATGATCGTTTCGAAGCCGGCGTCCGACAGCGCGAAACAGGCGTGGCAGCAGCTATAATCGAATTCGATGCCCTGACCGATACGGTTCGGGCCGCCGCCGAGAATGACGATCTTCCTCGCGTTCGACGGGCGCGCCTCGCAGGCGAGCGTCCCGGCGAAGGGCGCCTCGTAGGTCGAGTACATATAGGCCGTGGGCGAGGCGAATTCCGCGGCGCAGGTGTCGATGCGCTTGAAGGCCGGCCGCACGTCCAGCGAATGCCTGAGGGAGCGAACCTCCGCCTCGCTCTTGCCCGTGAGCGACCCGAGCTGCATGTCGGAAAAGCCCGCCGCCTTCAGCATCCGGAAATTGTCGGCGTCCGCCGGCAAGCCATTCCGCCGCACGCGCTCTTCCAGCGTGACGATCTCCTGCAGCCGCGCGATGAACCAGTGATCGATCTTGCAGGCTTCGTAAATATCGTCCGGCTTCATGCCAAGGCGCAAGGCCTGGGCGACGACGAGCAGCCGGTCCGGCGTCGGCGTGCCGAGCGCGGCGCGAATTTTGTTCATGTCGTCGCCGAGGCCCAGCCCCTCGATCTCCACCGGATCGAGGCCGGAAAGGCCCGTCTCCAGCGAACGCAGGGACTTTTGCAGGGCCTCCGCGAAGGTGCGTCCGATCGCCATGGATTCGCCGACGGATTTCATCGCCGTCGTCAGCAGAGGTTCGGCGCCGGGGAATTTCTCGAAGGCGAAGCGCGGCGTCTTCACGACGATGTAATCGATCGTCGGCTCGAACGAGGCTGGCGTCGCGCCGCCCGTGATGTCGTTGGCGATTTCGTCGAGCGTGTAGCCGATCGCGAGTTTCGCCGCGACCCTGGCGATGGGAAAACCCGTCGCCTTCGAGGCGAGGGCGGAGGAGCGCGACACGCGCGGATTCATTTCGATCACGACCATCCGGCCATCGACGGGATTGACGGCGAACTGCACGTTCGAGCCGCCCGTCTCGACGCCGATTTCGGTCATCACTGCCTTGGCGGCGTCGCGCAGCCGCTGATATTCGCGGTCGGTGAGGGT
>CAISEY010000373.1 GCA_903884435.1 uncultured Hyphomicrobiales bacterium | reverse complement strand
CCTCGACACGAAGCTCGTCGACGACGTGGTGATGGGCTGCGTCGATCCCGTGGGCGAGGCGGGCGGCGACATCGCGCGCGCCGCGGCGCTGACGGCGGGCTATGGCAATCACGTTCCCGGCGTGCAAATCAACCGCTTCTGCGCCTCGGGCCTCGACGCGGTGAACTTCGCCGCGGCGCAGGTCATGGCCGGCCAGCACGACATGACCATCGGCGGCGGCGTCGAAAGCATGAGCCGCGTCGGCATCGGCGCCTCGGGCGGCGCCTGGCCGGTCGATCCCGCCATCGCCATTCCCTCGTATTTCATGCCGCAGGGCGTTTCCGCCGATCTCATCGCGACGAAATACGGCTTCTCCCGCGACGACGTGGACGCATACGCGGTGGAATCGCAGAAACGCGCCGCCCGCGCCTGGGACGAGGGCCGCTTCGCCAAATCCGTCGTCCCCGTGAAGGACGTGAACGGGCTCACGATCCTCGCGAAGGACGAGCACATGCGACCCTCGACGGACATGCAGAGCCTCGCGTCGCTGAAACCGTCCTTCGCCATGATGGCGGAGCAGGGCGGCTTTGGCGCCGTGGCGATTCAGGCGCATCCCGAAATCGTGACGCTGAACTTCGTCCATCACGCCGGCAATTCCTCCGGCATCGTCGATGGCGCCGCCGCGGTGCTGATCGGCAACGCCGGGGCCGGCAAGGTGGCGGGCCTGAGGCCGCGCGCGCGCATCCGCGCCTTCGCCAACATCGGCTCCGAGCCCGCGATCATGCTGACGGGCCCCGTCGACGTGACGAAAAAGGTGCTGAAACGCGCCGGCATGACCATCGCCGACATCGACATCTTCGAGGTCAACGAGGCCTTCGCCTCCGTCGTGCTGCGCTTCCTGCAAGCCTTCAACGTCGGCGCCGACAGGGTCAACGTCAATGGCGGCGCCATCGCCATGGGCCATCCGCTCGGCGCGACGGGCGCGATGATCCTCGGCGCGGCGCTCGACGAACTCGAACGCTCCGGCAAGTCCACGGCGCTGATCACGCTGTGCATCGGCGCGGGCATGGGCACGGCGACGATCATCGAGCGGGTGTGAAGCGAATTCTTTTTCGACTGAAATGAATTCGCGGGGAGACCGGACATGAACCTTCAGAATTTCAAATTCGAAACCGACTCCGACGGCGTCGCCCTCCTCACGTGGGACATGCGGGACCGCTCGATGAACGTCATTACCCTGGAGGTGATGGCCGAGCTCGAACAGGTCGTCGACGCGGTCGTCGCGGACGCGGCCATCAAGGGGTGCGTGATCGCGTCCGGCAAGGAGAGTTTCTCCGGCGGCGCCGATCTCACGATGCTGGAGGGTTTTTCGCGGCAGTTCGCGCAAATGCTGAAAACCGACGGCGAGGAAAAGGCGAACCAGGCTTTCTTCGACGGGTCGCGCAAGCTGTCGCAACTCTACCGCAAGCTCGAGACCTGCGGCAAACCCTTCGCCGCCGCGATCAACGGCGTGTGCCTCGGCGGCGCCTTCGAACTCGCGCTCGCCTGCCATTACCGCGTCGTCTCGGACAACGAAAAAACCCGCGTCGGCTTGCCCGAGGTGAAGATCGGCCTGTTTCCCGGCGCCGGCGGCACGACGCGCGTCTCGCGCCTCATGCAAACCGGCGACGCCTTGCAAATGCTGTTCAAGGGCGACCAGATGCGCCCGCAGCAGGCGAAAACGATGGGCCTCGTTCACGAGATCGCGCCGGTCGCCGACATTGTCGCGAAGGCGAAGGCCTGGATCGTCGCCGGCGGCAAGGGCGTCGCGCCCTGGGACGCGAAGGACTGGCGTCCGCCGTCGGGCCGCGTCTACTCGCCGGCGGGAATGATGACCTGGCCCGCCGCCAACGCCATCTATCGCCGCGAGACCATGGACAATTATCCGGCGGTCAAGGCAATCCTGCATTGCGTGTATGAAGGACTGCAACTACCGATGGATCTCGCGTTGCGGGTGGAAAGCCGCTGGTTCGCGAAAATTCTGCGCTCGAAGGAGGCGGCGGCCATGATCCGCTCGCTCTTCGTGTCGATGGGCGATCTCAACAAGGGCGCGCGCCGTCCAAAGAACGTTCCGCCCTCGAAGATCAAAAAGGTCGGTGTGCTTGGCGCCGGCTTCATGGGCGCGAGCATCGGCTACGTCACCGCTGGCGCCGGCGTCGAGGTCGTGCTGATCGACCGCGATCAGGCCGCCGCCGACAAGGGCAAGCAACTCTCGCACAAGCTGATGACCGAGCAGATCAACCGCGGCCGCGCCAGGACCGCCGACCGAGACGCGTTGCTGGCGCGCATCACCGCGACGCCGGACTACGCCGCGCTCGCCGATTGCGATCTGATCGTCGAGGCGGTGTTCGAGGATCGCGCGGTGAAGGCCGACGTGACGAAAAAGGCGGAGGCCTTCATGCGCTCGGACGCGATCTTCGCCTCCAACACCTCGACGCTTCCGATCACCTCGCTCGCCGAAAACTTTTCGCGACAGGATGATTTCATCGGCATCCACTTCTTCTCGCCGGTCGAGCGGATGATGCTGGTCGAGGTCATCCTCGGCAAGAAGACCGGCGACAGGGCGCTCGCCATGGCGCTCGACTTCGTGCGCGCCATCCGCAAGACGCCCATCGTCGTCAACGACACGCGCGGCTTCTACGCCAATCGTTGCGTGCTCAACTATATCCGCGAAGGCCACATCATGCTCGACGAGGGCGTGCCGCCCGCGATGATCGAGACGACCGCGCGCATGGCGGGGATGCCGGTGGGGCCGCTGTCCCTGAACGACGAGGTCGGCGTCGATCTCGGCTGGAAAATCGTGCAAGCGACGAAGAACGATCTGGGAGCAGCCGCGGTCGATCCGCGCGAGGAGCGGATTCTCGACGCGCTCTACAACAAGAACCAGCGCATGGGCCGCAAGAACGGCAAGGGCTTCTACGACTATCCCGAAAAGGCGCCGAAGAAGCTCTGGCCCGGTCTCGCGGACTTGCAATCGGTGAAGCTCGATCCCGACACCCTCGATGTCGAGGAATTGAAACAGCGTTTCCTCACGACGCAGGCCAACGAGGCCGCTCGCACCGTCGAGGAAGGCGTCGTCACCGATCCGCGCGAGGCCGATGTCGGCTCGATCCTCGGCTTCGGCTTCGCGCCCTGCACGGGCGGGACCTTGAGCTATATCGACGGCATGGGGGCGAAGGCCTTTGTCGCGCAATGCGAAAGGCTCGCGGCGAAATACGGGCCGCGTTTCACGCCCTGCAAGCTCGTCGTCGAAATGGCGGAGAAGGGCGAGACGTTTTACGGAAGGTTCGCGCCGGGGAAGGCGGCGTGAGATGACAAGCGGAGCCGGCGCGGCCGCGCCATGAACCTCTGGTTCCGCCTGCTCTGGCTTCTGGTCGCGTCGCGCTTTCGCCCGCGGCTGACGCCGCCGCTGGACGTTTCCATTCTGTCGCTGATCGTTCTTCCCAACGATCTCGACATCTACGGCCACATGAACAATGGCCGTTATCTCACCATCATGGATCTGGGCCGCATGGATCTGTTCGTGCGCGGTGGACTGGCGCGCGCCATCAGGGGCGCGGGATGGACGCCGGTGCTGAGCGCGGCCAAAATTCGCTTTCGCCGGGAATTGCGTCTTTGGCGAAGGTTCCGGCTGGAAACGCGCATCGTCTTCTGGGAAGACACGACCTTCGTCATGGAGCATCGCGTGTTCACGCGGGTCGACGACGGCCGCGAGGCCATCGCGACGCAGGCGCTCATGCGCGGCGGCGTCTATGACCGGTCCGCCCGCGCCTTCGTGCCCGTCGTGGACTTGTTCCGCCGCATGAACGTCGAGGCGGCCTCGCCGGCGATCACGGACGACGTGCGCGCTTTCCTCGCGGCGGAACAGGCGCTGAAACGCGCCATCTGACAGGCGGCGGTGCGCGGGAGGCTTTCCTTTCGCGCGGGAAAGGGTAGGTTGCCCGGGATTTCCAGCCAGCTCCGGGAGCGCGATCTCGCATGACCTCCGTTTTGTTTTCCCCGCTCGACATTGGCCCCGTGCGCGTCCCGAACCGGGTCGCCATCGGCCCCATGTGCCAGTATTCCGCCAACGACGGCTGCGCCTCCGACTGGCACACGCAAATGCTGATGAACTACGGCATGTCCGGCGCCGGAACCGCGATCATGGAGGCGACCGCGGTGACGCGGGAGGGACGCATTTCCCTCGGCTGTCTCGGTCTCTATTCCGACGCCAGCGAATACGCGCTGACGCGCGTGCTGCACGCGGCGAAAAGCGTCGCCATGCCCGGCGTGAAGTTCGGCGTGCAGATTTGCCACGCGGGCCGCAAGGGCTCGACGCACAACAACTGGAGCGGCGGCGGCCCTCTCGGCCGTCACGAAAGCGGCTGGCGAACCGTCTCGTCGTCCGCCGCGCCCTACGCCGACAACTGGCCGGCGCCGGCGGAGCTCGAAGACGCCGAAATCCTCGCGATCGTCGACGCCTACGCCATGGCGGCGAAACGGGCGGCGCGCGCCGGCTTCGACATTGTCGAGCTGCACGCGGCGCATGGCTATCTCGTTCACCAGTTCCACAGCCCGATTTGCAACAAGCGCCCGGACCGCTGGGGCGGCGACGCGGAGAAGCGCCTGCGGTTCCCGCTCGCGGTCGCCGACGCCATTCGGGACGCAGTGCCGGAACACGTCGCCCTCGGCGCGCGGATCACGGGCACGGATTATCTCGATGGCGGACTGACCATCGAGGACGGCGTGCGCCTCGCGAAGGAATTGCAGGCCCGCCGCTTCGCTTATGTGTGCGTCAGTTCCGGCAACATCGTTCACGGCGGCAGGCCGGCGAGCGGCGTCGGCTTCAACGTGCCCAACGCGGCGCGCGTGCGCGCGGAAACCGGCATGGTCGTGCGCACCGGCGGCCTCATCGCCGAGGCAAATCAGGCGGAAGAAATTGTCTCGGCGAAGGGCGTCGACCAGATCGCCATCGCCCGCGCGCAGCTCGACGATCCCCGTTGGGGCTGGCGCGCCGCCGAAAAGCTGGGCGTCAAGCTGGAGTTGCCGCCGCAATACCGCCGCGTGAGTCCCGGCCAGTGGGCGGGCGCGAAACTCGTCAGGCCCCAGGCGTGAGCGCCGCCGGCGCGCGCCCGCGATGAATCCGCGCGCCCTCGGTTTCGCGGCCGCCGCCGCCGTTCTGGCGGCGGATCAGGCCAGCAAGCACTGGCTGATGAATGTCTATGACATCGCCGCGCGCCAGCCCGTCAGGCTCGCGCCTTTTCTCGATGTCGTGATGGCCTGGAACCGCGGAATTTCCTATGGCCAGCTTCAACTTGATCCCTTGATATTGCTGTCGTTTTCCCTCGCGGCGAGCCTCGCGCTGTCCGTCTGGATGTGGCGGTCGGGCGTGGGTCTGACCAGCCTCGCGCTGGGTCTGATCGTGGGTGGCGCCCTGGGCAACGCGTGGGACCGTTACGCGCACGGGGCGGTCGCCGATTTCTTCCATTTCCACACGCCTTTCTGGCTGGGGCCCCTGTCCAACTACGTCTTCAACGTCGCCGACGTGGGCATCGTTGCCGGAGCGGCGCTTCTTCTGTATGAAGCTTTTCTGTTGAAAGAGCGGGCGCCCGCGCCTCCGCGTTCCGGAGAGGCCTGATCCGCCACCAAATCGCCGCGAACCCGTGGCTGACTTTCCGGTCAGAATCAGAATACGTAACGAGTGGGACATGCCGATGGTTTCGATCAAAATTCCGGGCGCCTTCGCCAGCGTGGCCATGCTCGCGCTGTCCCTGGGCGCCGCCACGCCGGCGCGAGCCTTCGACGAAGGGCGCGGCAGTACCTTCGATACATTCATGGGAATGATAGGCCTCGCCGAAAAGCCCGAGGAAAACACCATCAATTACAGGGCGCGCGCTCCTCTGGTGTTGCCGCCCAAAACGGAATTGCGCCAGCCGCGGCCGCTGGCTTCGGCCCGCGCCCCGAACTGGCCGCAGGACCAGGAAGTTGTCGCCGCCGCCCGCAAGCGCGCCCAGGATGGTCGGGTGAAACTCGAACGGATGGACGAAGGCGTCCAGTCCGCCGCCGCCCGTGAACTCGCGCGCGGACGCGGACCCGCCCCGGCGCCTTCGACCGGCCCGACCGAATGCGTGATGGACCCGGACATGAGCCGCATCGACGCCTGCGACAAGGCGACTTTCTGGAAAAACCTGTCCGCGAAAAAGCAGGAAGAGACCGCAGCCCTGCGCGCCGGGGAGGAGCCGGATCGTCGCTACCTCACCCAGCCGCCAAAGGGTTACATGAAGGCGACGAAGAATGTGAAGGCGACCTTCGAGGTCGAAAACAAGCCGACGGACGAAGACGCCGCCCGCTCCTTCTATCGCCGCACGCCGAACGCCAGCGAATAGGACCGCGGCCGGCGTTCCCCGGAGGCCCCGTCGCGTCCCTGGCCGCGCCGGGCCGGTTCGAAGCCCGAACGATCCGGCTATTTTCTCCGGGGGGCCTGACAGCGGCCCGCCCGGCGTCCTATATTGTCTCGATCCATTCATTTTCCTCCCGCACCCTGGCAGGTCATGGCTATCAACGTTGCTCCTCCGGTCGTCGTTCCCGGCCTGACGCCCGCCGCCGGCGACGGCGCCCATTCCGGGGGCGCCGCGATCGCGGACTTCCGCCTCGCCAACGGAATGGAGGTCGTGGTCATTCCCGACCACCGGGCGCCCGTCGTCACCCACATGGTCTGGTATCGCAATGGCTCGGCCGACGATCCGCCGCTGAAATCCGGCATTGCCCATTTCCTCGAACATCTCATGTTCAAGGGCACGTCGAAGCACCGGCAGGGCGAATTCTCCGAAATCGTCGCCGAACTCGGCGGGCAGGAAAACGCCTTCACCTCGAATGATTACACGGCCTATTACCAGCGCGTCGCGAAGGAACATTTGCCGGTTCTGATGGAGTTCGAGGCCGACCGCATGACCAATCTCGTCCTGACCGACGAGATTGTCGCGCCCGAGCGCGATGTCGTCATCGAGGAGCGGCGGATGCGCGTCGATTGCGATCCGGCTTCGCAACTTGGCGAATCCGTGATGGCCGCGCTGTTCACGCACCACCCCTATGGCAAGCCGATCATCGGCTGGATGCACGAGATCGAGGGCCTCGGCCGCGAGGACGCGCTTGCTTATTATCAGCGTTTCTACACGCCGGAGAACGCCATTCTCGTCGTCGCCGGCGACGTGACCGCCGACGAGGTGCGCCGCCTCGCGGACGAAACCTACGGGAAAATTCCCGCGCGCGGCGAGGCGCCGAAGCGCCAGCGCCCGCGCGAGCCGGATCCGCGCGCGACGCGTCTCGTCACCCTCGCGGACGAAAAGGTCGAACAGCCCAGCCATCAGCGCGTCTATCTCGTGCCGTCCTACGCCACGGCGGCGCCAGGCGAAGGGGAAGCGCTCGAGGTTCTCGGTCACCTTCTCGGCGGCGGACAGACGAGCCTCCTCTACAAGAGCCTTGTCGTGGACAGGAAAATCGCGGTCGCCGCCGGCGCCTATTACATGGGCACCTCCCTCGACGACACGCGCTTCTGGGTTTACGGGATTCCCGCGCCCGAGGTTTCTCTCGAAGACCTCGACACTGCGATTGGCGAAATCATCGACGGCGTGACGAAACACGGCGTCGACGCCGGGGATCTCGCGCGCGCCAAGACGCGACTCATCGCCGACGCGGTCTACGCGCAGGACAGTCAGGCTTCGCTGGCCCGCTGGTATGGCGCGGCCCTGTCGACGGGCGTCAGCGTCGCCGACGTGAGGGACTGGCCCAACCGCGTCGACGCGGTGACGGTCGATCAGGTAAAGGCCGCCTGCGCGAAGTGGCTCGACAAGAAACGCTGCGTCACCGGTTTCCTGCTGCCGAAGGAAGACGAAGCGGCGGCCGCCTGACGCACCCGAGGGATTAAACGGAACAAAAAATGACAATAGCCGTCCAGAAGTCGTCCCGCGCCGCGAGCGTGCAAAAAGTCGTGTCCCCGGAGGCGGGCGTCGAGGCCTGGCTCGTTGAGGATTACGCCGTTCCGCTCGTCGCCTTCGACTTCGCCTTCCGCGGCGGCAGCGCCCAGGAGACGGCGGACAAGGCGGGCGCGTCTTCCATGCTCGGCGCCCTGCTCGACGAGGGCGCGGGCGACCTTGATTCCGACGCCTTTCATCGCGCCCTCGACGACCGGGCGGTGGAGATTTCGTTTTCCGCCGACCGCGACACGTTTCACGGCCGCATGAAGACGCTGACGCGCCATCTCGACGCTGCGGTCGATTTGCTGCGCCTCGCCGTCAACGAACCGCGTCTCGACGCCGACGCCATCGAGCGTGTTCGCTCCCAGATGATCGCCGGCCTCAAGCGCGAATTGAAGGATCCGGACGCGCTCGCCGGCAAGGCCTGGCGCGAAGCCGCCTTTGGCGACCATCCCTATGGGCAGTCCGGCCGCGGCACTCTGGAGAGCGTGCCGACGATCCGTCGCGACGATCTCGCCGGCCTGCGCGCCGCCATGATGTCGCGCGACACGCTGAAAATCGCCGTCGTGGGCGCCATCGACGCGGGCAAGCTCGCTTCGGTCCTCGACCGCGTTTTCGCGAGCCTGCCGGCGAAAGGCTCGCTCCGGAAGATCCCGGACGTCACGGTCGGAAACCTCGGGGCGCGCAAGCTGGTCGATCTCGACGTGCCGCAGTCCACCATCCGTTTCGGCCTGCCCGGCATCGGTCGCCATGACCCGGACTTCTGGATCGCGGTCGTCGTCAATCACATCCTCGGCGGCGGCGTTTTCTCGGCGCGTCTGTTCAGGGAAGTTCGCGAAAAGCGCGGCCTCGCCTATTCGGTTCACTCGCAGCTCGCGTCCTTCGATCACGCGACCCTGTTTTCGGGCGGCACCTCGACCAAGAACGAGCGCGCGGCGGAATCCCTCGCCGTCATCGAGGAGGAGATCGCGAAACTCTGCGCCGACGGTCCGACGGAAGAGGAACTCGACAAGGGCAAGAAATACCTGATCGGCAGCTACGCGCTGCGCTTCGACACCTCGACGAAAATCGCCGGCAATCTCGTGGGTTTGCAAAACGAGGGCTATCCCGTCGAGTTTCTCGACGAACGCAACGAACGCATCAGGAGCGTCACGCTCGGGGAGACGCTGCGCGTCGGCAAGCGCCTGTTCGAGGGCAAGAAGCTGCTCGTGGCGGCCGCGGGCCGGCCCGTCGGATTCTAGCCGCCCGGTTCGGGTTCATGGCGTCGCGGAGAACGTCCGCGCGCGGTCCAGAACGCGCGCCGGCGCGCCGAGAATGCGTTCGACCATCCTCTGGACCTCGGCGCCGCCGGTGGGTTCGATGTCGATGTTGACGCGCCGCGCCTCGTCGAGGAAATCCGTGTCCGTCATCGTGTCGTCGAAAGCCTTGCGCAGGGCTTCGACGCGCTCGGCCGGAACATCAGGCCCGACGATCAGCGGGCGCGCCAGATCCGCCGTGGCGAAATAGATTTGCAGGATTTGCCGGTCTTCGGCGGATTTGGCGAAATCGAACAGCAGCGGCACGTCCGGCAATTCCGG
>CAISEY010000372.1 GCA_903884435.1 uncultured Hyphomicrobiales bacterium | reverse complement strand
CTGCAAAATCTGCGCGCTGAGTTTCCAGTAGTCCGCGAAGCCGACGCTCGCGCCCGCCCACCAGTCGAATTCCTGCCAGTGGCGCGTTCCGACGGGCGGCGCCGTCCAGGATTCGCTCCAGACGCCGCCGAACACCGTGAAGCTGTTGATGAAGGCGCCCTTGTTTTTGTAAATGTCGAACGAGAGGCCGGTTTGCGTCTGCATGAGCGCGCCGTTGCTCGGGTAGATCAACAGACCGCCGGGCGTGACGCGCGTGCTGGCGATGGTGAAATCAGCGAAACCGTGAATGTCGAGCGTGGGCTCGGGAGCGGCCAGCAGGGGAGCCTTGCGGCTCGGCAAATCAGCCGCGACCGCTCCCGACACAGCCGCCAGAGCGCCTGACAAAACCACTGCTCCAGCCACGAACGCGGATGCGAACCGGGCGATATGCATTTACAACTCTCCTCTGTTTCCAACGTGGTTCCCGCTCGCCGGTCCGCGCCCGCGTTCACGGACGTTTGGACCTCCCGATGTCGCGGGAATGGCAAGGGCGGGACCGGACGATCCGGCGCGTTAATCAAAGCAATCGACGTGCCACGCGCCGCTCCGTCGCGGACAAATCTCGCGGCGCCGCAATTCGGGCCGAAAAATGGCGGAATCCGGCGCCGGAGCCGGCGCGCCGCCGGCGCCGGAGAGGACCCGTCGCGAGGCGGGTTGAACAATCGTGAATCGCCTCGCCGCTTTTTTGGGCGTTGTCGTCGTCGCCCCTTCGCAACGGGGCCGGCGCGCCCTAGATAAAAGCGGTGCGCGCCGCCGACGTTCTCACCCTCGCGCCCGCCGGGCTCTACTGCCCCGCCGGCGACTTCTTCATCGATCCGACGCGCGCCTGCCCGCGCGCGCTGATCACCCATGGCCATTCGGATCACGCGCGCGCCGGCCATGGCGCCGTGCTCGCGACGCGCGAGACGCTGGCGCTCATGGCCCTGCGCCACGGCGAAAAATTCACCGGCGCGCGGCAGGCGGCGATCCCCGGCGCGCGCCTGCGCGTCGGCGACGCGACGGTGAGTTTCCATCCCGCCGGCCACGTGCTTGGCTCCGCGCAAATCCTCGTCGAGGTGAATGGCTTCCGCGTCGTCGTGTCCGGCGACTACAAACGCGCGCGCGATCCGACGTGCGCCGCCTTCGAGCCGGTGCGCTGCGACGCCTTCATCACCGAGGCGACGTTCGGCCTGCCCGTGTTCCGGCAGGCCGACGCGACGCGCGAGATCGCGCGATTGCTCGACTCCCTCCGCGTCTTTCCCGACCGCGCGCATCTCGTCGGCGCCTATTCGCTGGGAAAGGCGCAGCGCGTCATGGCGTTGCTGCGCGAGGCCGGCTGGGACCGTCCGATCCGGCTGCACGGCGCCATGGAAAAAATCACGGCCTTCTACCAGTCCGAGGGCGTCCGCCTCGGCGAGACGCGCGCGATCGGCGCGAATGATCCAGCCTCGCCGGGCGGCGAGATCGTCATCTGTCCGCCCGCGGCGACGCGCGACGCCCCGGCGCGGGACTTTCCCGATCCCGTCGTCGCCTTCGCGTCAGGCTGGGCTCGCACGCGCGGACGCGCCCGGCAAAGCGGCGCGCACTTGCCGCTGGTGATTTCCGATCACGCGGACTGGGACGAGTTGCGCGCGACCGTGATCGAAACCGGCTGCGAGGAATTGTGGGTCACGCATGGCGCGGAAGCCGCGCTTGTTCACTGGGCGACCCGGCGCGGCCTGCGCGCGCGGCCGCTGCGTCTGATGGGTTACGGCGAGGAAGAAGACGCCGGAATGGATCCCGCGGCATGAACCGCTTCGCGGACCTGCTCGACCGCCTCGAGCACGAACCTTCCGGCGATCACGGGCAGCGGCTGCTCGCCGATTATTTCCGGCGCGCGAACGATCCGGACCGGGGTTACGCGCTCGCGGCGATGACGGGCGCGCTCCCGCTCCCGCGAACGACGACCGCCGTCGCGCGCGCGCTGATCGCGGAACGGGTCGATCCCGCGCTGTTCGCGATGAGCCGCGAATATGTTGGCGATCTCGTGGAAACGGTGGCGCTGCTCTGGCCCGCGCCGGCGCCCTTGCCCGCCGGACGCGACGCGCCGCCAGCGCCGACCCTCGCGGAGGTCGTCGAGACGTTGCGCGTCGCCGGCAAGGCGGCGCTGCCCGCGCAACTCGCCATCCTGCTCGACGGGCTCGACGCCACCGGACGCCGGACGCTGCTGAAACTCGTCACCGGCGGCGCGCGGATCGCGATCTCCGCGCGACGGGCAAAAGCCGCGGTCGCGTCGCTCGCGGGTCTCGACGCTGGCGCGGTGGAAGAGATCTGGCGCGGGCTCGAGCCGCCCTATCTCGATCTCTTCGCCTGGATCGAGGGCCGCGGACCAAGGCCCGGCGCGCGCGATCCCGCGCCCTTCCGCGAGCCGACGCCATCGCGAGCCATTGACGAAGCGGACTTCGCCGCGCTCGATCCCGCGGCTTTCCTGGCGGAATGGAAGTGGGACGGCCTGCGCGTTCAGGCCTCCGGCGGCGTGGACGGCTCCGGCGCGCGCGTTCGACGGCTTTATTCGAGCTCTGGCGAAGACATATCGGCGGCCTTCCCCGATCTGGTCGAGGCGCTGTCCGCGCCTGTTTTCGACGGCGCCATTCTCGACGGCGAATTGCTGATCGTGCGCGACGGTTGCGCGCAACCCCTGGACGTCTGGCGGCAACGGCTCGGGCGCAAGAGGGTTTCCGCGAAAACGATGGCCGAATATCCGCCCCGGCTCCGCGCCTTCGATCTCCTCGCTGAAAATGGCGAGGATTTGCGCGCGCTGCCCTTCGAAACGCGGCGCGAGAGACTCGAAGACCTGGTCGCGCGACGCGCCGGCGCGCCCGTCGATCTTTCGCCGCTCATTCCCTTCTCCACCCGGGAGGAACTCTCCGCGGCGCGCGCCGATCCGGCCAGCGCCGGCGCCGGACGGGACGCGGGCGCCGTCGTCGGCGTGATGCTGAAGGAGCGCGCCCGCGCCCGTCAGCCAGAAGGCGGGAAGGGGCAGTGGCTGGCGTGGAAGCGCGACCCGACGCGCATCGACGCCGTGTTGATGTACGCGCGGCGCGGACAGGCCATCGGCTCGTCGTTGCATTCGGACTTCACCTTCGGCGTCTGGCGGACGCGGGACGGCCGCGACGAACTCGTTCCGGTGGGCGCGGCCTGTTTCGACGGAGCCGACGCGGAACTCGACGCGTGGGTGCGCGCACACACGATCAACCGCTTCGGCCCGGTGCGCGAGGTGGTCGCGAGCGGCGGGGAAGGCCTCGTTCTCGAGATCGTCTTCGAGGGCGCCGACCGATCGACGCGGCGCAAGGCGGGCCTGACGCTGCGCAATCCGCGCGTGGCGGGAATCCGCCGGGACAAGCCGCCGCGCGAGGCGGACCGGATCGAGACGGTCGAGACATTCCTGCGCGGCTGATCACGCGCCCTTGTCGGGATTCAGCACTTCGGATTCGCCGTGCAACACGCCCTGCACGAAAGCGCCGCCGCGGCTCGTTGGATCGGACCGGCGCGACAGGCTCGTCGCCAATCCCGCGACCAGGCTGACACAAGCGGCGATGACCGCCGCCGGCGCGAAAACATCGATGGCCGGCGCCGAGCCGCCGAGGAAAATGACCGTCTCCGCCGCCGCGAGGCCGCACAACAGCGCGATGGTGGCGTCGACGCCCTCCGCGCGCGGCGCCAGCGAAAGCAGCAGGAGCGGCGCGATGGCGGCGGCGCCAAGCGCGATGGCGAGGCCCACGAGCGCGCGCGGATCGGGCGCGTGAAGATCGAGCACGATTCCCGCCGCGACGACGCCGGCGACCAGCAGGAGGCGCGTCACCGCGAGGCGGCGGCTCGTCATCGCGGTTTCGTCGCGCACGCGATAGAAAGCGTCGTGGCCGACCGCCGTCGCGAAGGCGTGGAAGCCGGCGGCGGCGAGAGCCAGGGCCACGGCGACGAAGCCGGCGATCGCGAGGCCGGAGAAAGCCCGGCCAAGGCCACGAAGATCCGGCAGGGCCTGAACGAGGAAGGCGCCGCTCGCGGCGAAATCGCCTCTCCGCAACGTATCGCGGAACCCCGCGCGCGTGGCGCAGGCCCGCGCGGCGGCGCCCGGCGTTTCGGGATTCGCGCCGCAAATCCGCGCGCGCCCCTCGTGGCTCGCGGCGATGACGAAGCCGGGAATGTCGCCGGGACGCGCGCCGGTCATGGCGCGATCGAAGGCGAGCGCCGCGGCGGCCATGGTGGCGGCGACGAGAATGGCCATCACTAGGCCCCAGGCCATGGCCGCGAGGCCGCCGCGCCGCGCGCTCCGGTAGTCAGCCGTCGTGATCGCCGGCCCCAGGATCGGCGCCAGCGAACCGAGGCCCAGCACAATGGCGGCGATCGCCGTCGCGCCGGCCGCCGTCGCGACGCCGCTCGTCGCGCCCTGCCATTCGACCATGAGCCCCAGGGCGCGTTCCCATTCCGCGCGATCGCCGGCGAGCGGCAGCGGCAGGCTCGCGCCACGAACGGCCAGAAGGGCGAGCGGCAGACCGAGCCCCGCGACCAGCATCCCCGCCGCGCCCGCCGCCGCCCAGACGGCGCCGCCGAGACCGCCCGGCGCGCCGACGAGCACGATGGCGATCCCGACCGCCGTCACCGCGACGCCGCGCGGCGCGCCAAGGCCGGCGACGAGGCTCGTCACGGCGGCGGAATAGCCGGCGAAAGCGACGAGCAGCCCGATGGCGGCCACGACCGTCGCGACGCCCAGCCGGAGCGCGATGTTGGGAAAACGTCCGGCGATCAGATCGGGGATCGAGAAGGCGCCGGTCTTGCGCAGCAACGGCCCGGTCAGCAGCGCCGCGAGAGCCATGCCGCCGGCGAAGCCCACCAGAAGGCCCGGCAGGGAGATCGCGCCCTCCACCGGCGGCACGAAGGGCAGGAACAGCCCCGCGGCGATGGTCGCCATGGCGAGGCCGGCGTAGGCCGGGGGAATCGCCCGGCCGCCCGCGTAAAAGCGGGAAACGCGCATCGAGCGCAGCAGCACGCCCACCAGCGCGAGGCCGGCGCAGGCGATCACGGAGCCCAGCACCTCGACGAACCTTTCGGGCACGCCCACGCGGTCGAGCAGGGCCACCAGCCCCGCCGCGCCGAGAAAGACAGCCGCCGCGAAGGCGACGCGACCGTCGATCGCGGCCCGTTCAAGCAGATCCTCGTCGGTCAGGGGCTTTTTCAAGACGGCTTCCATGACGGCGCGCGGGCGCCCGGTGAAAATATCTATTGCAAGAATACAAGTCTTGTGGCGTTTGCAAGTTCGACGACACGAGGTTCGCGCCACAAGGCGGACCCGGGAGGAGCCGCCATGGCCGCTGCCACGCGTATTTTGATCGCCGACGACCACCCGCTCATTCGCGGCGCGCTGCGCCAGGCCGTCGAGGGAGCCGTCGCGGGCTGCGCGGTGGTGGAATGCGGCGACCTCGGCGAGCTCTCGCGCGCGCTCGACGAAGATTCCGACGCGGATCTCGTGATGCTCGATCTGGCCATGCCCGGGGTTCGGGGCTTTTCCGGCCTCATGTATCTGCGGGCCCAGCATCCCGGCGTCCCCGTCGTCGTCGTCTCCGCCAACGAGGATCGCGGCGTGATGCGCCGCTGCATCGATTTCGGCGCCTGCGGCTTCATCCCCAAGACGACGGAGATCGAGGCCATGCGCGGGGCCATCCGCGCGGTGCTCGGCGGCAAGACGTGGACGCCCGCCGACGTGGATTTCACGACGCCCGCCGACAGGGGCACGATCGACACGGTGCGGCGCCTCTCGTCGCTGACGCCGCAGCAGGTGCGCGTGCTGATGATGCTTTCGGAAGGCCTGCTCAACAAACAGATCGCCTGGGAGCTCTCGGTTTCCGAGGCCACCGTCAAGGCGCATGTTTCGGCGATCCTGCAAAAGCTCGGCGTCGAGAGCCGCACGCAGGCGGTGATCGCCGCCGCCAAGATCGAGGCGGGCCAGTGGCGGGGCGGCGACGGCGCCACGGCGTGAACAGCCGCCCTGATTTCGCCGCGACCCGCGCCTATGGATCGGACTGGAAAGTTCCCGCCGCTCCGGAGACAGCCATGCGCGCCCTCGCGATTTTCGCTCTCGCGCTTTCGCCCGCCATGGCGCAATCGCCGGCGTCCGGCGAGAACGGCCGCTTCCAGATGACGCCAGCTCCCAATGGTTTCCTGCGGCTCGACACGCGCACCGGCGCGGTCTCCGTTTGCACGCTGACCGGCGCCGCCGCGGAATGTCGCGCCGCCGCGGACGACCGCGCCGCGCTGATGGACGAGGTGGAGCGGCTGACGAAACGCAACGCCGATCTGGAATCGTCCGCCGCGAAAGCCCCGCCCGCCGCCGGACCGCTCCGTCGCGAGGACATGGGCAAGGCGATGGATTTCGCGGAAGAGTTCATTCGCCGCATGATGCGCGCGATGAAGGACGAGAGCAAAGACCGCACCTGATTTTCCCTCCCTGTTTTCAGCACGGACACATTCCATGACGCACGACACGCAGGCGCCCCGTCCCGAATTGAGCTGGAGCTCGCAGCAGCAGCAGCAATCGTCCGGCGGCCCGCGGCCCGCGCCGCCCGAGACGCCGCTGACGCGCTTTCTCGGGGGATCGCCGGGGGCGGTGTTCTTCCGTCTTCTGTTCGTGTCGCTGATCGTCGGCGCGCTGCTGATGTGGCTCGACATCCGTCCCGCCGAAATTTTTCGCGCCCTCGAACGGCTGGTGAACCGCCTCTGGGCGCTCGGCTTCGACGCCGTGCGGGAGATCGCCTCCTACGTGCTCGCGGGCGCGGTCCTCGTCGTGCCCGTCTGGCTGGTCATGCGGCTGATGAACGCGCGCGGAACCCGCTGAACCGCGAAGGCCCGCGACAATTTCATCTCGCCTGAAAAGGCTCGCGCCGGCGGCGCGCGAGGCGCCGCGTCCGCTCGCCCGTCGCGCCGGTTAAGCCTAATTCGAAAGCTTACCGGTAAAACTCGATGGATTGGCGAGACAATTCCGTTTAATCTCTCTTTCCAGACAATTAATCGCCACCTAATCATCCTGAGTTCTCCATTAATCCGACGACCATGACGGTCGCGCGGACAGGTTAAACACGACATTTCGAATTTAACGATCACTGAATTCACGGAAAATCCAGTTTCACCCAGAAATTCACGCAATTCATCCGGAGCGCGCACACATGGGACTGTCGATCAACTTCACCTATGACTCCAGCGTCAGCGGCGCGCCGTCCGCTTTCAAGACCGCGCTCGCGCAGGCGGCGCAATACCTCGGCTCGATGATTTCCAACACGATCACCGTCAATATCGAGGTCGGCTGGGGCACGTTCGGCAACGCGTCGGCGGGCAACCTCCAGACCGTGCCCGCCAATTCCGCGCTCGGCGGAACCTATGGCGGGCAGATCGTCAGCTACGCCGGGTTGCGGTCCATTCTCGCCAGCAACGGCGTGTCCGGGGACGACGCCTCGGCGCTCGCGAGCCTAGGAATCGCCGACCCGATCGCCGGTCGCGGCGTTTATCTCAGCGCCGCGCAATGCAAGGCGCTCGGCCTTTCGACCAGCAGCCAGTACGACGGCGCCATCGGCTTCGGCGCCGGCGCGACCGTTTATAATTTCGACGTGAACAATCGCGGCGCCGCGGGAGGCTGGGACTTCTTCGGGCTCGCGCTGCACGAAATCACACACGCGCTCGGCCGGATCGCGGCGCTGTCGCCGACAACCGATTCGCTGCTCGACCTCTACCGTTACAGCGCGGCGGGAACCCGCCAGTTCACGTCTGGCGCCGCGGCGTATTTTTCACTCGACGGCGGCGTCACCCGTCTCGCGGATTTCTCGACGACTTCCGAATCCAGCGACTGGGCGGCTTCCGCGGGGAAGGACGCAAACGTGGCGGTCGCCGCCGCCGGACTCAATAATTTCAGCGCCATCGACGCCCGTGAACTCGACGCGCTTGGCTTCAACCTGTCGACGTTCACGGTCGCGGGCGCCATCGCCGCGCGAAACGCGGCGCTGCCCGACCTGTGGACGCCGGTCGCCGACACCGCGAACAATATCTCCGCGGGGCTCTCGCAACTTCGCGCCCTTTACGACGGCGGAAATCTCGCGAGCCTGTCCGTCGCCACTGGGCCATCCGACTACGTCTTCGCGACGCAGGCGCAATACGCGGACAACCGCGACCTCTTCGCCTTCATTCAGGGGCCGTGGTCGCTGACGGTCGCGAAATTCGGCTCGCTGACGATGACGATGGGCGCGAGCCAGCGCAACATGCTGATGATCGACGGCGGAGAGGCCGACGTCACCGGCAATTCGCTCGACAACGTCATCGACACCGGCGCGGGAACGGACCGTCTGTTCGGCGGCGACGGCGCCGACACGCTGATCGGCGGCGACGATGACCGGCTTTCGGGAGCCGAAGCCAGCATTTACCGGCTCTATGGCGCGACCCTCGGCCGCGCGCCCGACGTCGGCGGTTTCACGGCCTGGACGGCGCAACTCCAGAAAGGCGTCCCGCTGGATTCCATCGCGGCGGGTTTCGTCGGCTCTCCCGAATTCCAGCAACGCTACGGTTCTCTGAACAATTCACAATTCGTGACGCTGCTCTACAATAACGTGTTGCATCGCGATCCCGACGCCGCCGGCTACGCCGGCTGGCTCGCCATGCTCAACGGCGGCATGTCGCGCACCGGCGTCGTCACCGGCTTTTCGGAGAGCGCCGAATACACGGGCTCGACGGAACTCGTGTCCCGCGCCTTCGCGACCAGCGTGCTTCATGGCGATTTCGTCGGCGAAATCTATCGCCTCTACGGCGCGACGCTGGGCCGGACGCCCGCGCCGATCGAAATGGAAAACTGGGCGCCGGCCGCGACGCAGGGATATTCGCTCGCCGACCTCACGTCGTTCTTCACGGGATCGACGGAGTTCCAGCAACGTTACGGCTCCCTCGACAACAACGGGTTCGTGACCCTTCTCTACAACAACGTGCTCGGACGCGCGCCGGATTCCGCCGGCCTCTCCGGGTGGGTCGGGCTGCTCAATGGCGGCGCCTCGCGCGAGACGGTGACGATGGGCTTTTCCGAAAGCGCCGAATACCGGAGCGACACCGCGGGAGCGCTCGGGTCGTTCATGCAGAACGACGTCGTGAACTGGAAAAACCTGCTGAACGGCGGACAGGGCGACGACGTGTTGATCGGCGGCCGCGGAGCCGACGAGTTCCAGTTCGACCGCGCCGAGCCCGGCTCCGACCAGGTGCTCGGCCTGCAGACCCGGGACACGCTGAGCTTCATCAACTTCGGCTACACGAACGCCAGCCAGGCCCTCGGCCACATGGCTCAATCGGGCGCCGACGTGGTGTTCAGGGACCAGGGAGAGACCGTCACCTTCCGCGACACCAGTCTCGCCGTCGTTTCCAGCGCCAGCTTCTCCTTCTGGTGAGAAGCGCGTCCGGGCGTTGACGGATCGTCAACCACGAGCCGACGAAACGGGGCGACGCGCGCGCCTCGCCAGGAACGCGAAACCGATCCTTAAGCCGCCGCCCCGTTTCTGGAGATCGACCGCACAATTCGGTCCGCCAGCATTTCCGAAGCGCGCGCCATGGGCCTCACGATCAATTACGCCTGGGACGCCAGCGTCGCCAGCGCGCCAGCGGGATTCAAGACGGCGCTCGCCCAGGTGGCGCAATATTTCGGCGCGATGATCGCCGACAATATCTCGGTGACGATCGAGGTCGGCTACGGAACGATCGGCAGCGCCGCGGGCGGCGACTATCAAAAAGTATCGGACTGGTCGGCGCTCGGAGGCCCCCAGGGCGGGCAATACATCACTTACGCCCAGTTGAAGACGCTGCTCGCCGCCAGCAAGTCCTCGGCCGACGACGCGAGCGTGCTCGCCAGCCTTGGCTCCGTCGATCCAACGGGCGGCGCCATGATCTATCTCACCGCCGCGCAGTGCAAGGCGGTCGGGCTTTCGACGAGCAGCCCTTACGACGGCGAGGTCGGTTTCGGCGCCGGCGCGACGCGCTACGACTTCAACGTCAACGACCGCGCCAATCCCGCCGGCTGGGATTTCTTCGGCGTCGCCATGCATGAAATCACCCACGCGCTCGGACGCCTCGACTATCTGGGCAGCGGCTCCTACACGCTGATGGACCTGCTGCGCTACCAGGGCGCCGGAGCCCGGCAATTCGTCGATGGCCAGGCCGCCTATTTCTCGATCGACGGCGGCGTGACGAAACTCGCGGATTTCGCCACGACCTCCGACACCGGCGACTGGGCCGCGAGCGCCGGCACGGATTGCAACAGCGCCTTCAGTTCGGGCGCGCCGAACAACTTTGGCGCCATGGACGCGCGCGAACTCGACGCGCTCGGCTTCACGCTGGCGAATTTCACGGCGGCCGGCGCGATTTCCGCGCACGCCGCGGCGCTGCCGGACAACTGGATGCCCGTCGCCGACACGGGAGCCAACCTCTCGGCGAACCTCGCTTCTCTGCAAACCCTGTTCCAGAGCGGCAACATCGCGCGGCTGTCGCAAACCGACGCGACGACGGGCTCCATCTCGATGACCGCCGCGCAATATTCCGCCGACGCGGCGATGCTGGCGACGCTCGCCGGCTCCTATTCGCTGACCATCGCGACGACGGGCGCCATCAACATCACGCTCGGGGCCAACGAACTCAACCTGACGCTCACGGGATCCGGCGCCGGCAATCTCACGGGAAACGGGCTCAACAACATGCTGGTTGGCGGCCTCGGACGCGACACGCTGTCGGGCGGCGCCGGCAATGACACGCTCGTCGGCGGCGACGGGTTCGCCCTCACCGCCGCGCAGAAGAGCGTGTACCGGCTCTACGGGGCGACGCTGTCACGCGAGCCGGACGCCGCCGGCTTCGCGGCGTGGAACGCGCAACTCGCCGCCGGCGCCTCGCTGGTCTCGATCACCGCTGGCTTCGTCAACTCATCGGAATTCCAGTCGAAATACGGAACCCTCAACAATTCCCAATTCGTCACGCTGCTCTACAACAACGTCCTGCATCGCGCCGCCGACGCGGCGGGGCTGAACAGCTGGGTCGCGCAACTCACGGGCGGCGCCTCGCGCTCCGCCATCGTCGACGGCTTTTCGGAGAGCGCCGAAAATCAGGGCCTGACGGACATGAACGCGCGCGTTTACGCGATGCAGTCGACCAATGGCGCCATCCCCGGCGAAATTTACCGGCTCTATGGCGCGGCCTTCAACCGCGCGCCGGACGCCGCGGGATTCGAGGCCTGGACGGCGGCGATCGCCGGCGGACAGACGCTCGCGAGCACCGCCGCCGCTTTCGCGGGATCGGCGGAATTCAAGTCGCTCTACGGGACGCTCGGCAACACGCAGTTCGTCACCCAGCTCTACAGCAACGTGTTGCATCGCGCGGCCGACGCGGCGGGCCTCGCCGCGTGGACGAATCTTCTCGGCGCCGGCACGTCGCGCGCCACGGTTCTCACGGGCTTTTCGGAAAGCGCGGAATACCAGGCGAGCACCGCGAGCGCGATCCAGCCCTTCATCAAGTCGACGATCACGGACTGGGCCGACCTGCTCGACGGCGGCGCCGGCGACGACGTGCTGATGGGCGGGCGCGGCGCGGACACGTTCCGATTCGACCGGCTCGCCGCGGGCAGCGACCAGATCTACGGCTTCGAATCCATCGACACGCTCAATCTCGTCAACTTCGGTTACGCGAACGCCGCCGCCGCCACGAGCCACATGGCGCAGAGCGGCGCCGACGTGGTCTTCGCCGATCAGGGCGAGACAATCACGTTCAGGAACACGGCTCTCGCGACGGTGACGGGTTCGTCCTTCACCTTCACGTGACGCCGCGTCAGACGGAGGCTTTTCCGGCCGCCCAGTCCGCCGCGCGGCGGCCCGCCGCGTCGCTGACGCGCGCGAGGCCTTCGGCGGCGGCGCGCGCGGCGAGGCCCTCGCAAATGGAGCGCGGCAGGCCTGGGCCCTTGTAGACCATCGAGGAATAAAGCTGCGCCAGCGTCGCGCCCGCCTCGATCTTGGCGAAGGCGCTCTCCGCGCCGTCGATTCCGCCCGCGCCGACCAGCGGAAACTGGCCCTCGACGCGCAGGAAGGCTTGCGCCAGCACGCGCGTCGAGAGGGCGAAGAGCGGCTTGCCGGAGAGGCCGCCGGCCTCCGCCGCGACTGATTTCTCCCGCAAGGTTTCCGGCCGCGTGATCGTCGTGTTCGACACGATGAGTCCATCGATTTTCCGGGCGCGCGCGACGCGGACGATGTCGTCGAGATCGCCCTCCGCGAGATCGGGCGCGATCTTCAGCAGCACGGGCTTGCGGCCATGGCGTTCCGCGGCCCGGTCGCGCGCGTCGAGCACGCGGGCGAGCAAATCGTCGAGCGCCGCGGCCTGTTGCAGATCGCGCAGGCCCGGCGTGTTGGGCGAGGAAATGTTGATCGTGAAATAGGTCGCGACATCCGCGAAGGCCGTGACGCCCGAGACATAGTCGCCAGCGCGGTCGCTCGCCTCCTTGTTGGCGCCAACGTTGACGCCGACGACGCCGGGTCTGCCGCGCCGCGCGAGAAGACGCGCGCGCGGCGGCCCGTGGCCCTCGCTGTTGAAGCCGAGGCGATTGATGACGCCCTCGTCGGCGGGAAGGCGAAACAGCCGCGGCTTCGGATTGCCCGGCTGCGGCAGCGGCGTGATCGTGCCGGCCTCGACAAAGCCGAAGCCGAGACGCAGCAGGGCGTCCGGCGCCTCGCCGCCCTTGTCGTAGCCGGCGGCGAGGCCAACAGGGTTGGGAAAGTCGAGACCGAAGGCGCGCGTTTCGAGCCGCGGATCGCGAAAAGCGCACGAGACCGGCGGCATCAGTTTCAGAGCGAGAATCGAGGCGCGGTGCGCCGCCTCGGGCTCCAGCATGAACAGGAAGGGCCGCGCGAGGGAGCCAAGCGCGCCGATCACGACAGCAGCCCCGTGAAATCGTGGCGCCCGTCGGCGCCGAGCGGGATTTCACGCACCGCGCGCGCGGCGGAGGTCTTCAGCGGCGCGTAGAGGTGTGGAAACAACGCGCCGCCGCGAGATTTCTCCCAGCGCAGGTCCGCGCCAAAATCCTCCGCCGCGAGCGCGACCAGCAAGAGGCCCCGCTCGCCGGCGAAATGCTTGTCGGCGGTTTCCTGAACCTGGCCAGCCGTGGAAAAATGGATGAAGCCGTCGGCGAGATCGACGGGCGCGCCCTCGAAAACGCCTCTCGACTCCGCCGAGCGCCAGAGACCGGCGGGAACGATTTTATAGATCAGGGACAAGGAGGCCTCGCGAATGAACACCGGGCGAAACTAGCGACGCGAGACCGGGCGCACAATGGAGCGCGGCGAATCTATTCGTTCGCCTTGAATCCCGTCGCTTTCACGACGCCCGCCCAGTTGGCGCCGCCTGCCTCGATGGCGCGGGCGAATTCATCGCCGCTCTGGCCGAGCACGTCGTAACCCTGCGGCAGGAGCGTCTCGCGCACGCGGGCGTCGGCATGGGCCGCGATGGCGACGCTCGATATCCGGTCCAGAAGATCCTTCGGCGTGCCGGCGCGCACGAGCAGGCCGAACCAGACCTGCGTCGAGAATTCGCGATAGCCGAGCTCCGCGAAGGTCGGGACGTCGGGCATCAGGCGATAGCGCGTCTCGCTGGTGATGGCGATGGCGCGCAGGGCGCCCGACTGGACATGCGGCAGCGAGTTCTGCGTCTGGGCGAAGCCAAAGGGCGAATGGCCCGCGAGAATCTCCGTCACCTGCGACGCCGATCCGCGATAGGGGACATGCGCGAGGTCTAGGCCAAATCTCGTGTTGAACTGGGCGCCGAGGAAATGCCCCGGCGTGCCCGCGCCATAGGAGGCGTAGGCGAGGCCGCCCGGCCTTGCTTTCACGAAGGCGACAAGCTCCGCCAGCGTGCGCGATTGCGCGGACGGGTGCGCGACGAGAACGAGCGGCGCGCCGATTCCCTTCACGACCGGCGTGAAATCCTTCATCGACCAGCGCAGATTGTCGAAGACGAGCGGATTGATCTCGCACAGGGCCATGGTGCCGACGAGAATCGCCGAACCGTCGGCGGGCGCGCGGGCGAGGGATTGGGCTCCCATGTTTCCGGCGGCGCCGGGCTTGTTCTCGACGACGACAGGCCGCCCGAGGCCGGTTCGCATCGACTCCGCGATGACGCGCGCGTAAATGTCGGGCGCCGAGCCCGCCTCGAAGGGCACGACCATCGCGATAGTCGGCGGCAATTCGGCCCACGCCGGCGCGGCGAAGGCGGGAATGGCGGCTCCCGCCGCCAGTTCGAGAAATCGGCGGCGCGCAATGGTCATGTCGTCGTTCCCCGCGCGCGGCCGCCCCGGGGCGCCGAGGTCCCGGAAATTTCGCGCCGCCGCGCCCGCCGGCGAAACTATTTCGCCGCCGGACGAATGACAAGCAGCGCACGCGCGACGCAGGGCGACGCGCGGACCGTCAGATGGTCATCCTGTTGCGAGGAACGAGGCGCATGCGCCACGGCAGTTTTTCGCGCCACAACACGCAGTCCCGCCCGCGCCGCGGCAGGCTGTCGGCGAAAGACGCCATTTGTTCGCGCGACAGCGTGGAGCGCTCGCAACAGAAGGGATGGCTGGGCACGCGCCGGAAAAAGCTGTGAAACACCGCGAGCCTGTCGCGCTTCGTCGGCGGCTTGCCGCGATGATGGCAGCGGGCGGTGTCGACCAGAAAGACCGTGCCCCGCGCGCCCGTCAGCGTCCGCACGCCCGTCGCCCAGTCGCCGTCGCGGATCGTGATGGACATTTGTTCGTCGCGCATGGACGCGTATTTCCAGCTCGCGCGCCCGTCGACCAGTTTTTGCAATTCAGGGGTCAGCACCTGGAAGGGTCCGCCATCCTCGTCGACGTCGTTGAGATAGATCGCGACCTTCAGCATCCGGTCATCCTCGCGGTCGCGATGCCACTTGCGCACGCCACCTTCGCGCCCGTCTCCCCTGCTGAGATAGACCAGCGCGCCGTCGTAGGCGGCGGGAGCCCCGAGATAGGCTTCGACAATGTCGAGCAGGCGGTCGTTGAGCGCCCATCGGAACACGCGCATCCGCGCCAGCAAGTCATCCGCCGTCGCCGTCAACGTATGCTTTCCCGTCGTCGGCGCGAACCGGCCGCGCTCGATCAGAGCGCCGGCGACGGACATCGCGTCCTCGAACATCCCGCCGGTGTCGGGAAAAGCCAGCGCGTCCAGCGAGGTCACGCAAACGCCGTTTTGAATCAGCCGCTCGACGATGGCCTGATCGAACTGGCCAAGGGAGGTCGAAATGCCGGTCGGCGCGGCGGCGTTCCCGCGCGCCTCCTCCACCGCGAAGCGACGCGTCGCGAGCGGCATGTGCATCCCGCGAATGGCGAGCTCCGACGGAATGCTCAGGAGCCGTTCCCGTTGCCTCGTCATACCCGTTTGAAGTTCCGCCCATAGACTCCGGGCCGGATTAAACTCCGGAAGGCCTGCCATACGCGCGCCCTTTCATGGATAATACTTGGAACATCCGCCCGGATTGTTAAGATTTTACATAAAAAAATGAATGTGAATTAATCATCTATTAAATTCCCGTCTTCCACCGGACGTCCGGACGCGCGTGGACTGTCGCGAATTCCATTTGCCAATCCCGTGCGAAAGGCATATGTACCATCCTAGGAATGTCGTCTTCGGCGGCCTGCGGCGCGCCCACTGGCGGGGAGATTCCGATGTTGAGCCATCAGCAGGTCTGGGCGGCGATTGACGCGCTCGCGGCCAGGAACGGCATGACGCCCTCGGCGCTGGCGCGCCGCGCCGGGCTCGACGCGACCACCTTCAACAAGTCAAAGCGTTCCTCGTCGGCGAACCGGCTGCGCTGGCCCTCGACGGAATCCATCGCGAAAATCCTCGAGGCGACCTCGACGTCGATCGAGGATTTCCTCGGCGTCGTGCAGGCGAGCATCCCGCCGAAGAAACAGACCGTGCCGTTGATCGGCCTCGCCCAGGCGGGCGCGGGCGGCTTTTTCACCGACGGCGGCTTTCCCGCCGGCGCGGGCTGGGACGAGATCGCCTTTCCCGATGTCGGGCAGTCCCACGCCTGGGCGCTGGAAATCTCCGGCGACTCGATGCTGCCCGTCTATCGCGACGGAGACATCGTCGTCGTCAACCCCGAGGCGCCGGTGCGGCGCGGCGACCGCGTCGTGGTGAAGACGACGGAGGGCGAGGTGCTCGCCAAGGAACTGAAGCGCCAGACCGGCAAGACTCTGGAGCTGCGCTCCCTCAACGCCAGCCACGAAGACCGCGTGCTCTCCATGGAGCAGGTGGAATGGATCGCGCGGATCGTCTGGTCGAGCCAGTAGGGCTCACGCCCCCTGCCCGGTCCACAGCAGCCACAGACCGCGCGCCACGTAAAGCGCGCTGAAACAGGCGATGATGACCTTGGTCCACTTGCGGAATCCGGCGTCGGTCATGCGGTTCAGCACGAGCGGCGCCAGCGAGGTGCCGGCGATGGCGGTGACGAGAAACGCGAGCCAGGCCCAGTACGGGATCGAAGCCACGACATCGCCCGCGAGCGCGCCAAAATAAATGATGCGGATGACTTGCGAGACGAGCTGCGTCAGCGCCTTGGTGGCGACGACCTTCTTGCGATCGAGCGGGCTCGCCTGGAAGAACACGTCGAGAATGTTGCCGCCCTGGCCGACGACGAGTTGCAGCAGCATCACGAGCGCGCCGCACACGAACGCCATGCCGCGCCGCGTGACGTCGGGCGCGAGTTTTTTCGGCAGGGCGAAGGCGAGGAAGGGCATCAGCCCGATGCCAAGATAGACCATCGCCTTGCCCGGCACGAAACTCACGTATGTCATCGCGCCCCAGACGACGAGCGAACCCACGATGTAGCGCCAGGTCACGGGCCAGTGGATGTGATCGCGCCACAGGAAGGCGCGCCAGGCGCCCGAGGCCACCTGCACCGCCGCGAAGACGACCAGCGCCGGCGCGACCGGCAGAAACAGCAGCAGGACGGCCAGAAAAATCTGGCCGCCCGCCATGCCGAAAATTCCCGAAACGAAGGAACTCAGGAGACCGGTGAGGGATATGAGAACGAGGACGCCGGTCGAGATCATCCCGCCCCGGCCCCGCGCGCCGCGAGGAAAGCCTCGTGTTCCCCCGCCAGCGCGCCCGACAGCGCGCGTTCGATCAGCGTCCGCGTCTCCGCGACGCCGTAGAGCGCCACGAAGGAGCCGAAGCGCGGTCCGCGGTTCTCGCCGAGCAGCACCTGGTAGAGCATGTTGAACCAGTCGTTGGAGACGCCCGGCCGTTCCGGCGTCGCGCCCTTCGCCTTCAGGTCCTGATAACGCGGGATGGGCCGCGCCACGTCGTAGAGCGCGGTCTGGATGTCTTCCGCGCTGGCGTCCGCGGGCAAGGCCGCGAGCATGGCTTCGAGCTTTCCGAGCGCGTCGCGCTCCACGTCGTCCGGCAGGCGATAGGTCTTCTTCGGCCGCACGAAATCACGGAAATAGGCGACGGCGTAGCCAACGCGCGCGTCGAGGGCCGGATGCGTCGCCGCGGAGACGCCCGGCGCGTAACGGCGCAGGAAGCCCCACAAAACCTGGGGGTCTTCGCTGTTGGCGACGGCGGCGAGGTTGAGCAGCATGCTGAAACCGATCGAGGCTCCCGGCGCGGCGTCGCCGGCGTGGCGGAGCGCTTCCGGCGCCGGCGGCTCGCCCGAGTGAATGTGCCAGACGGGATTGCCGAGGCGCGTCTTCCAGTCCTGACGCCCGTAGCCCTCGAGGAATTGCAGATATTCGTCCATCGCGCGGGGAATCACGTCGAAGTGCAGGCGTTTCGCCTCGCGCGGCTTCTGGAACATGAACAGCGAGAGGCTTTCCGGGCTCGCGTAGGTGAGCCATTCGTCGATGGTCAGGCCGTTGCCCTTCGACTTCGAGATCTTGCCGCCCTTCTCGTCGAGGAAGAGCTCGTAGTTGAAGCCCTCCGGCGCCTGCTTGCCGAGCGCGCGCACGATGGCGCCCGAAAGCCGGACGCTGTCGATCAGGTCCTTGCCGGCCATTTCGTAATCGACGTCGAGCGCGTACCAGCGCATCGCCCAGTCGGGCTTCCATTGCAGCTTGCAATGGCCGCCGGTGACGGGCGTCTCGAATTCCTCGCCGGTGTCGGGATCGCGCCAGGTGATCGTGCCCGCCTTCACGTCCATCGCCTCGAGCGGCACCTGCATGACGATTCCGGTGCGCGGATGCACGGGCAGGAAGGGCGAATAGGTCGAGGCGCGCTCCTCGCGCAGCGACGGCAGCATGATCGCCTGCACCTGATCGAAGCGGTAGAGCATGTCGACGAGCGCCGCGTCGAAGCGGCCGGACGCGTAATAGTCCGTCGAGGAGGCGAATTCGTAGTCGAAGCCGAAGCGGTCGAGGAAGGCGCGCAACATGGCGTTGTTGTGGTGCGCGAAACTCTCGAACTTGCCGAAGGGATCGGGGATTCTGGTCAGCGGCTTGCCAAGATGGGCTTGCAGCATCTCCCTGTTCGGCACGTTGTCGGGCACCTTGCGCAGGCCGTCCATGTCGTCGGAGAAGGCGAGCAGGCGGGTCTTGATCTTGCCGCCGGTCAAAACCTCGAAGGCGTGGCGGACCATGGTGGTGCGCGCCACCTCGCCGAAGGTGCCGATGTGCGGCAGGCCCGAGGGGCCATAGCCAGTCTCGAACAGGACCTCCTTCTGACCGGTCTTTTCCACGCGCGCCACGAGTTTTCGCGCCTCCTCGAAGGGCCAGGCGCGGGAAACCTGCGCGGCGTCGAAAAGGGTTTGCGGCTCCGTGGCCACGGCGGCGGCGTCAGACATCGGGGTCCCTGTGGATTGTCGCGCGGGCGGGGGCCCAGGCGCGCGGCGTGCACACTACAGGGTTTCCGGGGGAAGTGAAAACCCTTGTCCTCAGACGAAGGTCATCGTCGCCCCGGTCACGGTCGCGAGGGTGGCGTTTCTGAACGTGATCGTCTCGCCCTGGTCGGCGAAAACCGTGTCCGCGCCCGATTGCGTCATGTGGCTCGCGGCGTTCGCGGCGCTCGAATAGCCGAAGCCCGTGAGGTTGAGAATGTCCCAGCTCTCGAAGCCGTAGATCGTGTCGCTGCCAACCGCTGATTTGTCGAACTGGAACACGTCCGCGCCGCGTCCGCCAAACAGCACGTCGTCGCCGGCGCCGCCGTTCAGAGTGTCGGCCCAGGCGGTCATCGTGGTTTGCATGAAGGTTCTGAGCGGCGCGGTTGTGTTTGTCTTGTATTCGTCGCTCTCGGAGAAGCCCGTCACCACGTCCTGGCGCGCCATTCCATTGTTCAGAAAGCCAACCCAGCCATCGAGGCCCGCCTGATCGGGCGCGCGTTTCAGCACGTTGTTGTAGAGCAGCGTGACGAAGGCAGCGTTGTCGAGCGCGCCGTAAGCCGACTGGAACTCGGCGGAATTAACGAATCCGCCGGCGATGCCGGACAGCGTCTGCCCCCCGGCGAGAATATCCACCCAGCCGCCGAAACCGGCGGAATCCGGTTGCCTGTTCAGCGTCGCTCCGTAGAGACGGAACACCTGGCCGAAGAAGGCGGCGTCGAGTTGCGACGTGGCGAAAGCGCCGGTCTGCGCGTCGGTGTTGGCCTGATATTCGTTGCTGTTGGAGAAGCCGGTGACGACGCCGGAGCGCGACAGGCCCCGGTTCATCAGGTCGAGCCAGCCATTGAGGCCGGCTGAATCGGGCGCGCGTTTAAGCACGTTGGCGTAGAGAAGCGTGACGAAGCCGGTGTTGTCGAGGGCGCCATAGGCCGCCTGAAACTCCGCCGAATTGACGAAGCCCTGGGCGATGGAATCGAGGCTCATGCCGCCGATGAGAAGATTGACCCAGCCGTTGAGGCCGGCGACATCCGGCTGGCGCCCCAGCGTCGCGCCGTAGAGGCGGAAGATGGTTTTTTGCGTTGCCGATAGCGCGAGGTCGTCGCCGCCG
>CAISEY010000371.1 GCA_903884435.1 uncultured Hyphomicrobiales bacterium | reverse complement strand
TTCTGCAAGCCGGAATTGTCGAGATATTCGCCGACGACCTGCGATCCCGGCGCGAGCGAGGTTTTCACCCACGGCTTCGACTTCAGGCCCTTCGCCACGGCGTTGCGCGCCAGCAGGCCGGCCGCGATCAGCACGCTCGGGTTCGAGGTGTTGGTGCAGGAGGTGATGGCGGCGATCACCACGTCGCCATGGCCGAGATCGTAGTTCGCGCCCTCGACGGGGAAGCGTTTGCGCTGCTCGTCGCCCTTGCGGTACTCGCTGACCATCGCCTTTTCGAAGCCCGCGCCGATCTGCTCCAGCGGCAGGCGGCCTTCCGGACGCTTCGGGCCGGCCATGGAGGGCACGACGGTCGAGAGGTCGAGTTCAAGGGTGGTGGTGAAGACGGGGTCTTCCGACTTCGCCGTCAGGAACAGGCCCTGGGCCTTCGCGTATTTCTCGACGAGGGCGACGCGCGCCGTCTTGCGGTTCGAGGTCGAGAGGAAGTCGAGCGTTTCCGTGTCGATCGGGAAATAGCCGCAGGTCGCGCCATATTCCGGCGCCATGTTGCCGATGGTGGCGCGGTCGGCGAGCGAGAGGTCGCCGACGCCGGGGCCGAAGAACTCGACGAACTTGCCGACGACGCCGAGCTTGCGCAGCATTTGCGTCACGGTGAGCACGAGGTCGGTGGCGGTGACGCCTTCCTTCAGCTTGCCGGTCAGCTTGAAGCCGACGACTTCCGGCAGCAGCATGGAGAGCGGCTGGCCGAGCATGCAGGCTTCCGCCTCGATGCCGCCGACGCCCCAGCCGAGAACGGCGAGGCCGTTGACCATGGTCGTGTGCGAATCCGTGCCCACCAGCGTGTCGGGATAAGCGACCTCGACGGTCACGGCCTTGCCGCGCGCCGGCTGGTGTTTTTCCTTCTTCGTCCAGACGGTCTGCGAGAGATATTCGAGATTGACCTGGTGGCAGATGCCGGTGCCGGGGGGAACGACGGAGAAATTGTCGAAGGCGCCCTGGCCCCACTTGAGGAACTGGTAACGCTCGCCGTTGCGGGCGTATTCGAGATCGACGTTCTTCTTGAAGGCCTTCGCGTTGCCGAATTCATCGACGATGACGGAATGGTCGATGACGAGATCGACGGGAACCAGCGGGTTGACGCTCGAGGCCTTGCCGCCGAGCTTCGTCACGGCGTCGCGCATGGCCGCGAGATCGACGACGGCGGGAACGCCGGTGAAATCCTGCATCAGCACGCGGGCGGGACGGAAGGCGATTTCCTTCTCGGTCTTGCCCTTGTTGACGAGCCATTCAGCGCAGCCCTGAATGTCTTCCTTCGTCACCGAGCGGCCATCCTCGAAACGCAAAAGGTTCTCGACGAGAACCTTCATGGAATACGGCAGCTTCGAAATGCCTGTGAGACCGTTCTTCTCGGCCTGCTTGAGCGAGAAATAATGGTAGGTCTTCGAGCCGACCTTGAGCGGCTTGCGGCATTTGAAACTGTCGAGAGACATTGGTTTTGGCCCCGTTGCTGACTTCGCGTCGTCGCGAATTGCGGGCTTATAGATAATTTTCTTCGGGGCGGCTACACGGGACGGCGCAAATATCGCGACAGAATCGAGCCAATCGCAGTGTCCACGCCCGCCTTTCCGGAAAACACGAGGATCGAGGTCCGGGGCCTCGCGCTCGCGCGCGGCGGCCGGCGGGTGGTCGAAGGCGTTTCCGTGACGCTCGCGAGCGGAGAGGCGCTGGTCGTCACGGGTCCCAACGGAGCGGGAAAATCGACGTTGCTGCGCGCGCTCGCCGGCCTGCTGGAGCCGGCGGAAGGCGAGATTTCATTCGGCGAACCGTCGGACGGCGAGGGGCTGGCGCTCCACGCGCACTACGTCGGCCACGCCGAGGCGATGAAGGGCGCGCTGACGGCGCGCGAAAATCTCGCCTTCTGGGCCGCCGCGCTGTCCGCCGCGCCGGGCCTTTCGCCGGAGGCGGCGCTCGCCCGGTTTTCTCTGCCGAAGGCGATCGACCTGCCGTTCGGCTGGCTGTCGGCGGGGCAAAAGCGCCGCGTGGCGCTGGCCCGGCTTCTGGTGGCGCCCCGCCCTGTCTGGCTGCTCGACGAGCCGACCACGGCGCTCGACGCCGTCGCGCAGGCGCAATTCGCCGTGGTGATGGCGGACCACCTCGCGGCGGGCGGGATCATTGTCGCCGCCACCCACGCGCCGCTTGGCGTCCCCGCGCGGGAATTGCGGCTGGAGGCGGGTTCGTGAGCCGCGCGCTTCTCGCCCTGTTCCTGCGCGAACTGCGGCTCGCGCGCCGCGTCGGCGGCGGCGGCGCCATGGGAGTCGTGTTTTTCCTCATCATGGTGACGATCACGCCCTTCGCCATCGGGCCCGACCTCAACCTTCTCTCGCGCATCGGTCCCGCGGTGCTGTGGATCGCGGCTTTGCTGGCGACCCTGCTGGGCCTCGACCGGCTGTTCCAGGCCGATCACGAGGACGGATCGCTCGACCTGCTGCGCATGGCCGACTTGCCGCTCGAACTCGTCGTCGCCGTCAAGTGCCTCGCCCACTGGGCGGTCACGTGCCTGCCGCTGATCCTGGCCGCGCCGGTTTTCGGCCTGATGCTGGCGCTCGACGGGCAGGCGCTGGCGGGCGTCACGGCCACCCTGTTCGTCGGCACGCCGGCGCTGACCTTCATCGGCGCGATTGGCGCGGCGCTGACGGCGAGCCTGCGCCGCGGCGGGCTGCTGATGGCGATCCTGGTGCTGCCCTTCACGGTGCCGGTGCTGATCTTCGGCGTCTCCGCGGCGGCGGCCGCGAGCGGCGGCACGGTGCCCTTCGCGACCCCGTTTCTGGTGCTTTGCGCGCTGACGCTGGCGAGCGCCGCGCTGGCGCCCTTCGCGGCGGCGGCGGCGCTCAGGGGCGGGGATTAATCCAGCTTCGCCGCCGCGGCGGTCGCGTGGCTGTCCGGCGCCACCGCCACGAACTCCCCGCTCGCCTCGTCCAGCGCCTCGAGCCTGCCGTCCGCCACGCCGAAATAGGCGCCATGCAGCCTCAGGCGGCCACGCTCCTCCAGCGTTTTCACGCAGGGAAACGTCCGCAAATTCGCGAGCGAGCGCTTCACCGAGGCGTGCGCGAGTTTTTCCACGTAATCGGCCATGGATCCGGCGGGCGCGCCGGTCTCGCGCGCCGCCGGTTCGATCAGTTTCATCCAGGCGCCGATGAAATCGCCGGGCGACAGCGGCCGCGCGTAGGGATCGGCCTCGCTTTCGGCGAAGGCGCGCACGCCGCCGCAGCCGGCGTGGCCCATGACGACGATGTGCTCGACGCGCAGGCCCATGACCGCGAATTCCAGCGCCGCCGAGGCGCCATGCAGCCCGCCGTCGGGGCCCCAGGGCGGAACGAGATTGGCGACGTTGCGCACGACGAAAATCTCGCCGGGCCCGGCGTCGAAAATCACTTCCGGCGAGACGCGCGAATCGCAGCAGCCGACGATCATCACGCGCGGCTTCTGGCCGGCCTCGGCGAGCTGGCGGAAGCGTCCGTGCTCCTGCTCGAAGCGTCCGCCGAGGAAGGCGCGGTATCCGTGAACGAGGGATTCCGGGAGAAGGCTGGCGGAGTTTGTCATGGATCTTTCCGGGTTGCGGATCTTTTCGGGTCGCGGGTGGAAGCGTCTTTCAGGGCGTCGCGAAATCCGGGATTTTCAGGGACGCGCCGGGGTGGATCGCTCCGGGCGCGGACAGGCCGTTGATGGCGAGGATGAGGTCGGCGCCGTTTTCCGCGTCGCCGGCGCGTCCGGCGAGGCGGCGGAGGGCGTCCGGCCCGTCCGCGCGGGCGACGCGCAGGGCGAGGGGGCGGGCGAGGCTCCGGTCGCGGGCGTCGGGCGCGCGGATGGAGGCGAGGGTTCGCGCGAAATCCGCGTCGAAATCCGGCCCGCGCGGCTTCGCGCCGAAGACCACGCGCCAGGCGGTTTCGCCCCGCGTGAAAATCGCCAGCCGGAAGCTCGTGTTTTCCCTCTCGAAGGCCGCCGCCCAGCCAGCCGCGCCGCCCGCCGGCAAGGGCGCGAGCGCGGCCTCCGGGCTGGCCGCCGCGAGGAGCCGGCGCATCGCGGCTTCCGGCGCGGCCGCGACGGCGGGGCCCAGAGCGGTGACGAGCGCGATGGCGTCTCCGTCCCGCTTCAACGCGCCGAAGCCGGAGGGCGTGGCGAAGACGCGCCATGACTTCGGCAGCGTCATGGCGATGTCGCGCGCCGGATCGACGTAGATCTGGCCGCGAACGAAGCCGCCGGCCCCGTCATCCCCGAAGGCGACGCCGGCGATGGCCGCGAGATAGCGGTCGCGCCCGGCGCGTCCGCCGGTCGCCGGCAGCTTTTTCAGTTCCTCGCGCACGGCGGCGATGCGTTCGGGCGTCGGCGGGTGCGTGGCCACGGGACTTGCCGCGCGCCGCGCGCCGCCCGCCGCCTTCGGCGACAGCGCGGCCACGCGTTCGAGCGATTGCAACATGCGGAGCGAAGCCGCCGGATCGTAGCCGGCCTTCGCCAGCAGTCCGATGGAAATCCGGTCCGCCTCGAGTTCCTGATTGCGTGAAAACTCCGCGAGCGAGAGCTGGTGCGCGACGATGGTGGCGCGGGTGATGTCGGCGTCGCCGCAGGTCCGGTCGACGTCCGCCGCGTCGGCGGCGGCGCGGGCGCGCTCGACCACGCGCCGGGCGACGTGGCGTGAAATCACATGGCCGAGTTCGTGGCCGAGCGCAGCCGCGATCTCCGCCTGGTCATTGGCGAGGGCGAGCATCCCGCGGGACAGGAAGATCCGTCCGTCGGGCAGCGAAAAGGCGTTGTAACCCGGTGAATTGAGGATGGCGACGGTGGCCGGCAGCCCCTCGATTCCGGCGGCGCGGACAAGGTCGGCGAGGGTCTCCTCGACGAGCGCGGCGGCAGTGTCGTGCCGGTAGATCCCGCCCTGGCTGGCCACGAGGGTCGCGACCGTGCGTCCGGAGAGCGACGCGGCCGTGACGGCGCGCTGCGCGTCCGCGAGATTCGTGGTCAGCTCCGGGCGCGGGTCGAACGGAGCGCAGCCGGCGAGGGCCAGGGAAAGCAACAGAAAAAGACGACGCATGGGCATTCCGCGAGCGGCGGCGATCGGGACGCATTCGCCCATGTGTGTTTCACACCGGGCCCGCGCAAGGCAAGCGGGAACGCGCTCCGGGCGCGCGGCCGCGGCGCAACATTACGGATTGTTAACTTGCCGGCGGCGGCGCCCGGGCGCAGTGTCGCGGCGGTCCGCCCGCAATTCCGACCGGTCTTTGCCCGCGAGTTCCAGTCTCCCCGCCGTCGTCGTCCACGCGCTCCGGGGCTTCGTCAAACGTGGAGCGGGGAACGCATCATGGAAAAGCTCGGGCTCAACGCTTTCCTCGTTTTTCAGCTCATCGCCGCGGCGATGGCGATTTTCGGCCTCTTGCTGGAGCCGCTGAAAGCGGCGACGCTGCTTGGCTGGGTGTTCTGCGTCGTGGTCATTTTCGCCGGGGTTGAAGCGGTTTTCCGCAAGTCCGCCTGACCGCGCGGGACGCTCCCGGGCCGGTCCCGTATCCGTGAATTGCATTCGCGTCCGGCCCGCAATAGACCTTGGCGAATGCTGAAATACGCCAACCCCACGCATTTCCTGCGCCTCGCCAACGCCGCTGTCCCGTGGCTGGCGGCCGTGACCGCCGCGCTGTTCGCGGCGGGTCTCTACATGACGTTTTTCACCGCGCCCGCCGATTATCAGCAGGGCGAGACGGTGCGGATCATGTTCATCCACGTCCCGGCGGCCTGGCTGTCGCTGATGGTCTATGGCGCGATGACGCTCGCCGCGCTGGGCACGCTCGTCTGGCGCCATCCTCTCGCCGACGCCGCCCAGAAAACCGCCGCGCCCATTGGCGCCGCCTTCACCTTCGTCTGTCTCGTCACCGGTTCGCTCTGGGGCAAGCCGATGTGGGGGACCTGGTGGGTCTGGGACGCGCGGCTCACCTCGGAACTCGTGTTGCTGCTGATCTATCTCGGCCTCGTCGCGCTCTGGCGGACGATCGAGGATCCCGGCAAGGCCGCGCGCGCCGCCGCGATCCTCACGCTGGTCGGCGTCGTCAATATTCCCGTCATCAAGTTTTCGGTCGATTGGTGGAACACGCTGCACCAGCCGGCCTCGGTGTTCCGCATGGGCGGTTCGACGATCCATCCGAGCATGTTGTGGCCGCTCCTGGTCATGGCGCTGGCGGCGTCGCTGCTGTTTCTGACGCTGCATTTGATGGCCATCCGCAACGAGATCCTGCGCCGCCGCCTGCGGCGTCTGTCGATCCTGGCGGCGCGCGAGGGCGAGGCGCCGCGGCGGGCGATGGAGATGTTTCCGGGGAACGCGTCATGAACGGCTCGCACGCGGCGTATATTTTCGCGGCCTATGCCATCGCGGTCGCGGTCGTCGCGATCCTGACCGGCTCGATCATGCTGGAGCATCGCGCGCTGAAACGCGATCTCGCGAAATTCCCGGCGCGCGAGGGCGGCGAGGAATGAGCGCCGGAGCGGAGGCGCGTCCCGCGCGAAACAAACTCGTTGTCTATCTCCCGCTCGCGGCTTTTCTCGCGCTGGCCGCGCTGTTTTTCGTCAGTCTGAGGTCCGGCGACCCCTCTCGCCTGCCATCCGCGCTGATCGGCAAGAAGGCGCCGGCCTTCGCCTTGCCGGCGCTGGAGGGGTTCGGCGCGGCCAGCGGGCTTTCGACCGCCGACCTCACGCAGGGCAAGGTGACGCTGGTCAATATTTTCGCGTCCTGGTGCCTGCCGTGCCGGGACGAACATCCGATGCTCCTGAAAATCTCGCGCGATCCGGCGCTCGCCGGCAAGGGCGTCCGCCTCGCGGGCGTCGCCTACAAGGACGAGCCCGCCAATTCCGGCAAGTTCCTGCGCGAGGTGGGCAATCCCTACGCGCTGATCGGCGTCGACAAATCCGGGCGCGCGGGAATCGACTGGGGCGTTTACGGCGTGCCCGAAACGTTCGTCGTCAGGGGCGACGGCGTCATCGCCTACAAGTTTGTCGGTCCGCTGGATCCCGAGGGGTTGCGCGACAGGCTGATGCCGGAGATCGAGAAAGCGGCGAGATAAGGCCCGCCGCCGGAGGGCGCGTCAGCGCATGTCATAGGACGGCGCGACGCAGCGGAAGCCGATGAAACATCGCGGATTGTCCGCGGAGGGGACGAAGGTCGCGCGCGCCGCCTCGCCGGGCCCGCAATATTCCTGTCCGCGCACGTAGCGGTCGTAAAGATCGCGGCCCGTGGAGAGCACGACGGCGCCGCGCGACTGGACCATCGCGTTCGCGGCGCGGCACGTCATGTTCGTGGTCGAAGGACGCGACTGGGCGAGCGCGGCGCCGGCGGCGAGGATCAGGGCGATGGCGAGGCTGACAGTTTTCATGCGGGCGTCTCCATGTCGAAAGACAGGCGGGGCCGCGAGGCGGGCGGGCGTCACCGGACCTGCTTTTCTTCCTCGTAACAACGATAGCCGACGAAACATTGCGCCCTGTCGCGGGCGGGCGTGAAGGCTGGCTTCAGAACCTGGCCATGCGGGCAAAAGCTCGCGTCCCGGACAAAACGGTCGAAGATGTCGGGGGTCGAGTAAAGCACAACCGCGCCCCGGGCCTGGACAAGGCTGGCGGCGGCGTCACAGGACATGGTCGTCGTCGTCGCGCGCGTCTGCGCCAGGGCTCCGCCGGCGAAAAGGCTCAGGGCGACGGCGAGCGAAACTGATTTCAAGGCTTTTTCTCCATCCGGAACGCGGGGCCGGCGAGCGAAGACTACGGCGGGGGCCGCTCTTCCTCGTAGCATCGATAACCGATCATGCATTGCCGCTGATCGATCGTGGGGGTGAACGCCGGCCGGAGGATTTGCCCGTGTGGACAAAAGCTGGCGTCGCGCACGAACAGATCGAAATCGCCGCCGCCAATGTCGAGCACGGCGGAGCCTTTCGACTGGATGAGCGCGCCCGCGGCGGCGCACGTCATTCTCGTCGTCGACGGACGGCCCTGGGCCGGCGCGCGGTTCTGCGCCGCGGCGAGATCCGGCGCGAGAGCGCCGGCGACCAGGAACAGGGGAACCAGAAGTCTTTTCACGGCGTCGCCTCCAGCTGGACGGCATTTGAACCTGGTTCGCGCCGGTCCGCAACTCACGTTCGCGAGAACGTCGATGGCGCGGATTATTTTTCCTCGCCGGCGTCGGGCTCCCGGATCTCGTGTTTGAGAATCAGCGGCACCTGGGCGAGCGCGAAGACGACGGTGAGCGGCATGATGCCGAAAACCTTGAACGTCACCCAGAAATCCGTCGTCTGCGTGCGCCAGACGATTTCGTTGATCGCCGCGAGAACGAAGAAGAACAGACCCCAGCGGAACGTCAGCACGCGCCACCCGCGGTCGGTCAGTTGCAGCACGCTGTCGAGCACGACCGGCAGCAGGGGCTTGCCGAAGGCCAGCGCGCCCAGCAGGATCGCGCCGAACAGCGAATTGACGATGGTGGGCTTCAGTTTGATGAAGAGATCGTCGTTGAAGAAAAACGTGAGCGCGCCGAAGACGAGAACCGCGACGGCGGTGACGACCGGCATCACCGGCAGGTGTCTGGTGAGAAACCACGAGGCCGCGAGCGCGGCGACGACGCCCGCCATGAGCACGCCGGTGGCCGGGAAAATCCCGAACTTCCAGTTGGTGAAGAAAAACAGGACGAGAGGCCCCATTTCCAGTGCGAATTTCAGGCCGGGATTGACCTTTGGCGGGCCATTTTTCGCGGGCGGCGGTTGCGTGCTCAAGCTTCGTCCTCCAGGCCCGCGATGGCGCGGGCGAAATCGCGCGCCTCGAAGGGTTCGAGATCGTCCTGCGTTTCCCCGACGCCGATGAAATGCACGGGAAGGGCGAATTTCTCCGCGATGGCGACGAGAATGCCGCCGCGCGCCGTGCCGTCGAGCTTGGTCATCACGAGGCCCGTCACGCCGGATTTCTTGCCGAAAATCTCGACCTGCGACAGCGCGTTCTGGCCGACGGTGGCGTCGAGCACCAGCAGAACCGCGTGCGGCGTCTCCGCGTCGAGCTTCTTCATCACGCGGATGACCTTTTCGAGCTCGGCCATCAGTTCGGCGCGGTTTTGCAGCCGCCCGGCCGTGTCCATGATCAGCACGTCGGCTCCGCTCGCGCGCGCCCCGGTGATCGCCTCGAAGGCGAGGCTCGCGGCGTCGGATCCCTGCGCGCGCGCGATGACGGGCGCGCCGATGCGGTCTCCCCAGATCTGCAATTGTTCGATGGCGGCGGCGCGGAACGTGTCGCCGGCGGCGAGCGTCACCTTGCGGCCCTCCGCGACGAGCTTGGCG
Source organism: uncultured Hyphomicrobiales bacterium (assembly GCA_903884435.1). Taxonomy (GTDB): domain Bacteria; phylum Pseudomonadota; class Alphaproteobacteria; order Rhizobiales; family Beijerinckiaceae; genus Terripilifer. The sequence goes on along the minus strand of CAISEY010000371.1, from coordinate 377 downwards.
GACAGCTTGCCGATGGTCGTCGTCTTGCCCGAGCCGTTGACGCCCACGACGAGAATCACGAAGGGCTTTTTCGTATCGTCGATGACGAGGGGCCGCGCCACGGGCGCCAGCACTTTCTCGACCTCCTCGGCCAGGATCGCCTTCACCTCGCCCGGTTCGATTTCGCGGTCGTAGCGCCCCTTGCCCACGGCCTCGCGGATGCGGGTCGCGGTGGCGACGCCCAGATCGGCCTGGATGAGAATATCCTCGAGATCGTCGAGCATCGCCCGGTCGAGCTTCTTCTTCGTGAAGACGCTCGCGATTCCCGCGCCGATGGACGAGGCTGACCGGGACAGGCCCTGCCGCAGCCGCCGCCACCAGTTGCGTTCGGGTTCGGG
>CAISEY010000370.1 GCA_903884435.1 uncultured Hyphomicrobiales bacterium | reverse complement strand
TGGGCGCGCTGGCGTCCAAGCCGGTGATGGAAGGCAAGGCGGTGCTGTTCAAACGCTTCGCCGACGTCGATTCCATCGACATTGAACTTTTGTCCAAGGACCCGGACGAGATCATCACCGTGGTCAAGAACATCGGCGTCTCGTTCGGCGGCATCAACCTCGAGGACATCAAGGCCCCCGAGTGTTTCCGCATCGAGGCCGAGCTGCAGGAACTGCTCGACATCCCGGTCTTCCACGACGACCAGCATGGCACGGCGATCATCTCCGCCGCCGGCCTCATCAACGCCATCCACCTCACCGGGCGCGACATCAAGAAAACCCGGCTCGTGTGCAACGGCGCGGGCGCGGCGGGCATCGCCTGCCTCGATCTCATCAAGGCCATGGGCTTCGCGCCCGAAAACATCATGCTGTGCGACACCAAGGGCGTGATCTGGCGCGGCCGGACCGACGGCATGAACCAGTGGAAATCGGCGCACGCGGTGGCGACCGACCGGCGCACGCTCGCCGAGGCCATGGACGGCGCCGACGTGTTTCTCGGCCTCTCCGTGAAGGGCGCCGTGACGCCGGACATGGTGCGATCCATGGCGCCCAATCCGATCATCTTCGCGATGGCCAATCCCGATCCTGAAATCACGCCGGAGGAAGCGCAGGCGGTGCGCGGCGACTGCATCGTGGCGACGGGCCGCTCGGACTACCCGAACCAGGTCAACAACGTTCTCGGCTTCCCCTACATCTTCCGCGGGGCGCTCGACGTGCGCGCGACGACGATCAACATGGAGATGAAGGTCGCCGCCGCCAACGCGCTGGCGGAGCTCGCGCGCGAGGACGTGCCGGACGAGGTCGCCGCCGCCTATCAGGGCGCGCGGCCGCGGTTCGGACGCGAATACATCATTCCCGTGCCCTTCGATCCGCGCCTCATCAGCGTCGTGCCGGCCGCCGTGGCGAAGGCCGCGATGGAAACCGGCGTCGCGCGCAAGCCGATCGTCGACATGAAGGCCTACCAGCGCCAGCTTTCGGCGCGGCGCGATCCCGTCGCCGGCGCGTTGCAGCGCATCGTCGAGCGGGTGCAACGCTATCCCAAGCGCGTCGTCTTCGCGGAGGGCGAGGAAGAGCAGGTCATTCGCGCCGCGCTTTCCTTCGTCAATCAGGGGCTCGGCACCGCGGTGCTCGTCGGTCGCGAGGAACGGGTGCGCGAGACCGCGGAACAATGCGGCGTCGACCTCTCGGACAAGAACATCGAGATTCACAACGCGCGCCTGTCGAACCGCAACGCCGTTTACGCGCGGTTCCTCTACGAGAAGCTGCAACGCAAGGGCTACCTGTTCCGCGATTGCCAGCGCCTCGTCAACAACGATCGCAACTCCTTCGCCGCGGCGATGGTGGCGCGCGGCGACGCCGACGCCATGGTGACGGGCGTGACGCGCAATTTCTCCATCGCGCTCGAGGAAGTGCGCCGCGTCATCGACCACCGGCCCGGCCATCGACTCATCGGCGTCTCGCTCGTGCTGTCGCGCGGCCGTCCCGTGCTCGTCGCCGACACCGCGATCGCCGAGGATCCGAACGCGGAAGATCTCGCCCAGATCGCCGTCGAGGCGGCGAGCGTCATGCGCCGGCTTGGCTACGAGCCGCGCGTCGCGATGCTCGCCTTCTCCACCTTCGGCCATCCGCCGGGCGACCGCGCGCAGCGGGTTCAGGAAGCCGTGCGCATTCTCGACACGCGGCGCGTCGATTTCGAATACGACGGCGAGATGGCCGCCGACGTGGCTCTGAACCGGGAGTTGATGGCCGCCTATCCCTTCTGCCGTCTGTCCGACACGGCGAACGTCCTGGTGATGCCGGCGTTCCATTCCGCCTCGATCTCGACGCGCATGTTGCAGGAGCTCGGAGGCGCGACCGTGATCGGGCCGCTGATCGTCGGCTTCGACAAGCCGGTGCAGATCGTGCCGCTGGGCGCGAAGGATTCCGACATCGTGAACATGGCCGTTCTCGCGGCGTTCAACATCGGCGCCTGACCGCGCCTGTCCAAAAAATTCAATGGAGACTTGAATCATGCGCATCGCAATGATCGGCTCGGGCTATGTCGGGCTCGTGTCCGGCGCCTGTTTCGCCGACTTCGGGCACGTCGTGACCTGCGTCGACAAGGACGTGGCGAAGGTCGAGGCGCTGAACGACGGGCGCATCCCCATCTTCGAGCCGGGCCTCGAGGACATGGTCGCGACAAACCGCAAGCGCGGACGGCTGAGCTTCACGACCGATCTCGCGCCAGCGGTGCAATCCGCCGACGCCGTGTTCATCGCGGTCGGCACGCCCTCGCGCGGAGACGGCGGCGACGCGGACCTGAGCTACGTCTACGCGGCGGCGCGCGAAATCGCCGCCTCGCTGAAGGGCTTCACGGTCATCGTGACGAAATCGACGGTGCCCGTCGGCACCGGCGACGAGGTCGAACGCATCATCCGCGAGGCGGCGCCACGGGCGGAATTCTCGGTCGCGTCCAATCCCGAGTTCCTGCGCGAGGGCGCGGCGATCAACGATTTCAAGCACCCGGACCGCATTGTCGTGGGAACGGACGACCCGCGCGCGCGCGAGGTGATGGCCGAGGTCTACCGCCCTCTCTATCTCAACCCGCCGCCCATTCTCTACGTGGCGCGCAGGACCTCCGAACTGATCAAATACGCGGCCAACGCGTTCCTCGCGATGAAGATCACCTTCATCAACGAAATGGCGGACCTTTGCGAGAAGGCGGGCGCCAACGTGCAGGACGTGGCGCGCGGCATCGGCCTCGACAACCGCATCGGCTCGAAGTTCCTCCACGCCGGACCAGGCTATGGAGGCTCGTGCTTTCCCAAGGACACGAAGGCGCTGATTCACACGGCGCAGGAATTCGGCGCGCCGACGCGCATCATCGAG
>CAISEY010000369.1 GCA_903884435.1 uncultured Hyphomicrobiales bacterium | reverse complement strand
CGGATGTTGGTCGGCCGCGGCAACAGGTAGTGAACCTGGTCGCCGGTGTTCGTGTCCAGCCGGTTGACGTGGTCGTTCAGCATGGAGCCGGTCCAGACCTCGCCCTTCGAATTGGCGACGGCGTCGTAGGGCGCGCTCCACGGCAGCGTCAGCTTCCACTCCTTGATCTGCTTCGTCTCCGGATCGAACATGCCGACGCCATTGCCGCGGTATTCGGCGAAGAACAGGCGGCCCTTCGCGTCGACGCGGCCGCGCCGGGGCGCCGAGCCCTGGAACGGCGTCGTGAAGACTTCGGCGACTTTCTTTTCGGGATCGTACCAGCCGATGCGGGTGCCGGAGAATTCGTGCAGCATCGGGCGGTTCTTGAGATCCGTCGGCATTCCATAGCCAGGGATCGGCTTGCCCGCCGCGTCCTTGGTCTCGCCCATCTGCTCGTATTTGCCGGTCTTCGGATCGAGACGCAGCAGCGAGTGGTCCTGCTGGTCGTTGGTCCAGACATAGCCATCGACGTCGGAATGCTGCGGCGAGACCATCGATTCCTGGGTGCTCGGCGTCTGCCACTGGTCGGGAATCTTGAAGGCGGTGACCTTGCCGGTGGCGCGCTCCCAACGATAGACGCCGCCCTGGTACATGCCGGACTGCCAGATGTCGCCGTTCGGCGCCTCGCCGATTTCGAGGCCGCCCTTCGGCGAACCGTCGGTCTTCATCATCGGCAGCGGGAAGGCCTCGACCTTGCCGGTTTTAGGGTCCATGCGGCCCATGAACTGGTCGCCGAAATCGGAGAACCAGACCATGCCCTCGTGGTCGAGGATCACGTCGTGCGGCTGCCAGTCCTTGCGCGGGAGAATGTCGTATTCGGTGATGATGACCTTCGTGGCGCGGCCCTTCGGACGCGGGAAGGTCTTGTACTGGTAGGAATGCGCCGGGTTCTGGCTGAGATTGGCGTTGATCAGCAGTTCCGCCACTTTCTGGGCGTTGTTGGGGCTGATGGCGGGGCGCTCGCCGCGCGGACCGGGCAACAGCGGCTGCGGCTTCTGCGGCGTCGAGCCGGGCGAATAGGTTCCCATGCGCTTGAAGATCGCCAGGAAATCCTCGGTCTCGTAGGTCGAGTTCACGATGCGCTGGTAGGTATGGCAGCCGACGCAGCCGTCGAGCAGTTGCTTTGTCTTGTCGTCGCCGGGCATCGACAGCAGCCATTCGCCATTGGAAAGCTGCGCGGCGAGGTTCTTCGTCTTGCCGAGCTTGATGTCGAGCGAGCCGGCCTTGCCCTCCGGCACGTCCACGGTTTTGGCGCTCTCGAGCACGTAGCCGACCGCGCGAATGGAGATATTGTACTTGCCCGGGGCGACGCGATCGGCCGGGAAGCTGTAATGGCCCTTGTCGTCGGAAACGACGGTCACGGCGATGGAGGAGCCTTCCTTTTTGGCGGTGACGAGCACGCCTTCCATGGTCGGCTCGGCGGCTGACGTCACGTTGCCGGACAGACCCTGGGCGCTCGCGCCCCCCGCGAGCAGCGCGCCGGCCGCGACCCCGGCGGCGAGCGTGGACCACAAGTGACGGTGCTTCATGGCGATTTCCCCGAGTTGAACGGCCTCACGCCAGGAGCGGAATGGACCGGATTTTTGCCTGTTGCAGCCTAGACCGCGGCTCCACGCGTTTCAATGGGGGGAAAATGGCGCTTTCCGGCCCGCGCGCGCGGTGCTATCCCCGCGCCATGACCACCCACCCGATTTCGAACATCCGCAACTTCTCCATCGTCGCCCACATCGACCATGGCAAGTCCACGCTCGCCGACCGGTTGATCCAGCAGACGGGAACCGTCGCGGCCCGCGACATGGAAGAGCAGATGCTCGATTCCATGGACATCGAGCGCGAGCGCGGCATCACCATCAAGGCGCAGACGGTTCGCCTCGACTACAGGGCGCTCGACGGGAAGGATTACATCCTCAACCTCATGGACACGCCCGGCCACGTCGATTTCGCCTACGAGGTCTCGCGCTCGCTCGCGGCCTGCGAGGGCTCGCTGCTGGTGGTGGACGCCTCCCAGGGGGTCGAGGCGCAGACGCTCGCCAACGTCTATCACGCGCTCGACGCCGGCCACGAGATCGTGCCGGTGCTCAACAAGATCGACCTGCCCGCCGCCGAACCGGACCGGATCAAGCAGCAGATCGAGGACGTGATCGGCCTAGACGCCTCCGACGCCGTGCCGATTTCCGCCAAGACGGGCCTCAACATCGACCTCGTGCTCGAGGCCATCGTGACGCGCCTGCCGCCGCCGAAGGGCGACGAGACCGCGCCGCTGAAGGCGCTGCTGGTCGATTCCTGGTACGACGCCTATCTCGGCGTCGTCGTTCTCGTCCGCATCATCGACGGTTCGATGAAGCGCGGCCAGCGCATCAAGATGATCGGCACCGACGCGCATTACGAAATCGAGAAGATCGGCGTGTTCAAGCCGAAGATGGTCGACGTCGAAAAGCTCGGCCCCGGCGAGATCGGGTTCATCACCGCGCAGATCAAGCAGGTGGCGGACACCCGCGTCGGCGACACGCTCACCGACGAGAAAAAGGGCTGCACGGAAGCCCTGCCCGGCTTCAAGCCGGCGCAGCCCGTGGTGTTCTGCGGCCTGTTTCCGGTGGACGCGGCGAATTTCGAGGATTTGCGCGCGGCGATGGGGCGGCTGCGGCTCAACGACGCGAGCTTCTCCTACGAGATGGAATCCTCGGCCGCGCTCGGCTTCGGTTTCCGGTGCGGCTTCCTCGGCCTGCTGCATCTCGAGATCATTCAGGAACGTCTGCAACGCGAGTTCAACCTCGACCTGATCGCGACGGCGCCCTCGGTCATCTACCGGATCAAAATGACCAATGGCGAGGTCATCGAACTGCACAATCCCGCCGACATGCCCGACGTCGTCAAGATCGACGAAATCGAGGAGCCCTGGATCAAGGCGACGATCCTGACGCCGGACGAATATCTCGGCTCGGTGCTCAAACTCTGCCAGGACCGCCGCGGCGTCCAGGTCGATCTCAACTATGTCGGCAAGCGCGCCATGGTCATCTACGACCTGCCGCTCAACGAGGTCGTGTTCGATTTCTACGACCGGCTGAAGTCGATTTCGAAGGGCTACGCCAGCTTCGACTACACGCTCACCGACTACAAGGCCGGCGACCTCGTGAAAATGTCGATCCTCGTCAACGGCGAGCCCGTGGACGCGCTCTCCATGCTGGTGCATCGCACCCGCGCCGACATGCGCGGCCGCGCCATGGTGGAAAAGCTGCGCGAACTCATCCCGCCGCACATGTTCCAGATTCCCGTGCAAGCGGCGATCGGCGGCAAGATCATCGCCCGCGAAACCATCCGCGCCCTGCGCAAGGACGTGACGGCGAAATGCTACGGCGGCGACGCCACCCGCAAGCG
>CAISEY010000368.1 GCA_903884435.1 uncultured Hyphomicrobiales bacterium | reverse complement strand
CTGCGCGCCTCGACGGGCGGACAGATCACGATCGGCGACGCGGATTTCGCCGCCGGGCTGGTACGCGTGTCCGGGGCCTGGCCGCGAGCGCTTCCCGTGGAGGAGATCGCGCCGGGCGACGACGCGCGCGAGGCGCTGGCGCGGCTTTTCGTCAACGGCCTCGTCGGCCTCTCGACGGCGCCGTTCCCTTGCGCGCGCGAGCCTGGCGAACGGCCCCGCGCGAGCCTGCTGGCGCGCGTCCAGGCGGCGGCGGGCGTTCGCGAGGTCACGACCCTGCGCCACACGCTGACGAGGATCGACAACGACGACAGCCTGCGCTTTCTGCTCATGCTCGATGGAACGCGAACTCTGGCCGAACTCGCGATGGAGATGAGCGGGCCCGGCGGCGACATGATCGGCGCGTTGCACACCGTCCAGACGGCGCTCGGCAAGTTCGCCCACGCGGGGTTGCTGGAGGGTTGAGCCGGCCCGCGGCGGCGCTTGACACCCTCCGGCGCAATCGCCATCACCGGCGCCATCGCGCAGTTCGGGAGACACCCATGATCAAGGCCCAGAGGCTAGGCCACGCCACGTTCGACACGCCCGACCTGCGAAAGCAGATCGATTATTTCGTCGACGTGAACGGGCTCGTTTGCGTCGAGCAAAGCGCGACGACGGCGCACCTGGCCTCGAAGCTCGGCCAGCTCACGGTCACGTTGCGCAAGGCCGACCGGGCGCATTGCACGAGCCTCTCGATGGAAGTGCCGCCCGATTCCGATTTCGGCGACATGGCGCGCGCGCTCGCCGCGGAAGGCGTCGCGTCCGAGGTTCGATCCGATCCCTTTCCGGGCTCGCCGAAGGCGCTGGTCTTCACCGACCCGAGCGGCACGACGATCGAATTGTTTTCGCAATGGAGCTTCATCGACGCCAACAGGAACGTCGCCGGCGTCGGCCCTTTGAAGCTCGGCCACGTCGCGATGTTCATCACGAACTTCGACGCGTCGCTCGACTTCTACCAGCGTGTGCTCGGCTTCCGGATTTCCGACTGGATCGGCGACCAGTTCGTGTTCATGCGCTGCAACCCGGATCACCACACGGTCAACTTCTTCCGCAGCGAGACGACGCGCGTGCATCACATGGCCTTCGAACTGAAGGATTTCGCGCACGTGCAGCAGGGTTGCGAGACCCTGTCGATGCACCGCATTCCGCTGGGCTGGGGGCCGCTGCGCCAGGGCGCGGGGCACAACATCGCCGCGTATCATCGCAGCCCCGACGATCACGTCGTGGAATATTTCTGCGAACTCGACCAGATGAAGAACGAGGATCTCGGTTATTTCGAGCCGCGCCCGTGGCACTCCGACCGGCCGCAACGCCCGAAAGTCTGGACGCCGCGCACCTGGGTCGATGGTTGGGGCACGCCGCCCGCGCCGAATTTCGCCCGCGACGAACGCGCGCTCGGCGCGACCGCGAAGACCTGATCAGGGGCCGCCCGGCCCGCCGGGGAAGCCCGGCGGCAATCCGTGCGGCATCCCCTGCGGGAAGCCCGGGGGCATTCCCTGCATGAGGCCCGGCGGCAATCCGTCGGGCGGCACGGCGCCGGATTGTTCGGGCGCGGTGAGCTCGGCGACCGATTGCGTCAGGCCCGACGTCCGGTAGTTCGGCAAGCGGAAGGCGAAGCCCTTCGTCTGTTTGATCACGTCGCCGGCGGGCCCCGTCGCGTTTCCCTCGTAGCGGACGAAGGTCTGGCCGCCGGCCTCGCCGACGATTGCCTCGATGAAGGCGCCGGCTTCGAGTTCGAGGCGGACGGAACGCTTCGCGGCGGGGATCGCGGAAGCCGGCTTCACGTCCTCGAAGCCCGTGCCGACGAGCGCCTGGGCGACGCGTTTCACCGCGGTGTCGTTGGCCGCCGGCTCCGCCGCGTCGGCGCGCGCGTAAAGGCCGCCCGCGTCCTTCTTCGCGTCGAAGACAACGCGTCCGCCCTCGGAAATGGTGACGCGCTGAACCTCCGTCGCGGGGATGGCGGGCAGTTCGGCGAACCAGTCGGAGAATTCGCGCGGCACGTTCGCGGCGCCCTGGGCGAGCCAGGCCTGGGCCTCGCCGGCGCGGCGCACGAAGGTCGCGCCGGCCTGATCGAAGGAGGCGGAATTGGCGCGTTTGCCGAGCAGCACGCCGCCAGCCTTGGCGCCGCTCGCGTATTCGAAGGCGAGCGATGTCGAGCCAGCGCCCGCCGCGCGATCCTCGACGCCGATTTCCTTGAAAAGGTCCGCCTTCACGGTCTTGCGCTCGGCGAGGCGCATGGACGCGAGGCTCGACAATAGATTGGCCACGGCGGCGGGCCGGGCGGGGTAGTCGCCGCGGTTGCTGGCCGTCCAGCCGTCGCCCTTCTTTTCCAGCGTCAGCGCGTAGTCGGGCGTTTCGATGGCGATTTTCGCCACGTCCGCGGAGCGCGCCGCGAAGGGCGCGACGCTTTCGACGCCAGAGGCGCGCGAGGAGTCCGGCAGCGTGTCGCCGCGCACGAGCCAGATGGCCGCGCCGACGGCGACGCAGGTCGACAACAACAAAAGCCGAAAGGCGCGCGGGCTCATGACGAGGCTCCCTGGCCGGACTTGCGCGCGGCGACGTGACGGGCGAGGCGCGCGCGCCGCCACAGGGACACGAGCAGGCCAACGAGGACGAGGAGGGCGGGAACCGCCAGCATGTTGACGAGTTTCAGCCGCGTTTCGAGCGCGTCGACCTCGGCGCGGAAGGCGGCGCGCACGTCGCGCAATTGCCGGCGCAGGTCGACGATTTTCTGGTTGAGCTTGTCGAGCAGATCCTGCTGCTCGCGCGTCAGCGCGCCCACCTCGCCGTTTTGCGAGGCGCCGCGCGCCACCATTTGCTGAAGATCGGCCTGGGATTTCTCGAGGTCGCTCGTCAGGGCGGCCTCGCGCGACTGGTAGAGGTTTTCCGCCGCGCGCTCCATTTCCTCGACGCGCGTGAAGGTGCGCAGCGACATGCCGCGACCGCGCAGGCTCGCGAGATCCGCGCCCCCGGCGAGCGTGTCGATCATGTTGAGAACGAAGTCGGCGTTGCTGGAAACGAGTTGTCCCGCGTCGTTGACGACATGATCGTCGGCGAGGAGATCGACGTCGGCGACGACGGCGACGTGGATCGGCGCGGAAGATTTCGCGAGGTGGTCGCGCTTCGGCCCCGACGGCGGTTCGGCGCCTTCGGGCGGCGGCGGCTCGCCTTCGGGGTAGGCCGAGGCGGCGGGGCCGGAAACACGCGCGGCGATGGTCAGCGGCTTGCCGCCGGGGACGAATTTTTCAAGGAAAACGTTCGGATTGGGCCGGTCGAGCACCTGCGAGGCCTCGAGCAGCATGGATTCGCCCGTGGTCGAGATGAGCGGCGTGACCTTCGTCGTCGCGCCCGCCTTCGTCGAGAGAGCGCCGGCGCTCGTCACGCGCATCAGCCGCAGCCGCGCCGTCGCCATGTCCTCGTGATTGAAGTTGTCCTCGCGCACCTGCAACCAGGGCAGGTAGCTCGCGACGACGCGCTGGCGGCCCGCCATCGCGGTGACGCGCAGGGCCATGGCGCGGTCGCCGACGACCTTGCCCGGCGCCATTTCCACGCCCCACGCCGAGAGCAGCGGCTCGAGGTTCGAGGAGACGGTTTCGAGCTGCGGCCTCTGCTGCGCCTGCGCCGCGAGCGTCTCCACCACCGGATCGACGAAGACGAGCACGGGCTTGCCCGCGAGGGCGTATTGATCGATGGCGTAAAGATCGCGCGGCGCGAGGCCGCGCGGATGCGCGACGACGAGAAGATCGATTCCGTCGAGGGCGATGGATCCCGGCGTCAGCGGCTGCACGCTGTAGGACTGGTTGATCATGTCGAGGATCGCCCACGGCGGCCGGCGCAATTGCTGCGAGCCGAACATATTGAGCGATTCGATGATTCCGATTTTCAGCTTGCGCGGCTGCGCGAGGCGCTTCACGAGGCTCGTCAGGTCGTATTCGAGCGTGTCCTCGCGTTGCGGATCGAGGAATTCCACGCGTTCGAGTCCATCGACCGTGTTGGTCCCCACGAGGCCGAAATAGCCCTGCGCGCCGGCGCGGTCGACGGGGAAGCCGCGAAGGCGATAGCCGATGGCGCGGTCTTCCTCGGGCGAGAAGGGCTCGGGCTCGACGACTTCGTAGAGCACCTTGCCCTTCGAAATCTCCCGGTAGGTGCGCAACATTTCATCGACGCGTTCGGCGTAGATTTTCAGACGCGGCGCCGCCGCGATCAGGCCCGGCGAGCGGTAGAGCCGCAGGGTCACGGGCTCGTCGATGGCGGCGAGCGCCTTCCGCGTCGCGTCGCTCAGCGTGTAGAGCCGGTCTTGCGTGAGATCGACGCGGGCCGAGCGGCCGGCGACGCCGACGATGGCGTTGAGCGCGAAGAACAGAACGATCGCGAGGGGAATCGCCAGAATGGCGCGGCGCGCGGGATCGCCGAAGGTTGAAGCGCGGTCGCCGCTCATCAGGCGGTCCTCTCGAATTCGACGACGCAGGCGTTGATGTAAAGAAACAGCAGGATCATCGAGACAAAATAGAACATGTCGCGGAAGTCGAGCACGCCCTTGGTGATGGTGACGAAGCGCGTCAGCATCGACGACGACGCGAGAAGATCCACCGCCTGCGCGGGCAGCACGGCGCGAAGCGTCGAGGTGATGGCCTCGACGCCGCTCACCATCAGCAGCAGGCAGACGCCGATGGCGAGAATGAAGGCGATCACCTGGTTGCGCGTCAGCGCGGAGACGCAGGAGGCGATGGCGAGCATGGCCCCCGCCAGCAGGAAGCTGCCGATGTAGGACGCCAGAATCACGCCGTTGTCGGGCGCGCCGAGCCAGGCCACCGAGAGCCACATGGGCAAGGTCAGCGCCAGCGCGAGGCCGGCGAAGAGCCAGCCCGCGATGAACTTGCCGGCGACCGCCTGCCACGTCGCGATGGGCAGCGTCAGCAGCAGTTCGATCGTGCCGGAGCGGCGCTCCTCCGCCCACAGGCGCATCCCGATGGCCGGGATCAGCGCGAGGAACAGCCAGGGGTGAAACAGGAAAAACGGCGAAAGGTCGGCCTGACGCCGCCCGAAGAAGCCGCCGACATAAAAGGTCATCGCGCCGGCCGCGACGACGAAGGCGACGAGAAACACATAGGCGAGCGGCGTCGCGAAATAGGCGGCGAGTTCGCGCCGCACGATGGTGAAGGTCACGCCCATCTGTTCAACCCCGGCTAAACGACATGGCGTCCCGCTTCCCGCGTCAGGCGATGGAAAACGTCGTCGAGGCGCCCGGTTTCGACATCCAGCGAGCGCACGTCGATGGAGCCGCCGCGCAGAATGGCGGCGACCTCGTCGGCGATGAAGGCGCCGCCCTCGGGCGTCGCGACGAGGACGCTGACGCCTTCTTCCTCGCCATGGACGACGCCGGCGATCCGCGGCAGGCCGCGAACCAGTTCGACCGCGCGCGTCACGCTGGCGACGGCGACGCGCACGCGCACGGCGTTGTGGTTGGTCGCCACGCGGCGCAACTCCTCGGGCGTGCCGCCCCCGACGACACGGCCCGCGGCGATGATGATGGCCCGATGGCAGATGGAATCGACTTCCTCGAGCAGGTGCGTCGAGATGATGATCGCCTTGTCCGGAGCGATCTCGCCGATGAGGCGGCGCACCGACTGCTTCTGGTTGGGGTCGAGACCATCGGTGGGCTCGTCGAGAATGAGCACTTTCGGGTCGTGCACCAGCGCCTGGGCGAGGCCGAGGCGGCGCTTGAAGCCCTTGGACAGGGTGTCGATGGGCCGGTGCAGGACTTCGGCGAGCTCCAGCCGGTCGATGACCTCGGCGACGCGCCGGCGCCGCTGTCCCGCTTCCATGCCGCGCACGCCCGCGACGAAATCGAGCAGGCCCTCGGGCGTCATGTCGGCGTAGAGGGGCGAGCCCTCGGGCAGATAGCCAAGGCAGGCGCGCGCGGCGAGCGAGTCGGAGCGCACGTCGTGTCCGCAGATTCGGGCGGAGCCGGAGGTCGCGGCGAGCGACCCCGCGATGATCCGCATGGTCGTGGATTTTCCGGCGCCATTCGGGCCGAGAAAGCCCAGCACTTCTCCAGGCGCGACGGAGAAACTCACGTCGTCGACGGCGACAATGGACCCGAAACGCTTGCGCAGATTTTCGACTTCGATCAAGGACGCCATGGGCGAAAACCGCTACTCCCCCCGCGCGGCCCGGGGCCGCGCGTCACTCACACGTCATTGTTGGAGGACTATCTAGGGCCTCGACCGGGTCCGCGCAAGCGCTTGACCTTCGCGCCCGCCGGGCGCACGATTTGATTTTAACCCGTCTGGCCTCGCATCCATGCCGCGCACGCCTTCCTTTCCCGCCGCTCCCCGCGCGGGTCTCGACCGCCGGGTCCTGCTTGTCGCCCTCGCCGCCTTCCTGCCGGCGCGGGCCGTCCGCGCGGCGACGCGGGTGGCCTTTTCCGAATTGCTGCGCGAGGATGGCGAGTTCACCGAGGCGGCGAAGCGCAACGCCGGCCAGGAAGTCGAGATGCGCGGCTACATGGCGCCGCCGCTGAAATCGGAAATCAATTTCTTCGTGCTCACCAAAACGCCCGCCGCGGTCTGTCCCTTCTGCGACAGCGCGGCCGCCTGGCCGGACGACATCGTGCTCGTGGAAATGTCGCGTCCGATCCACGCCATCGACTACGATCGCCTCATCCGCGTCACGGGCGTGCTCGACATCGGCGAGCGCGCGGACGCCGCGACGGGCTTCGTCAGCCGGGTGCGGGTGCGCGACGCGCGCTACGTGAAAGCGTGAGCGGCGTGATGCGGGCGCCCGGCCTGCGCGTGTCGAAACTCGACGTGGAATTCATCGACCGCGGCAAGATTTTCACCGCGCTTTCCATCGACGCGCTCGGGGCCGCGCCCGGTTCGAGCCTCGCGCTCACGGGGCCGTCGGGCTCCGGCAAGTCGACGCTGCTCTACACGATCGCCGGCCTGCTGCCTCCGGCGAATGGCCGCGTCGTCTGGAACGATCTCGACATTCTCACGCTTGGCGAGGCGGCGCGAGACTCCTGGCGGCGTCAGTGCGTCGGTTTCATCTTCCAGGATTTCGAACTGTTGCCGGAGCTGACTCCGATCCAGAACGTGCTGGTGCCCGCGACCTTCGCGAGCTTCCGGATCGACGCGACGCTTCGCCGGCGCGCCCGCGATCTGCTCGAGGATTTCAGCGTGCCCGAGCGCGGCGGACCGACGGGCGTGCTGTCGCGCGGCGAACGCCAGCGCGTGGCGCTCGCCCGCGCGCTGCTGTTCGATCCGCCGATCATTCTGGCGGACGAGCCCACGGCGAGCCTCGACGCGCACGCCGCCGCCTCGGTGATCCGCGTGCTGATCGACCGCGCCCGCAAGGAGGGGCGCACCGTCGTCGTCGCGACGCACGATCCCGCGCTGATCGAACGCCTGGACGCGTCCGTGCGGCTGGAGCACGGACGGATGCCCGGAAAGACCGCCGCATGAGCCGGTTCGCGATGAATCCCTGGCTCGTCGCGCGCGCCGGCATGGCCGCGCACCGGGCCGCCTACGCGGTGTTTCTGATGCTAATCGCCATCGCCGTCGCCGCGGGCGTCGCCATCTCCGCGCAGGAGGCGGCGGTGCGGCGCGGCAGCGCGCGGGCCGCGGACAAGTTCGATCTGCTCGTTGGCGCGCCCGGGAGCCAGACGGACCTCGTGCTCGCGGCGATCTATCTGCGGCCCGGAACGGCGCCGCTGCTGTCTCCGGCGGAAACGGCGCGGGCGCTGGCCGAGCCGCGCGTCAAATTCGCGGCGCCGCTGGGTTTCGGCGATTCCTTCAAGGGCTCGCCGGTCGTCGGCTCCACGGCGGCCTTCGTCGATTATCTCTCCGGCGGCCTGCAAGCCGGACGCGTCTTCGTCGCGGAAGGCGAGGCGGTCGCCGGAGCCGCGGCGTCCGCCGCCATGGGAGAGACGTTTCATCCCTCGCACGGAACGCCGCACGACGATGGCGACGACGAGGACGAGGGCTACGAACATGGCGTGAGCCTGACAATCGTCGGTCGCATGAAGCCGACGGGCACGCCCTGGGACAACGCCATCGTCATCCCCATCGAATCCGTCTGGCGCACCCACCAGTTGCCCACGGGCCACCCCGAAAGCGAGGCGCGCGTCGGGCCGCCCTTCGACCCCGAAAGGACGCCCGGCGTTCCCGCCATCGTCATGGCGCCGCGCAGCGTCAGCGACGCCTATGGATTGCGCGGCATGTATCGCACGCCCGCCTCCATGGCGTTTTTCCCGGCCGAGGCGCTGACGCCGCTCTACGCGATCATGGGCGACGTGCGCGACATGATGAGCTGGTTCGCGCTCGCGACCCAGGGGCTCGTCGTCGTCGCGATTCTCGCCGGCGTCATCGCCATTCTCAACCTGCACCGGCGGCAGTTCGCGGTGCTGCGGGCGCTGGGCGCGCCGCGACTCTACATTTTCGCCTGCGTCTTCACGCAGATCGCCATCGTCATCGTCGCCGGCGCGCTGGCCGGTCTCGGGCTTGGCGCCGTCGCCTCCGTCGCGCTCTCGGGCGCGTTCACCGCGCGCACGGGGATCGCGCTGCCCGCGGGCATTGGCCTCGATGAAATCGCGCTCGTCGCGTCCTTCGTGGCGCTCGGCCTCGTCGCCGCCATCGCGCCCGCGCTGATGGCCTGGCGACGCTCGCCGGTCGAGGGCCTTTCCGGCCGCTGACGCGCGCGGGATTGCGCCGCGCGGCCGCACTCCCTAGTCTCGGCGCAAACTTCAACGGAGGAGAGCCCATGATTCCGCGTATCCGCACCCTCGCGCTCGCCGCCCTCGGCGGCGTTTCTTGTGTTGCTCTCGTCTCGGGCGCCCTCGCGCAGCAGAAGGGCTATTCGATCACGGTCAACAAGGACCGGCTCGTCAACGCGCAGAACGAGCCGCAGAACTGGCTGATGATGAACGGCGACTACGGTTCGCAGCGCTATTCGAAGCTCACGCAGATCAACCGCGAGAACGTCAAAAACCTGCGTCTCGTCTGGGCGCTGGCGCTCGGCGGCATGCAGGACATCGGCCAGAACGGCCTCGAGAACGAGGTCAATCCGCTGATCGACAACGGTTTCATGTACACGACCGACGGCTGGGGCACGGTCTACAAGATCGACGCGCGCAACCCGACGAAGGGCGAGTTCGTCTGGACCAGCGATTCGGGCGTGCAGCACGAGGGCAACCGCCCGCAGACGCGCGGCATCGCCCTGTGGAACGACATGGTCTTCGCGAACTTGCCCGACGGGCGCGTGATCGCCATCAACCGCGACAGCGGCGAGATCGTCTGGGACAAGATGGTCGCGAAGACCAACGAGTTCGGCAGCAAGGAGCGCTTCCTCACCGCGCCCATCGCGGCGGAGGACAAGCTGATCGTCGCCAATGGCGCGGGCGACGGCGGCACGCGCGGCTGGCTCGCCGCGCTCGACGTGAAGACCGGCGCCGAGCTCTGGCGCTGGTACGCCGTGCCGAAGCCGGGCGAGCCCGGCAGCGAGACCTGGAAGGACAAGACCAACGCCTGGAAGACCGGCGGCGGCGGCATGTGGCAGACCGGCTCCTACGATCCCGCCACGAAAACCACGATCTGGGGCACCGGAAATCCCGTGCCGATCTACGATCCGCAGGCGCGGCCCGGCGACAATCTCTACACCAATTCCGCCGTCGCCCTCGACGTCGACACCGGCAAGCTCAAGTGGCATTTCCAGTACACGCCGAACGACTCCTGGGACTACGACGAGAACGGCATTCACCTGCTCTACGACACGCAAATCAACGGCGAGACGCGAAAGGTCGTCGCGCATTTCGGGCGCAACGGATTTTTCTACTCGCTCGACAGGACCAACGGCAGCTTCATCAAGGGCGGTCAGTACATCAACGACCTCAACTGGACGAAAGGACTCGACGCCAAGACCGGCAAGCCCGTCGAATACGATCCGAATCTCGACGTGCAGAAATACGTGTCGGAGGCGCGCGCGCTGCGCGGCGACGGACAGAAGCGGGCCTGCCCGACGTGGCACGGCGGCGTCTCGCACCAGCCGGTCGCCTACAACCCGGTCAAGCACATCGCCTACGGGGTGGGCGTCGAGGGCTGTTTCACGCAGAACGGAGCCGAGGTGAAGTATCTTTCGCCCAATGGCGGCCTCGACGCGAAGAACAGCCAGCCGCGCAAGTTCGACAGCGATCTCTATTACGGTTCGGTGACGGCCTTCGACGTGATCGCGCACAAGGTGATCGCCAAGGCGGTGACGGAGATCGAGATCCGCTCGGGCGCCACGGCCACGGCCGGCGGCGTGCTCTACACCGCCTTGCAGGACGGCGCCTTCGTCGCCTACGACGACGAGAAACTGGAGGAACTGTGGCGCGTCAATCTCGGCACGCCCCTCAAGGGCGCGCCCGTGACCTATTCGATCGGGCCGAAGCAATTCCTCGCGGTGCAGACGAGCGGGAGGCATCTGCATCCCGTGAAGTTCGATAAACTCGAGAACTCCAGCTATCTCTTCGTCTTCGCGCTGAACTGAGGGCGCGGAATCCTTCTCCCCGTTTCACGGGGAGAAGGGACGTTGTCGCTACTGCGCCAGCGCCTTGCAAACATCGACGTCGCCGCCCCAGTATTCCACGCAGCGCGCGCGGTTCATCGGGCCCTTGCCGACGACTTTCGCGAGGAGGAAATCGGCGACGAGTTCAATCTCGCGGGCGGCGAGGGTCGCGGGCGGATCCGTGAGCGTCAATCCCGCCTTCGCGAGGTCGGCGGATTTCATGCCATGGCAACGCCCGTCGCTGTAGGCGAGGCGATCGTAGGCCGGCATTCCCGCGCCGGGGCGGCCGCACTGGATCGTCGTCACGATCTGCTTGCGGTCGAGTTGCGTTTCGCGCAGGTTCGCGCCATCGGGCATTTGCGAATCCATCTTGCGTCCGTCAGCGGCCCAGCCATGGCACGCCTGGCAATTCGCCTTCGCCCGGAACAGGCGCAGGCCCGCCGCGAGGTCGGCGGCGTCCGGCTCCTGCGCGCGCGCTCCGGCGAGCGAGGCCACGAGGGCGAGGGCGATGGTCGCGGGTTTCAACATGGCGGCGGCCACGGCTTTCTCCGGGTCTTGAATTGCGCGCGGCACACTATACGATCCCGGCGTTTTCGCCAGAGCCCGGTTTCATGAGCAGACGCGCGCGCGCGGCCTTTGTTTTTTGTCTGGCTGGCGGCTTTTTCGCGAACGCCGCCACCGGGGAAACCGCGCGCAAGACCATCTGGGATCTGGTTCCCGGAGCGCCGCTCGCGGGGCAACCCGCGCCGAACGAATATCGCGCCTATGCCTGCGGCGCGCGGGGCGGACCGCCGCGGCGGCCGCTGAAGAGTTTCGCGGACTTCGCCAGTTGCGCGCCGGAAGCGGACGGGCTCCACGAAGTCACGTTCGAATACGACGACGAACTCGAATACATCGCGCGGGCCCGCGACCTCGAACGCGAGATCAGCCTCCACGCGGGCACGACGGAACAGGGTTATCCGGTCGTCGTCTCCGCCCTGTTCGACGCCGCGGGCGTGTTGCGCGGGCTGCGTCTCGTCACCGACGCGCGGCCCGACTATCGCAGGGACGTCACGGAGGCCGACACGCGCCGTCGCGAGAACGCGCACCAGTTCGGCGCGGTCCTCGCCAACCGGTTCGGCGTCGATCCGGCGGAGGATTGCAAATCCTCCCCGCCCGCGGACGGGGAAAGCGCGGTGGGCTCCGTTTTCGTGAAGCTCGATTGCGAGAAGACAGACGCCGCGGCTCACAGGCGCTACCTTCTCTCCGTGCGCATGTTGCGCAAGCCGGGGCAAAGCGGACGCGATCCGCGGCAGCCCTCGCGATTGACCAGCGGCCAGTTCGAGAGTTCCGCGCGGCTCGAGATTTACGAGGCGCCCTGACGCGCGGGCACGGTCTTTTGCCGGGGCGGGCGAAGCCGGGTAGAACTCTCGCGCCGCGACGCGCGACCGGAGGATGCAGGATGAAAAAGACGCAATGGGTCGCCGCGGCGCTGGCCATCCTGTTCGCCAGCGCGGCCTTCGCGCAGAGCGACTATCCCAACAAGACAATCAAGATCATCGCGCCCGTTCCCGCGGGCAGTTCCGCCGATCTGCTGGCGCGCATCTACGCGCGCGGCTTGCAGGAGAAATGGGGCCAGTCGGTGATGATCGAGAACCGCGTCGGCGCCTCGCACAACATCGGCGCGGACGCCGTCTGGCGCTCGGCGCCGGATGGCTACACCCTGCTGACGGCGCCGCCGCCCTCGCTGGCCATCAACAAATATCTGTTTCCGAAACTGCCCTACGATCCCGAGACCTTCGTTCCCGTCACGGTCATGGCGGAAGTGCCAAACGTGCTCGTCGTCCGCCAGGGCCTCGGCGTCGACGACGTGAAGGGTCTGATCGCGCTGGCGAGGCAAAAGCCCGGGCAAGTCACCTACGCATCGACGGGCAAGGGCAGCACGCTGCATCTCGCCGCGGAAGCCTTCCGCAACCAGGCGGGCGTCGAATTGCTGCACGTTCCCTACACGGGAGTGCCGCAACTCATCACGGAAATGCTGGCCGGACGCGTCGACATCACCTTCGTGCCGCTGATCGACGTTTATCCCTACGTGACGGGCGGGCAGTTGAAGGCGCTCGCGGTCGGCACGGAAACACGTTTCGCGGAATTGCCGGACACGCCGCCGCTCGCCGACACCCTGCCGGGTTATCGGGCCACCGCCTGGTTCGCCGTCGCCTTGCCGCCGAAGGCGCCCATGGCCCTCGCGGAAAAATTGTCCGCCGCCATCCGCGAGGCGTTCGGCCGGCCGGAAGCCGCGGCGCTGTTCAAAAATCTTCATGGCTCGCCCATTCTCGACACGCCCGCGGAAGCCGCGGCCTTCATCAAGGCCGACAGCGAGCGCTGGAAACAGGTGATCCTCGCCAACAAGATCGACGCCGAATAGCGGACGGGGCGGGGCGTGCGCCGCGGTCTTCGTTTCTCGCTCGCGCTGGCGGCGCTCGTCGTTGTCGCTGGCGCCGCGCGCGCCGGAGAGCGGGAGGATTTCATCGAGGGCCGCGCGCGCGATTGCCGCGGCTGCGATCTGGCGGGCGTCAATTTCAAGCGGCGCGATCTTTCGGGCGCCGATCTGACCGGCGCCGGCCTCGCGCGCGCCAATCTCCACGACGCGCGTCTCGCGCGAGCGAGGCTCGTGGGCGCCGACCTCGCGAACGCGAATCTCAACAAGGCGGATCTGTCCAGCGCGGACCTGTCGGGCGCGAAATTGGCGGAGGCGATGCTCTATGGCGCCCGGCTCGAGGGCGCCGCGCTGGCGGACGCCGATCTCCGGGGCGCGATGATGGGCGCGGCGCGGCTGACGCGCGCCGATCTTTCGCGCGCGAACGCGCGGGAGGCCGACCTGCGGCGCGCCCGTTTCGACGACGCGAAGCTCGAAGGCGCGGATCTGACCGGCGCCGCGCTCGATTTCGCCCTTTTTCGTCGCGCGCGCCTTCGAGACGCGATTCTCGACGCGGCGCGGCTGACCGGCGGGGATTTCAGCGAGGCTGATTTCGCCGGGGCGTCGCTGGCGCGAGCGCTCGCCACGGGCGCGATTTTTCGCGGCTGCGATTTTTCGCGCGCCATGCTCGCGGGCGCGGACCTGCGCAAGGCGATCCTGACGGACGCGAGGTTCGACGGCGCCAACATGTCGGGCGCGAGGATGCCCGACGGATCGCTGGCGGAATAGGGCTTCGCTCCTGCTTGTGCGAAATCCCGGAATGGGCCAACCTGCGGGGGAAACAATCGTCGCGTGGAAACCGCGCGTCGTGAATTCGGGAGGATTTCATGCGCGTCCGGACTCTAGCGTCGATGCTCGCCATGGCCGGCTTTTCAACTCTCGTCACGCCGGTTCAGGCCCAAACGCTGCCGCCGCCCGTGGTGCTCGAGGGGCAGCGCGTGTTTCCCGAAAGTCTCGACGCGGGCAAGGATGGCACGCTCTATGTTGGCAGCATCGGCAAGGGCGCCGTCTATCGCGCCGCGCCCGGCGCGACGAAGGCGTCGATCTGGCTCGACAAGGAGCCGAACAAACTTTCGCGCGTGCTCGGCGTGCTCGTGGACGAGGCGGGCAAGCGGCTGTTCGTCTGTTCCAGCGACATTCTGCGGCTGGGCGAGCCGGTGTCGCTCAAGATTTTCGATCTCGCCAGCGGCGCGGCGAAGGGCGATTATCCGTTCCCGGAAAACAAGGGCCTGTGCAACGACATCGCGGTGGGCAAGGACGGGACCGCCTACGCCACGGACACGCCGGGCGCGCGGATTTTCCGGTTGAAGGCGGGCGCGGGCGCGCTGGAGCCCTGGGTCGCCGATCCGCGGTTCGACGGGATCGACGGTCTGGCGTTCGGCCAGGATGGCCAGCTTTACGTCAACAACGTGCGCACCGGGCTGCACTACCGTATCGCAGTCAACGCGGACGGCTCGGCGGGAGCGATCACCCCGCTGCGCACCTCGCGGCCCCTCGAAGGGCCCGATGGAATGCGTCCGACCGCGGACGGGCGTTTCGTGATCGCCGAAAACCGCGCGGGCCGCATCGCCATCGCGACGGTCGAGGGCGATCTCCTGCAAATCGAGTCCATCCGCGACGGGTTCGACGTGGCACCAGGCATCGCCGTGGCGGGCGACGTGATCTGGGCGATCGAGGGGAAATCGCGATTTCGCAACGATCCCGCCCTCAAGGACGCGGACGCCGGCGTGTTCACGGTCACGCCGATCGCCATGCCGAAGAAAAAGTAGCCGGGAGAGCGCGGGGTTCGCGGTTCAGCTGGCGATGTCGATTTCGGCGCCAGTCACCTGAATGATCTGGATGACCGGTCCCGATGGTGAGGGGGCTTCGATGCGCATCCAGAGCGGATAGCCGAGCGCCGGCGCGTAATCGAATTCCTGCACGCGGCGCGCGTTCGACATCTTGTCGATAAAGGCGCGCATGATGCGCAGCGTGTGGAACGGGCATCCGGAAATCGTGACCGAGGCCTCGCCGGTCACGCGCTGCGTGACTTTCTCGGTCCTGAGCGGCTTGCCGTTGACGAAGACGGTTTGTTCGTAATTCGCCTCGGCGCCGGGTTCGAATCCGCTGATCGAACCGGAAACGGGTCGCAGGGAAAATGTCTGGCTTTCGCCGTTCAATCCGTTGATGGTGCGGGCGGGCACGAAGTCCCGCATCTCGCTGAGCTGGTCGATCGTGCCGTCGTTGGCGCGGAGCCTGACGATCGCCACGTCGCGCCGCGAGCCCTCGATGCTCATCGGAATGGGATCGCCGGCGACGGTCAGCGTGGCCGTGAGGCGGAAGTCGAGGCGGGGCGCGTCAATGCGGGAGCATTCGAGAGCCGCGAGCGGCGAGACGGATCCGGCCAGCCAGAGATATGTTGCGACCGTCCTCAAACGAATCATGGCTCCGACAGACCTTTGCAAGCCATGGCGTATAAATCAGGGACGCCATGTGCGCTGGCGCGCTTCGCGATCCGGAACGAACGCGGGCGTGCTGGACGCAAGCCCTCCGGGGCCGTTCGAAACCCCGGCAAGGACGCTCGCGAGGACATTTCCGACATTCAGAACCCGACGCCGATCAACACGAACTGAGAACAAATCAGAGCGTCGCAGGCGCGCGCCGGGCGGGGCGCCAGAACGGAGTAGGGGTAATAGACGGCCGGCGCGCGTCGCGGCGACAATTCAGCGACGCGGATTGTCGCGGCGGCGCGCGGACGGGAGTTACGCGCGTGGCGAATCTTTCCGGTCTTGCGGATGGAAAGCCGCGGACGCGGCTGCTCAAGCGCCATGCGCGGCTTCGAAAGGGCGAGGTAATCGCCGGGCGCGGCGCCCCCTGTCGGCTCGGCGAAGTTCACCTCTGGCGACGGCGAGCCGGCCACTGCTTCCGCGGGTGGAGAGGATGGCGCCGCGGCGGCCGTGATCGGGTCGTTGGTCGCGGGAAGGAGGAGAGGGTCGGCTTTCGCGGTCGATACGGCGAGAACGGCCGCGACGCAGAAAGAAGCAAGCTTCATCATGGCAATATCCCCGGTGTGCTGCGTTTATAACCTATTGAAGTCCCGATCCTCGAAACGTTCCGTGAAAAATCGGATAAATTGAGTTTCGAGGATAAACAGTCCGTAAACATGGCGTCATCAAGGCCGGCGCCATCAATCCGGATCGTTCAGTTCTTTCCGATGGTCAAAACCTTCAGATCGCGCGTCGGCGTGTAATCGACGGCGCGCATTTCGAACGCGGTGGGTGAAATACGCTTCAAATTTTCGAGACAAAAACTCACGACCCTGTCGGGGCGCCCCTTGTCGACGACAAGACGGAAGTCCTTCACCGGGCCGAGCGCGACGAGATGTTTCAACGCGAAGATCATCCGGCGCTCGCGCAGCCTGTTTGTGTTGGCCTCCTGCGGCGTTGGCGCGAGCGGCGCGCCAGAGGCCCCGGGCGCAACCGCCGGGACCGGGCCCGGCAGCGCCGCGATCTTGTCGAGGCCCGGATAAAACGCGTCGTCGATGCAATATTCGACGCGACGAAACTGCACCTGCGGCGCGAGGCCGCGCTCATTGCGAAGGGGCAGTCGCAACGGCGTGTCGAGACTCATGCCAACGCTCGTTCTGTAGCGAATCTCGATGTCGACCGGTTGAGCCGGGGGAAAGACGAAACGTTTCGAGCCGGCGGTACGCACGGTCCATTTCGGAAAATACAGGGGATTGCCTTGTGCGTCGTTGCCGACCTCCGCGATCGCGCCTGTCTGTTCGAGCTTCGCGCGCTGCTCCGGCGGCAGGGCCGCGACCTGGTTCTGGAATGTTCCGACAGGAACCATGGCGAGCTTGTACTGGCGCAGGGTCGCCGAAATGTCCTTGCCGTCGAGGACGGCCGATTGCGCGAAGGCGAAGCCGCCGGGCTTGCCGGCGATCTTCGTGGCGAGGCCAACGAAATTCATCGGGTCCGAAGCCGGAATTGCGTAGGACACGTCGGGATCGGAATAGTCGAGTTCCGGTATGGTGAACCCGAGCGTCACGCTGGCGGGAGCGACGCCGGTGTTCGTGATCCGGTATTTCGCGACGACGGAATCCGGATTGATGACGATGTCGGCGGAATCGATCGAAAGCGTCGCGTCGGGCGTCCTTGCGATGGAGAGGCCGCCAAGGGGAAGTTCCTGCGTCGACTCCTGGGCGAGGGCTGGCCCCGCCGCTCCGGCCAGCAACGCGAGAGCCCCCAAAACGACCGCGCACGCCCCAGTCCGTTTCATCCCGCTCGTCTCCGGCATCGCGTCCGCGTTACTTGATGACATAGAATTTCGTCGCGAAAGACCATTTCGCGTCCTGAATCTGGCCACCGTCGCGCGATGGCAGGATTTTGAGATTGCGCGTGGTTTCGCGCACGTATTCGAGCGCGGGCAGTTGTCCGG
>CAISEY010000367.1 GCA_903884435.1 uncultured Hyphomicrobiales bacterium | reverse complement strand
TGACGCGCAGGGTGGCGCCCGGCTTCAGGCGCAGGAAATCCACGTGAAGCGGCGTGTCCTTGACCACGTCGAGCTGGTAGTCGCGGGGAATCACGCGCTCTTTCTTGCCGGCGATGTCGAGTTCGAAGATCGTCGTCAGGAAATGCCCGGCGTAAACGAGCTGGTTGAGCGTCTTGTAGTCCACGCTGATCGCTTCGGCGGGCTCTCCGCCTCCATAGATCACGCCTGGTACACGGCCTTCACGGCGTACGCTGCGGGCGGCCCCCTTGCCTGTCCCGCCGCGAACCGTGGCCGCGAGCTGCTTTGTCGCTGCCATAGTTTCGGTCCTTTTCAATAAAAGCGCGCCATCGCCTCCAGGGGTGTCGGGAAACCGGCGCGCGGGGGGTCTATAGGGGATGGTGCGGCGGGGGGCAAGCAAAACGAGGCGCTCCGGCCTGGCGGGCGGCGCCGGCGCGCTATTTGAGCATCGCACCGAGCTTTTCCACGAGGGCGGGGCTCGTCGCGTAAACGTCCCTCGCCAGCTTTTCCAGCGCGGCGCCGGAGCGCGGGTTGAGGTCGAGCTTCAGGCGCTTCACCTCGGCCACGAACTCCGGGTCCGTCATGGTCGCGTCGAAGGCGGCGCGGAGCAGGTCCAGCCGGCCCGGCGGCAAGTCGGGCGGGGCGATGAAGGGCCGGCCCATGCCCTGGCCGGCGTAGAGCAGCAGCAACATCTGGCGCTCCGCGGCGTCGCGGGCGAGGTCGAGGACGAAGGGCATGTCGCCCAGCGCCGGGTCGCGCCCGGCGCCGCCCTGGAACAGAAAGGTGACGCGCCCCTGTTTGATCCATTCGGCGCGCGCCTCGAGAATGCTGGCGTAACTGCCACAGAAGCCGTCGAGCTCGCCGCGCTCCAGCGCCAGATAGATGTCCCCCGCCGCCGTGTAGCCGGGGATGAGCCGGAACTTCAGGCCGAACATGACCGAAAGCACCTTTGGATAATTGTAGGAACCCGCCGCGGTTCCAACCGAGCCGACGATCAGTTCGCGCTCGCGCAGATCGTCGATGGTTTTCACTTTCGAATGGTCCGTCGCGAAACAGACGTTGGTGTCCACCGTGGGGCTGCCGATGTAGGAGAGTTTCGTCGCGTCGAAACGGCCGCCGGCGAGGCCCATCAGCGGGGCGAAGGGAATGTCGCGCGGGATGATTCCAATCGTCGCGCCATCCTTCGGCGCGACGCCATGGATGAAATTCGCGGCCGTGAGACCGCCGGCGCCCGGCATGTTTTGCGACACGCCCGCGGGTTCGCCCGGCAGATGCCGCGAGAGGTGACGCAGCAGCACGCGGCCCCAGACGTCGTAGCCGTCGCCCGGATTGCCCGCGAGCACCATCTGCACGGTCTTGCCGGCGTAAAAGCCTTGTTGCGCGGGAGCGGGGCCGGTCGCCAGAATCGTCAGGCCGATCACGGCGCAAAGGCTCGCCAGCGGGCGATGCATCGTCTCCTCCCGTTTTTTTGACGCGACGGAGGATAGTGTCGAGAACGGCCGCGGGCAAGCGCGGGCGCCCGCGCTTTACAAGCCGAGCGCCTTGCCGCTAATCCAGGAGCCACGAAATCACCGGGCTGGAAACGCGCATCGCTGGAGCGCCGCATGGACTGTTATTATTTCACGGAGATGCCCTATCCGCACATTCCGCCGCACGACGAGATCTCGTCGATGCGCGTGACGCTGCCGAACCGTCTGTTCGATCCGAAGCTGGGGCATCAACTCTACAATCGCTATCTCGATGAATTCTGTCTCGCCGACGAAATGGGCCTCGACCTCATGGTCAACGAGCACCGCTCCTCGGTCGTGTGCATGGACGTCGCGGCGCCGTTGTCGCTCGCCATTCTCGCGCGGCAGACGAAGAGGGCGCGGCTGCTCATTCTCGGCAATTCCATCGCCAACCGCGACGATCCCGTGCGCGTCGCCGAGGAAATGGCGATGGTGGATTGCATCTCCGGCGGCAGGCTCGAATGCGGCATGGTGCGCGGCGTCACCTACGAGGTGTTTCCGTCGGGAACGAACCCGACGCAAACGAACGAGCGTCTGTGGGAAGGCATCGACCTCGTGCGCAAGGCCTGGCTGTCGCACGACGGAGACTTCAATTACGAGGGTAAATTCTGGCACCGCCGCAACGTCAACATCTGGCCGCGGCCCTATCAACAACCGTGTCCGCGAATCTGGATCACCGGCACCAACGACCGGGAGAACATCAAGAAGGTCGCCGCCGAAGGCCATGTCTTCGCGACGTTTCTCACGCCGCATTCCGTCACGCGGCAATTGTTCGACCTCTACCGGGAGAACTACGTCGACAATGGTCTTCCCGGCGGACTCGCCTTCATGCCGCTCGTCTACGTGGCGGACACCGACGAGGAGGCGATGAAGGGCGCCGACGAGATCGCCTGGTACATGCGCACCAAGGCGGCGCCCCAGTTCAAGAATCCGCCGGGCTATGTTTCCGTCGACTTCAACGTGCAGGCGCTGCGGGGAACCTTCACCAAGGCTTCGGACAACATTCGCGCCCAGGGTCTCGACTATCTGCGCGACCAGGGCGTCGTCATCGCGGGCACGCCCGACAGCGTGGTGAAGCAAATCCGCCGGCTGCACGAACTCACGGGCGGGTTCGACCATCTCCTGATGATGATGCAGTGCGGCTTCCTCAGTCACGAGAAGACGGTGAACAACATCAAGCTCTTCGCCAGGGAGGTCTATCCGCGCGTCCGCGACCTCGCGCCGTCGGTCAGCCGGGCGTGGTCGCGGGCGGCGGAATAGGGCGGCTGGAACACGGCCCGGGGGAGCGAACGTTCATGGCATCCGCCGCCGCCCGGGTGTGGGGCAACCGCGATTTCGCGCTCTACATGGGCGGGGGCGCGCCAAGTTATGTCTCGTCCTGGATGCAGCGCGTCGGCGTCGCCTGGCTGGCCTGGGAGCTGACTCATTCGACGACGTGGCTTGGCCTCGTGGCGGCGGCCGATCTCGCTCCGATGATCGTCATCGCGCCCTTCGCCGGCGCGATCACCGACCGCGGCGATCCCTTCCGCCAGTTCAGGCTGATGCAATTTCTTCTGTTCTGTCAGGCCGTGGCGCTCGCGGCGTTGCAAATCGCCGGCGTCATGTCGATTACATGGCTGCTGCTGCTGTCGCTGTGGAGCGGGCTGGTTTATCCGTTCCACCAGACGTCGCGGCATTCCATGGTCACGCGGGTTTTGACGCGCCAGGATCTCGCGGCGGGCATAGCTGTCGATTCCGCGCTGTTCCAGGCCTCGCGTTTCATCGGGCCCGCCATCGCGGGGCCGGTGATCGCGCTGTCGGGCGTTGGCGCGACCTTCACGGCACAGGCCATCGGCGCGGCTGTATTTTGCGTGGCGCTGGCGTTCATGCGCGTCGAAAGGCGCGTGACGCCGCCGCGCACCCGCGGCAACCTGCTCACCGACGTCGTCGACGCGCTGCGTTACGCGCGCGACCACGCGGGAATCCGGCCGCTGTTCCTCATGCTGGCGATGGCCTGCTCTTTTTTGCGTCCCGTGCAGGAAATGCTGCCCGCGTTCGCGAGCGATGTCTATCGTTCCGGCGCCGATGGACTGGCGTGGCTTGCTTCCTCGATCGGCGTCGGCGCCCTCGTCAGCGCCGCGTCGATGGCGATGCGCGGCAGCGTCCGGGGCATGACCTTCATGGCGTACGCGGGATTCATGCTGTTTTCGCTTTCGACGGCGGCGCTGGTGGCGACGGATCGCCTCTGGCTCGGGGTGATCTTCGCCGGCGTCGGCGGCTACGCCCTCAACACCATGTCGACCTGCACGCAGACGATGACCCAGGCGGCGGTGGAGGATTCCATGCGTGGCCGCGTGATGGGTGTTTACTCGCTGATCTGGCGCGGCAGTCCCGCGCTCGGCGCGCTCGCCGGGGGCGTGCTCGCCGACCGGTTCGGCGTGCGCGTCACGTTCGCCGTCGCCGCCGCGATCTGCTTCGTCGCGTGGTTTTTTCTCGCGCCGAGCCGCGGGGCCATCGAACGATCGATGGAACGTGTTCACGGGTGATCCTCGACGGTTGCCATCGCGCTCCGGACGCGCTCAATTGTCCGGCGACCCGGAGCCGGAAATGAAAAAGCCAGTCCTCGCGATTCTGACCCTGATGTCCGCCGCGCCCGCCTTCGCGCAGACGCGGCAACCGGCGGAGCCGTCCGCGCCCGGGGCCGTCCCGTCCATTTTGTCATGCGCGGCCTTTCCGAAGGACGCCGATCACGCCTTCATCGTGAAGTCCTTTGGCGCGGCGAACGTCAAATTCACGAAGGTTCCGGGTCCCGAGGGCAGCGAACTCGCCGCCACGGTCGTGTTCGGCAAGGACGCCGGACGGCGGCTGGAAATTTCGTGGATGAACGAGAAGGCCCGGAAGATTCCGAATGTCATGGTCCGCGGCGCGGGCTCCGCGTGGAAGACCGCCGACGGGATCGCAGTCGGGACCACGCTCGCCGAAATTGAAAGGCTCAACGGCAAGCCATTCAAATTATCCGGTTTCGAATGGGACATGGGCGGATACGTCACCGGTTTCAATGGAGGCGCCTTGTCGAAACGCGACGGCGGCTGCCATTTCGGGTTGCGCTTCGAGCCCGGCGCCAACGCGCCCGCCGCAGCGGCCGCGAAAACCGCCGGCGACCGCGAGTTTTCCTCGACCGACGCGAACATGCGCGCGATGGGTCCCGTCGTTTCGGAAATCAACATTGGCTGGCGCCGATAGCCGTCCGGACGGCGGCGATGATCGCGTCGATCCGCGCGCCGGCCACGCGCCTCGACCCCGGGGCGCGCCACTCCTGTTTGCGTTCGCGCCCGGCCTGACGGAGAACCGCGATGAAAGACGCGCGCGCCGCGCGAGAGCGCAAATCCTCGCCCGCGGAGTCCGCCCGGTATCTCGCGATGCATCGCATGATGCTGCTCATCCGTCGTTTCGAGGAAACGCTTCGCTCCCTCGCCGCGGGGGGCGCCGCGCCGGGTCTCGTGCATCTTTGCGCCGGGCAGGAGGCGACGAACGTCGGGGTGATCTCGGCGCTGGCTCCGGACGATTACATCGCCAGCCACCATCGCGGCCACGGCCATTGCCTCGCGAAGGGCGTCGCGCCGGAAGCGTTGATGGCGGAGATTCTCGGCAAGGCGACGGGCGTTTGCGGCGGCCGGGGAGGCTCGATGCACGTCTTCGATCCAGATCATTTCAATCTTGGAACCAATGGCGTCGTCGGCGGCGGCATACCGCTCGCCGCGGGCGCCGCGCTCGCGGCGCGCACGCGCGGCTCGAAGCAGATCGCGGTTTGTTTCTTTGGCGACGGGGCGCTCAATCAGGGCCTCGTTCACGAATGCATGAACATGGCCGCGATCTGGAAGCTGCCCGTCGTCTTCGTGTGCGAGAACAACGGCTATGGCGAATTCACCGCGATGGGTGACGTGACGGCGGGCGCGGAACTCGTCGCCCGCGGCGAGGTTTTCGACATTCCCTCGCGCATGATCGACGGAATGGACGTGCTCGCCGTGTTTGACGCGTCCAGCGAGGCCGTGGCGCGCGCCCGCGCGGGCGAGGGGCCGTCCTTCCTCGTCTGCAACACCTGGCGCTTCGGCGGCCATCACGTCGGCGACAGGCAGGAATACAAGGACAGCGCGGAAGCCAGGGCCTGGGCGGCGCGCGATCCGCTGCTCAAAATGGCGGCCTGGCTGGTGGAGAACAAGTACGCCGACGAGAGCCGGCTCGCCGAAATGGAGGAGCAAGTGGCGCGCGAAATTCGCGTCGCGGTCGCCGCGGCCCGCGCGGCTCCGGAGCCGGACGCCTCCGAACTCGCGAGCCACGTCCATGGTTGAGCCGCGTCGTCTCGATTATCGCGCCGCCGTGCTCGAAGCCCTGTTCGAGGAGATGCGGCGCGATCCCAATGTGATCGTCATGGGCGAGGACGTGGGCGCCGCTGGCGGCGTGTTCAAGCAGACGGAAGGCCTGATCGCCGAATTCGGCGCGAACCGGATCATCGACACGCCGATTTCCGAACCCGGCGCCTTTGGCATGGCGGTGGGCGCGGCGATGGCCGGCGCGCGGCCGGTGTTCGAGGTGATGTTCGGCGATTTCATGACGCTCGTCATGGATCAGCTCGTCAATCAGGCGGCGAAGCTCCGCTACATGTCGGGAGGACGCGTGCGCGCGCCGCTCGTCTTGCGCACGACGATGGGGACTGGCGCCAATCTCGGACCGCAACATTCGCAGGGCTTTTACGCCTGGGCCGCGCACGTTCCCGGGCTCAAGGTCGTCGTGCCCGCGACTCCCGCCGACGCGAAAGGCCTCTGGAAAACCGCGATTCGCGACGACGATCCCGTGCTGATCTTCGAGGACCGGATGCTCTACGCGGCGCGGGGCGACGTGCCCGGCGGCGAACATCTCGTTCCCTTCGGAAAGGCCGCGATCCGCCGGCGGGGTCGCGACGTCACGCTCGTCGCCATCGGGCGAATGGCGCAACGCGCGCTCGACGCGGCGGAGATTCTGGCGGGAGAGGGCGTCGAGGCGGAAGTCATCGATCCGCGCACGATCGTTCCGCTCGATGTCGCCGGCCTCGTCGAGTCCGTGAAGCGCACCCATCGCGCGATCGTGCTCGACGCGTCGCCGCGCTCCTTCGGAGTCACCGCCGAAATCGCCGCGACCCTCGCGGAAGAGGCCTTCGACTGGCTCGACGCGCCCGTCGCGCGGCTCGCGGCCGTGGACGCGCCGGTCCCGATCTCGCGCACTCTCGAGCCGCTCGTCACGCCCGACGTGAAGGCCATTGTCGCGCGCGCGCGCGAACTCCTGCGCTGACTGTTCGGGAGACCGCCGTTCGCGGGGGCCCCTTCGCGAGAGAGCAACGGCTGTCGTTGTTCTTTCGCGTCACGCGCCTATCATGGCGAGGTTTCCCGACTGGACGATGCTCTCCCATTCGGCGATGGCTGCCTTGACGGCTTCGACTCCGCGGGACTTTTTCGTCGCGTCGGAAGAAAACCAGTTGTCGTCGACTTTTTTGGCTTCGACCAGGGCTGGCGCGGGATCGCCGCTCCAGCGGCCCCCGACTTTCAACGAGCCAATCGTCGGCCTGCCCTCGTATGGAAAAATACTTGTTGTGACCATTTGCCGAATTTTGCACCAGTCGTTCGACGTCCAGTTCACCACCGACTCAAGGCTGGCGTACCAGAAATAGTTGCTCCTGCTTTCCGGGCGGATGTAGTCGATGTCGATTCCAGTCACCGTCTTGCCCGCGCCGAGCCGGCCGATTTTCCATATGTCGGCTCCGCCATCGGGGCTGGGGGCCGAATAGGCGCAGAGAATGTCGAACCCGGCCCTGTTTTCGACCTTGTTTGTAAATCCATACATGGCCGGCTCCTGGAATGGAGGCGCTGAAACGCTCCGGTTCGTTGCAAAAAAATCAAGGTGTCGCGAGGTTAACGCGAACGCGCCGCATCTTGCGCCGGCCTACCGGCGCCGCGGTGACAAAACGCACGCGGCGCGCCGTTCAGCGGCGGGGCTAGTCGCCCTTCGCGCGTTTCACCGTGTCGAGCACGGCTTGCGGGAAGGCCAGGGTTTCCGCCACGAGGGCGTCGAGCGCGGCGCCTCCGAGCGGCGGGCCGATGTCGATGTTTTTCTCGCGCGTGAACTCGATCAGTTCGGGATCGCGCATGGTCGCGTCGAAGGCCTCGCGCAGGGCCGCGAGACGCTCGGGCGGCACGCCCGGCGCCGTGAAGATCGAGCGGCCCATGGCGTTGCCCATGGCGAAGACCTTCAGCGCGGTGCGGTCGCTCTCGCTGCGTCCAAGCTCCATCATCAGCGGCACGTCCGGAAGGTCCGGCGCGCGCTCGAGGGAATATTGCAGCAGCAGATTCACCTTTTTCTCCCGCAACCAGTCGGCGTTGTCGACCTTCATCGACGCCCAGGACTTGCTGTTGCCCTCGACCTCGCCGCGTTGCATGGCGAGGTTGGTTTCCCCGCCGCCGGGGTATCCATTCACGATCCTGAACCTGGTTCCGGCGAGTTCGTTGAGCGCCTTGAGATAGTAGAAGGTTGGCGAGGTCGGGCCGGAAGCGCCCATCACCGTCTCGCGCTTGCGCGCGTCCTCGAGCGTCTTCGTCGGCGAGGTTTCCCACGTGTAGGTGATTTCGACGACGGGAGCGACGCGGCCGACGAAACTGAATTTCGCGGCGTCGTATTGAATGCCGTCGGAACGCAACGCCTGCTCGATGGCGAAAGCCTGCGGCGCCATGGCGATGACGGTTCCATCGCGCGGCGCCGCCCTGAATAGCCAGTTCGACATGGTGAGCTGGCCCGCGCCCGGCATGTTCTTCACGACGACGGCGGGATTGCCGGGAATGTGCTTCCCGAGAAAACGCGCGACGACGCGCGCGTAGAGATCGTAGCCGCCGCCGGGAGTCGTGCCGACGTAGAGTTCGACCGGGCGCGTCTTGTAAAACGCCTCGACCGCGGGATCCGCCGCGCGGGCCGCGCCAGGCGCCGTGGCGAGAACGGCCATCGTCAGCAAGGCGTCGCGCAAACGGTCGTGCATGAAGTTCCTCCACCGTGACTTGCGCGCGGAGTGTAGTCGCGTTGACGAGCGTCGTTCAAGCGCGGCGTTTTCGCTTTACGGGCGCCCGCGCGGCCACTAGTTTCGCGCTAACGGACCATACCGGAGGACAGAATGACCGCCCTTGCCAAGGCCACGCGCGTGGCGCTGCTCGAGCGCATGTTGCTCATGCGCCGCTTCGAGGAAGAGGTCATCAACGCCGCCGCCGCGCACAAATACATTGGTCGCAACCATCTTTACATCGGTCACGAGGGCGTCGGCGGACCCGTCATGCTGTTGCTGGGCGAGCGCGACATCACCCATTCGACGCATCGCAATCATGGGCACATGATTGGCCGCGGCGTCGATCCCGGCAAGGCGCTCGCCGAGATCATGGGGCGCGAGGGCGGCCTGTGCGGCGGCAAGGGCGGCACCTGGCACATGACCGATCCCGGCAAGGGCTTCGGTTCGACATCGGCCATGGTCGGCGGCTCCATCGGCATGGCGGTCGGCGGCGGCTTCGCGCGCAAGCACCAGGGCAAGGGCGGCGTCAGCGTGGCTCTGTTCGGCGACGGCGTGCTCGACGAGGGCATCAGCTACGAGGCGCTCAACTATTGTTCGAAATTCTCGCTGCCCGTGCTGTTCGTGTGCGAGAACAATTCGCAGGAGGGCGCGCACATCACCTCGATGCTCGCGGCGAAGCGGCTGACGGACGTGCCCGCCTCGCTCGACATCGAGACGCATGTCGTCGATGGCGCCGACGCGGAAGCGGTTCACGCGGTCGCGGCGGCGGCGCTCGCGAAAATTCGCGTGGAGGGCAAGCCCGTGTTCATCGAGGCCCGGCTCGCGCGCTGGCCAGGCTCCCACCAGATGCGGCCGGAGTTCACCACGGGCGTGACGGACATCGCGCAGGCGTGGGACGACGCGCGCGTCGCGGGGGATCACGCGGCCTGGATCCGGGACCATGATCCCGTCCGTCTCCACGCGCGCAAGCTGCTCGCGGAGAACGCGATCACGCGCGAGGAGGCGCTCGCCATCGACGCGCGCGTGAAGCAACAAATGGCGGCGGCGCGCGCCTTCGCCGACGCGAGCCCGTTCCCGCCCGCGAGCGCCGCGCTCGACAACGTTTTCGCCTGAGGAGATCGCAATGGCCCGGAAAACCTTCGCCACCGCGATGCTCGACGCGCTTGGACACAGTCTCGAAACCGATTCCAGCGTCATGGTGCTTGGCGCGTGGAGCTTCATCATGGATCGTGGCCTGCCGCCCGAGCAGGAGAAGATGTTCTTCGAGAAATACGGCGATCGCCTGAGCGACCCGCCAACGTCGGAAAGCGTCGTCGCCTCGCTCGCCACCGGCGCGGCCGTGGCGGGGATGCGGCCCTTCGTCAATTTCGGCACGTCGAGCTTCGCCTTCGAGGCGTGGAACCAGATGATCAACGAAACCGGCAACGTGCGCTTCATGTCCAACGGACAGTTGAAGGCGCCGCTTGTGTTCCACATGTATTGCGGCGTGCGCGGCGGCGGCGCGGCGCAGCACAGCCAGAGTCCGCAGGCGATGTTCGCCAACGCGCCCGGCCTCGAACTCGTGCTGCCATCGACGCCGGCCGACGCGCAGGGCCTGTTGCGCACGGCGATCCGGAGCGACAATCCGACGCTGTTCCTCACGCACACGAAGTTGCTGCAATGGGAAGGCGAGACGCCGGATGGCGATTTCGCGATCCCCTTCGGCAAGGCCGACGTGAAGCGCGCGGGCCGCGACGTGACGGTTGTGGCGACCTCGCTGATGGTGCGCGAGTCGCTCGCGGCGGCGGAGGCGCTCGGGAAAGAGGGCGTCGAGATCGAAATCGTCGATCCGCGCACCATCGTGCCGCTCGACATCGCGACGATCCTGGCCTCGGTGGAAAAGACGGGACGGCTCGTCGTGGTCGAGGAAGCGGTCGCGACCTGCTCCATCGCGTCGGAGATCATCACGCTCGTCGCGGAACAGGCGCTGCACGCGTTGAAGGCCCCGCCTGTTCGCGTCGCGCGCCCGTCCGCGCCGGTTGGCTACGCGCCGACGCTGGAAAAAGCCGTGACGCCCGACGCGGAGAAGGTTGTCGCGGCCGTGCGCAAGCTCATGAGGCGTTGAGCGGGACAACGGTCGCGGGGGCGGGCCGGGTTCGCGCCCGTCATTGTCGCGGCATCACCGTGCGCGCGAGATCGACGGCCTCGCGCGGCAAGGCGTAGATTCCGCGCACGATTTTCGCGAGTTCCTCGCCCG
The DNA here is from genome assembly GCA_903884435.1 of uncultured Hyphomicrobiales bacterium. GTDB lineage: Bacteria > Pseudomonadota > Alphaproteobacteria > Rhizobiales > Beijerinckiaceae > Terripilifer. The sequence continues at coordinate 16,657 of CAISEY010000367.1, read as the reverse complement.
GAACCGGATCGACGTCCAGACCCTGGCGGCGCACGATGTCGATGAATTCCGGGTCTTGCAGCGCCTTCGTCCACGCGAGGCGAATGGCGTCGACGCGGTCCTTCGGCACGCCGGGGCCCATGAAGGCGGGAAAGCCGGTGGCCGATGGCGCGGCGATGACCTCGAGCGCCTGACGGTCGGCGGGCGTCGTCGCGAGGTCGAGGGCGAGCGGCACGCTCGCGGGCACGTTCGGCGCCTTTTCGACGCCAAGCTGCACCAGCACGGAAACCTTGTCGTCCCTCAGCCATTGCAGTTGCCGGCCGCTGTTGAGCGCGGCCCAGGTGAAGCCCACCTTGCCCTGCACCTCGCCCTTCTCGATGGCGTAATCGACCTCGCCGACGCTGGCGTATCCGGTGACGACCTTGAACTTCGTGCCGATAAACTTGTTGAGCGCGTTCGGGAAGACCGCCGTGTCCTGGCCGGCGCTCGTGGCGCCGATCACCATCGGCGTCTTCATCGCGTCCTGAATGGAGCGGACCGGCGTCGAATCCTTCCACGCTATGCCCACCGACACGGTGCGGGCCGCCGATCCGATCCAGTTGAATCCGGACGGATCGAAATTCGCCTGCGGAATTTTCAGCATCGGCGCGAGCAGAAAGCCGCGGGTGATGAAGCCCCAGACCGTGCCATCTCGCGGCGCGATGGAATGAATGTAGTTCGCGGCCTTGATGCCGCCGGCGCCAGGCATGTTGGAGACGATCATGGTCGGCGAGCCCGGCAGGTATTTTTTCATCACCTGCGCGAGGGCGCGCGGATAGGCCTCCACGGCGCCGGCGTTTTCGCCGGTGCCGACGATCAGGGTGATCGTGCGTCCGCGGAAAAATTCCTCGACGGTTTGCGCGGTGGCGGGCGCGCGGGCCATCGCCGCGACGATGGCGATCGAAAGTCGCGCGGCCGGTCTCATGCGCGGTTTCTCCTTCAAGGCTTTTTGCGCCCGACGCCCCGCGCGTCGATTTCGATCCCGTAATCGGCCTTCGCCGCCTCCGGCGTGACGTAGCCGGCGTCGAGGTCGCGCTGGATGGCGGCGAGCGCGCGCTCCGCCGGATCGCCCCAGCCGCCGCCGCCGCCGGTCTCCACGGTGACGAGATCGCCCGGCGCGAGATCGAGGCCCTTTTCCTTGCCCACGGGCCGCGTTTCGCCGGTCGCCGCGCGCAGAATGGAGAAGCGGCCGGGACGGCCTTCCCCGCCGCCATTGGTTCCCCAGGGCGGAAATTTCGTGCGGTCGAGATTGGTCTGCAACTGGCAGGAGCCAAGCATCCGGTAGACCTTGCGAAAGCCCATGCCGCCGCGGAATTTTCCGGCGCCGCCGGAATCGGCGCGCAACGAAAATTCCTCGATGCGCACGGGCAGGGAGCTTTCCTGCAACTCGAGCGGGATGATCCGCGTGTCGCCATGCGCCATGGTGCGGAATGGCCCCGCGCCGTCATGGGTGGCGCAGGCGCCCCAGCCGCCATGGCCGGAATCGTGGCTGTCGAAATATTGTCCGTCGGGCTTCTTGCCGAAGAAGCGCACGCCGGAATGGGTGCCGAAATGTCCGCCGGGCACCCGCGCGGGCAGCGCCTTCTCCAGCGCCTTGATGACGGCGTCGATGACCGTCGGAAACGGCGTCGAGTAATTGCCCATGGGCGCGGTTGGATCCGCGCTGAGAATCTTGCCTTCGGGCAAGACGAGTTTCAGCGGACGGAACGTCCCTTCGTTGGCCATTTCTCCGGCGCCAAGAATATATTTGAAGGCGACGCGCGCGGTCGTCTGACCGCCGCCGTACCAGCCGGAGTTGATGGGCCCCTTCACCTGATCGGCGATGCCGGTGTAGTCGACCGTGAGTTCGTCGCCGGCGACGACGACCTTGACGCGAATGGGCAGGGGCGTGTCGCCGGAGCGGTCGTTGTCGAGGAAGGTTTCGTGTTCGTAGACGCCGTCCGGCATGGCGCGGATGACGGCGCGCGCCGCCGCCTCGGACTGGTCGAGGATGAGCGACACCGCGCGATGGAAAGTCGGCACGCCGTAGCGGTCGACGAGGCGCTGCGTCAGGTCGCGCCCGAGCAGGCACCCGGCGAGCTGGGCGGCGATGTCGCCGAGCAATTGCGCGGGCAGCCGCGTGTTGTTCTCGATGATGCGATAGACTTCCTCGATGGCCTCGCCGCGCGACCACAGCTTGATCGAGCGGAGTTGCAGGCCCTCCATGAAGATGTCGGTCGAGCGGGGCGCGGAGCCGCCGACGTCGATCCAGTGGACGTTGATCGCGAAAAAGCCGATGAGTTCGCCCGCGCCGCCGTCCGCGTGAACGGGTGTGTACATGACGGTGTTGTTGAGGTGCTGGCCCTGAACCGCCGCGTGATTGCACAGCACGACGTCGCCATGAAACAGGCGGTCCTTGCCGTAAATCTTCAACCCGTCGCGCACCGCCATGCCGACGGAATCCGCCACGAAGGGCGGCATTCCCCCGGTGCATTGCGCCACCAGCAAGCCGTCGGCGTCCGCGAGGCCCACGGCGAAATCGTTGTATTCATAAATATAGGGGCTGAACGCCGTCCGCTTGATGTTGGCGTCGATCTGGTTGGTGATCGACACGAGGCCGTGGCGGATGACCTCGAGCGTGATTGGATCGATTTTCGGGGCTCCGGGGGCGAGGCGAAGGTCTTCCACGATTCAGCCCCCCGCGATCGAAATGCGAATTTCCCGCAACGCGCCGATTTCAAACGTGTCGCCGGGCCAGACGAGCGTCGTCGAGCCATATTCCTCGATCAGCGCGGGGCCGTCGGCCCTGAAGCCGGGCGCGAGGCTGTCGCGGTCGTAGACCGTCGCGTCGACGTGGCCGCCGGCGCTGGCGAAAAACACCTCGCGGGTCGTCGTTGGCGCGGGCTCGCCGCCCGCGCGGGGCAGACGCGAGAGATCGGGCCGGCGCTGGCGCGCGAAGGCCGAGAGATGCACCGCCTGGATTTCCGCGGGCGCCTTCGGGTCGGCGTGACCGTAACGGCGCTTGTAGTCGCGGTCGAACGCGGCGCGGATCGCCGCGACGTCGCGCAACGAGTCGATCGGCGTCTTGATGTTGTGACGCTGGCCGACGTAGCGCATTTCGAGGTGGTGCTCGAAGAAGACTTCCGCCGCGCCGAATTCCGCGGCGAGGGCGGCGCGCGCCTCCGTTTCCATCTCCGCGAAAATGTTTCGCACGGCCGCCACCTCGTCGTCGCCAAGGCGTCCGGTGAAGGTCTTCGACGCGTCGAGCCGCGCGTCGGCGAGCAACATTCCGATCGCCGAGAAATTGCCGGGTTCCGGCGGGATGACGACGGTCGGGATCGACAGTTCGCGCGCCAGCGCGCTACCGTGCAGCGGCCCGCCGCCGCCATAGCAAAACAGCACGAAATCGCGCGGATCGAGGCCGTGCTCGACGGAAATCTGCTTGATCGCGCCGCCCATGACGACCGTGGAGACGGCGAGAACGCCCTCGGCCATCTGGACAAGGCCGTTGTCGCCGGCGTAGCCGAGACGATCCGCGATCCTGCCGATGGCGGCCTCGGCTCCCTTCAAGTCGAGCGTCAGTTCGCCGCCCAGAAAACGCGCCGGGTTGAGGCGTCCGAGCACGAGATTGGCGTCGGTCACGGTCGGTTCGGTTCCGCCGCGGCCATAACAAACCGGCCCGGGAGTCGATCCCGCGCTCTGCGGGCCGACGTGCAGGCGGTTCTGCGGATCGAGCCAGGCGATCGAGCCGCCGCCCGAGCCCACCTCCACGATGTCGATCACGGGCTGCTTGATCGGGAAGCCCTTCACGTAGCCGCCCGCGTAATAGATGGATTCGACGGAGAAGCGGCCATCCTCGACGAGGGCGCATTTCGCCGTCGTGCCGCCCATGTCGAAGGCGATGATGTTCCTGAGGCCCAGCGCCTCGCCATAGGCGCCGGCGCCGATGCAGCCGCCGATGGGGCCGGATTCGACGAGCGCGATGGGCTGGCGGCAGGTGCGGTCGACCGAGAGCAGGCCGCCGTTGGAGCCCATCATGAAGAGGGAGCCGGAGAAGCCCTGCTTCTCGAGATCGGCCTCGAGCGCGCGGATGTACGTGTTGACCTGCGGTCCGACGAAGGAATTGGCGGCGACCGTCGAGGCGCGCTCGTATTCATACCATTCGCGCGTCAGTTCCGTGCCGCGGGTGACATAGGCTTCCGGCATCAGTTCGCGCAGGATTTCGGCGGCGCGCGCCTCGTGCTCGGGATTGGCGTAGGAGTTCATGAAGAAAATCGCCACGGCCTCGACGCCCAGCGCCTTCAGCCGCGCGGCGAGGGCCCCGAGCCCCGCCGTGTCGAGCGGCGTCACGATGTCGCCCTTGCTGCCGATGCGTTCGACGACCTCGAAGCGCAATTCGCGGGGGATCAGCGGTTCGTCGCGGCGATAGTGCAGATCGAAGGGATCGGGCCGGTTGCCGCGGGCGATTTCAAGCACGTCGCGGAAACCCTTCGTCGTCACCAGCGCGGCCTTCGCGCCCTTGCGCTGGATCAGCGAATTGATGACGAGCGTCGTGCCGTGATTGAGAAAGTTCGACTGGTCCGGGCGCACGCCGGCCTTGCCGAAACATTCGACGATGCCATCGACGAAATTGCCGTAGGTGGTGGGAGCCTTGGTGTAGACGACCTGATGGGTGTCGTGATCGTAGGCGACGAGATCGGTGAATGTCCCGCCGATATCGACGGCGACTGCGAACGGCATGTTTCTCTCCCGGCGGGGCGCGAGGGCGGCCCGACGTCCGCCCATGGCGTATTTTCGCAATCCCGCGCGCGAAACACAACCTCCGGCTTGATCGCACGCCGGCGCGCTCTATGCTGCCGCGCGAAACAAGGGGACACTCGCCATGAACTGGACTTCGCGCCGCCAACGCATGCGCGCGCTTCTCGCGGGAAAGACCTGCGTCTTCCCGGCCTCGGTGTTCGATCCGGTGTCGGCGCGAATCGCCGCGGACATCGGCTTCGAACTCGGCATGTACGCGGGCTCCACGGCGTCGATGACCGTGCTCGGCGCCCCGGACCTGATTCTGCTGACTCTGACGGAATTCGCCGCGCAGGCCTTGCGGATCAACCGGGCGGTCGAATTGCCGGTGATCGCCGACGCCGATCATGGCTATGGCAACGCGCTGAACGTCATGCGCACGGTTCAGGAGCTCGAGACCGCCGGCATCGCCGCGATGACCATCGAGGATACGTTGTTGCCGCGCGCCTTCGGCGAGGACAAGGCGCGGCCCGTCTCCATCGCCGAGGGCGTCGGCAAGATGAAGGCGGCGGTCGCGGCGCGCGAGGATCCGGACCTCGTGATCCTCGCCCGCACCGGCGCGATCGCGATGACCGGGCTCGCGGACACGCTGGAGCGCGTGCGCGCCTATTCGGCGACGGGCGTCGATGGCGTGTTCATCGCGGGCGCCCGCACGCGCGCCGAGGTCGACGCCCTGCGCGCCGCGACCCCGCTGCCGCTCGTGCTGGGCACGCTGACGCCGGAAATCGCCGACCGGGATTTTCTCTCGTCCCGCGGCGTGCCGGTGGCGTTGCAGGGGCACGCGCCCATCATGGCGGCGGCCGAGGCCGTGCGCAAAACCATGCAGGCGCTGCGCGACGGGATCGAGCCCGGAAAGCTGGAAGGCCTGCCGTCCGACGCCTTCGTGAAGAAGGTCACGCGCGACGGCGACGCGGCGCGCGCCATCGACGCTTTTCTGCGGTGATGGCGGGGCTGGACACACGGGAGCCTTCCCGCCAAAAGAGCGCCTGATCCGGAGAGGAATTCAGGCGCATGGCGGGAAAAGCATCGGGGAAGAGCGCGGCGTTGCTGGGCACGCGGCTCGCGGCGGATATTGGCGGCACGTTCACCGATGTCGCGGCGTTTCGCGAGGACACGGGCGAGCTTTTTTACGGCAAGTCGCTATCGACGCCGCACAGTCTTGTCGAGGGCATCAGCCATGGCGTCGGGAAGGCGGGCGTCGGTTTTTCCGAAGCCGATATTTTCCTGCATGGGTCCACCATCGTCATCAACACCATGCTGGAGCGCACCGGCGCGAAAACCGCGTTGCTGATCACGAAGGGGTTTCGCGACATCTACGAAATCGGCCGCATCAACCGGCCCGACGCCTACAACCTGTTTTTCCGCAAGCACGTGCCGCTGGTGAAGCGCTCGCTGCGCTACGAGGTCGACGAGCGGCTCACCGCCGAGGGCGAGGTGGACACGCCGCTCGACGAGGCCGGCGTTCATGAAATCTGCGACGAACTCGTGGCGCTCGGCATCGAGGCCGTGGCGATCATCCTGCTGCATTCCTACCGCAACAATTCGCACGAGGAGCGCGTGCGCGCCATCGTGCGGCAAAGGCTGCCGACGGCCTTCGTCTCCTGCTCCAACGAACTGAGCCAGGAATATCGCGAGTTCGAGCGCTGTTCGACGGTGGTCGCCAACGCCTTCGTCGGTCCGCGCGTGCGTGACTACGTGACCGGCATCGACGATCATCTCGTCAAGGGCGGCTTCAAGGGTTCGTTCCTGCTCGTGCAGAGCTCGGGCGGCCTCTACGAATCCGCGCAGGCGAAGACGCAATGTATCCGCATGCTGGAATCCGGCCCCGCCGCCGGCGTCATCGGCGCGCGCGCCCTGTGCAACGCGCTTGGCCTCGAGGACGCCATCGGCTTCGACATGGGCGGCACGACGGCGAAGGCCGGCGTCATCTATCGCGGCGACGCGCTGACGACGGGCGCGGCCCTCGTCGGCGGCTACAATGAAGCGCTGTCCGTGCAGATCAGCATGATCGACATCTTTGAGGTCGGCACCGGCGGCGGCTCCATCGCGCGGGTCGACGACGGCGGCGCGCTCGGCGTCGGTCCGCAAAGCGCCGGCGCCTCGCCGGGGCCCGCCTGTTACGGACTTGGCGGCGAGGAGCCCACCGTCACGGACGCGAACCTGCTGCTCGGACGGCTCGATCCCGCCCGTTTTCTGGGCGGCGAGATGAAGCTCGACGTCGCCGCCGCGGAGCGCGCGGTGACGAAGCGCGTCGCGGGCCCGCTCGGCATTTCCGCCATCGCCGCGGCGGAAGGCATTCTGCGCATCGCCGCGACGGCGATGTCCTACGCGGTGAAGGGCGTTTCGACCGAGCGCGGGCTCGACGCCGCGGCCTTTCCGCTGATCGCCTATGGCGGGGCCGGGCCGCTGCACGCCTCCGCGGTGGCGCGTGAAATCGGCACGCCAAAGGTCATCGTGCCGCGCTCGCCCGGCCATTTCTGCGCTTTCGGCATGTTGTTCTCGGATTTGCGTTACGACTACGTGCGCACCGCGCCGATGCGTCTCGCCGAGGCCTCCTTCAAGGAGATCGAGACGATCTACGCGGGCATGGTCGCGGAGGGCGTGAAGGCCCTCGAGGGCAGCGACGTCGCGACCGCCGACGTGGTCGTCACGCGCGCCGCCGACATGCGCTACGTCGGCCAGGAACATTCCGTCACCATTGAGCTGTCGAACTCGCTGTTCGAAAATGAGGACCGCGGCGCGATCAAGAAGCGCTTCGACGACGTGCATCAATTGCGGTACGGGACCTGCGCGCCGAACGAACACGCGGAAATCGTCAGCCTGCGAACGACCGTGACCGGCGTGATGAAAAAGCCCGCGCTCGCGAAAATCGCGCGCGGCGCGGCGCCGCCGCCGGAGGCCGCGCGTCTTCGACCGCGCGACGTCTGGTTCACGGAACTCGGCAAGGCCGTCGCGACCCCCATTTTCGCGCGCGAGGCCTTGCTCGCGGGCAACCGGATCGAGGGGCCCGCGCTCGTCGAGGAACACGCTTCCACCACCGTCGTCCTGCCCGGCGACGCGCTCGAGGTCGACGACTTCGGCAATCTCGTGATCACGATCGGACGGAGCCGCTAATGTCCACGCCCGCCACGAAATCTTCCGGTTCCGCCGACGCGGTGCTCACCGCGATCATCCGCAACGGCGTGCTCGCGGTGACGGAGGAGATGAAGACCAATCTCATGCGCACCGCCTACAACATGATCATCTACGAGGCGCTCGACTTCACCGTCGGGCTCTTCACGCCGGCGGGCGACACGGTGTCCATCGGTCTTGGATTGCCGATGTTCATTCGCGGCATGTCGCAGACCGTGAAGCGCAAGATCGAGCATTTCGGCGTCGACAAAATGAAGCCGGGCGACATCTACGTCACCAATGATTCCTATCTGACGGGCAGCCACCTCAATCATTTCACCTTCACCATGCCGGTGTTTCACCAGGGCGCGCTCGCCGGCTTCACCTGCTGCATGGCGCACTGGCAGGACGTGGGCGGCTCGCTCGGCGGCGTGACGACGGACATCTATTCCGAGGGGATTCAAATCCCCATCATGCGCTACCAGAACGCCGGCGTCGTCAACGAGGATCTCGTCGAGATCATCAAGATGAACGTGCGCATTCCCGACCGCGCCATGGGCGACCTGCGCGCGCAGATCACCGCGGTGAAGACGGGCGAGCGCCGCTATGTCGAATTGCTCGACCGCTACGGCCGCGAGGAGACTCTCGCGGCCATCGCCGCGATCATGGACCAGTCGGAAGCGCGCGCCCGCGAGCGCACGCGCCGCATTCCCGACGGAACCTACGAGGCGGAAGCCTTCATGGACGACGACGGCGTCGATATCGGCCAGCGCGTGCCGATCAAGGTGCGCGTCATCATCGCCGGCGACGAGGCGACCATCGATCTCACCGAGGTCAGCAAGCAGGTGCGCGGCTTCTACAATTCCGGCGAGACGACCGGCTACGCCTGCGCCGAGGTCGCCTACAAGTGCCTGACCTCGCCGACGGATTATCCGATCAACCAGGGCTCGTTCCGGTCGCTGAAGGTGAAGCTGCTGCCGGGCACGGTCGTCAGCGCCGTGCGTCCCGCCGCCATGCGGCAATGGATGTGCTATCCGATGACCATCGTCGACAGCGTGTTCAAGGCGCTGGCGCCGGCGATCTCGGACGAAGTCATCGCCGGGCATCACGCCGACCTGATGACCATCAACATGTGGGGCATCTCGCCGAAGGACGGGCGCTTCATGATCGGCAACATGGGCCCGCTCGGCGGCGGCTGGGGCGCGAAAAAGTCCGAGGACGGCATGAGCGCCACGGTCTGCCTCAACGACGGCGACACGCACAATTCGCCCATCGAGCAGGTCGAGTCGAAGTTCGGCGTCATCGTGCGTCAGGTGGCGCTGCGCGAGGATTCCGGCGGGCCGGGCCGCTGGCGCGGCGGGCTCGGAATTCACCGCATCGTCGAGGCGCGGATGCCGATCACCGTCAACACGCAGATCGATCGCGCGCATTGCGCGCCGTGGGGCCTCGAGGGCGGCCACGCGGGCTTCGGCAACAAGGTGAACCTGCGCCTCGACGGCAAGCTCATCGACAATCTGCCGAACGCCAAGGTGTTCACGCAAAGGCTCAAGCCCGGCGACCAGATTCATCACCTCTCCGGCGGCGGCGGCGGCTTCGGTCCGCCGGTCGACCGGGAGCCGGAGCGCGTGGCGCGCGATGTCGCGGAAGGTTACGTGACCGCGGCCTCGGCGCGGATCGCCTATGGCGTCGCCGTCGGCGCGAAGGGCGAGATCGACGCCGCCGCGACAGGCGCGCTGCGCGCCGCGCTGAAAGCGACGCCGGACCTGAAGGCGAGCTGAGCCATGGCCCTGTTGCGCCCGCCGGCTCCCGACGACGCAACGCCCGATCTCGCCGAACTCGGGGCGCTCTGGCTGCGCGGGCTCAACGCCAGCCACGACGCGGGCTGCGGCTGCGGCGGGCTCTTCGTTCCCGCCCTGAGCGCGCGGCTGATCGAGGAGGATTTCCTCGATTATCTTCACGGGCGCTACGAACGCGAAAAGCTGGCGGAACTCGCGGCCTTCATCGACCTGCGCAGGCGCGACGACACGCGCGGCGCACCGCCCGACACGTTCGAGCGATGGATCGGCGCCCTTGGCGACGCGCCGCTCGCGGTGGCGGACCGGGCGCGGCTCGCGCGCGACATCGCCGTCTTTGTCGAGTCGATGGCGGGCGAGACGCGGCGCGGGCCGGGGGTGTGCTACTGAGCCCGCGCGTGGGGCGCGTGGTCAACGGCTCGCCGGCGTGTCCGGACGTTCCCGAGGTCCGATCGCGGTCCGGCAGGCGGCCACTGGCGTTTCACTCGCGAAGCGCTAGACTTCCCGTCGGAACAAGGTGGCGCGGGGAGACGAGACATCCATGCAGTTCGGTCTTTACGTCACTCAACCCAACGCGCTCGCCGGCTCCCGCGAACTCGCGGAATCGCGCGACGCGGCCATGTCGCCGCTGCCGGACCTCGCGGTCGACAAGCAATACACGCTTGGCCATGACGTTTTGCTGGAAGCCGACCGCGTCGGCTTCGACATCATTCTTTTCGCCGAGCGTCACCTCGGACCCGACATCGCGGCCTGGGTGATGGCGAGCGCCATCGGCGCGCAAACGAAGCGCGTTCGCAACATGATCGCGATCCATCCGGGATTGTTGCATCCCGCCATGGTCGCCAAACTCGGCGCCTCTCTCGACCGCGTGTGTCCCGGCCGCATGGCCATCAACATCGTCACCGGCTGGAACGAGCGCGAGTTCCGCATGTTCGGCGGCGAGGTTCTGCTGGAGGACGACAGGGCGCGTTACGCGCGCGCGAAGGAGTTCATCGACATCCTGCGGGGATTGTGGACGCAAACGCCGTTTTCATACGACGGACGTTTCTACAAGATCGACGGAACCGAATTGCAGTTGAAGCCGGCCACGAAGACGCCGCCGGACATTTTCACCGCCGCGCGCACCGATCCGGGCGTCGACATGGTGGCGGAGACCGCCGACTGGTGGTTCGTCGATTATCCCAAGACCGTCGTCGACGTGAACGAGGTCGAGGCGGCCCTGCGGCGCAAGATGGACGACGTGTCGGCGCGCGCGGCGCGGCATGGGCGCAAGGTGCGCTTCGGTTTCAATCCGCTGATCGCCTTTGGCGACAGCAAGGACGCGGCGATGGAGGACACCTGGCGGCGGCTGCTGGAATTCGAGCCGGGCTCCGACACGCGCCTCATCCAGTCGCGCCTCGCGCCGCCCATGAAGGCGGGCGGCGTCGGGCGTCCGAAGGACGTGCTGGACCAGATGCGCCGCTATCGCGACATGGGCATCGAATTGCTGTTGCTGAAGTATTTTCCGACCGTCGCGGACACGCGGCGCGTCGCGGAAGAAATCATCGAACCGATGCGCTCGAAATAGACCGGCGCGAGCGGAACGCCGCCGCGCCAGAGACAACCGGGGAGGAAAGCGCATGTGGCGCCAACGCGCGTTGCCATGGCTGTTCGTCGCGTTCGCCGCCACCGCGGCGCGCGGCGAAACCGTCGAGGACTTCTATCGCGGCAAGACGGTGTCGATGGTCGTCAGTTCCGCGCCGGGCGGCGGCTACGACACGGTGTCGCGCGCGGTGGCGCGTTATCTCGGCAAACATATCCCGGGCAATCCGTCCGTCGTCATCCGTTACATGCCAGGCGCCGGCGGCATTGTCGGCACGAGTTTCATCGCGAAAGTGGCGCCGCGCGACGGGCTGACCATCGGCGGCGTGCAAAACAACACGCCGTTTGAACCCCTGTTTGGGACGAAAGAGGCCGATTACGACCCGACGCGGATCACCTGGCTCGGGACGCCCTCGGTCGAGACGGGAACCCTGTTCGCCTGGCACGCGTCCGCGATCCGCTCGCTCGACGACGCGCGGCGGATCGAGATGACCGTGGGCTCCTCGGGCGCGAATTCGACGCCGAGTTTCTTCGCGCGGCTGCTCAATGAATTGCTGGGGCTGAAGCTCAGGATCATTACCGGCTATCCCGGCCAGAACGAGGCCTATCTCGCGATGGAGCGCGGCGAACTCGATGGCTACGGCATGACGTTCTGGTCGTCGCTCGTCTCGACCAGGGCCGACTGGCTGCGCGACGGCAAAATCCGCGTGCTGCTGCAATATGGCCCGGAGAAAGAGGCCTACCTCGCCGGCGTCCCCTTCGGTCCCGATCTCGTGAAGACCGAAGCCGACCGGCAATTGTTCGAGGCCGCCTATGGTTCGCTCGCGGCGGGCCGTCCTTTCCTCGCTCCGCCGGACATCCCGTCCGACCGTGCGGCGGCGCTGCGCGCGGCGATGATGGCCACGTTCCGCGATCCGGAATTTCTCGCGGAGGCGGCGCGCTCGCAAATGCAGGTCGACAAGCCGAAGCGAGGCGAGGAATTGCAGGCGCTGATCGCGCGTATTTACAAAATGCCGCCCGCCATCGTCACGAGACTGCGCGCAATCGCGCAAAGTTACTGAAAGATCGTCGAAAGCGCGCGGGTCGAAGCTTCGCGGTCACGCTCCGGAATTCGCGCGGCGACGCCCCGCCATCCGGGCGCATGGCGCGTCACGGCTCCCGGCGGTGCGCGCGGGGAGACGAGGCCAGATCAGTAGCCCACGCCAATCGGCACGCGCACCGAGGGCGCCGCGGGCTTCGCAGCCGCGGCGGAAGCAACCGGCGCCGGCGGAGGCACCTTGGGCGGGGGCGCGCGTTCGACGCGGGTCACGGGCTTCTCGACCGGAGCCGCGTGAACATTCTTGACGGGCGGCTTCGCGACGGCCTTGTTGCGAGGCCTGCTGGCGGGTTCGTCGTCTTCCTCGTCGTCGATCTTCGACGGCGTGCGCTTGACCATCTGTGGCGCGGGCTCGGGCGCGCAGATCACGCCATCCTGCTTCCTCAACTGATCGAGAAAATCATTGTCGTATTTCACGTCGCGAACGGTGGCCCGGATCGCGGTCAGGAACCTGGCCGTGGCTGTTTTGGTGCCATTGTTGAGGTTGCCGTTGACGTTGCCCACGTAGCAGCCAAGGCGCTTCAACTCGGTCTGGGCGGCGACAATGCCGGCCTTCGCGTCGATCTCGGCGACTTTCGGCGCGAGAGCATTGAGTTCGCGAATTGCGTCGGCGACCACGGGACGAAGAGTTTCGCAAGCCAGCGTCTTTTGCAGCGCGCCGAGTTTCGTCAGCGCTTCGGCGCCAGCGGTCTTGGCGACGGTGACCTTGTCGGACTCGGCGGCGCAGACGAGCTCCATCTTGCGCGCGTCGTCCTCGAGCTTCGCGACGCGGCCGGAGGCTTCGACGCGCACCTTGTCGCACGTCATGCCCTGCATGGCGTCGCGCAGGGCCGCGATATCCTTCGCGCCGGCCTTCCTGAGGGCGTCCGCGTCGGCGGCGCAGGCGCGTTTCTCGGCCTCGGCCTGCTGCTTCTTCGTTTCCGCCTCTTGCAGCGCGGCGACGCGGAACCGCTCCTGCTCGGCCTTTTTCTCGGCGACGAGGCGATCGGCCTCGCGTTTGGCGGCCTCGGCCTGCTCGCGGGCGAGGCGGTCGGCGTCGGCCTTTTTCTCGGCCAGCACGCGTTCCACTTCCTTGCGGGCTGCCTCGCGTTCGGCGGCGGCGACGCGTTCGGCCTCGCGCTTCGCGTCGGCGACGCGCTGGGCTTCCTTGCGGGCCTCCTCGTCCTTCATCGCGGCGATCCGCGCGGCCTCGCGCTTTTCGGCGGCGAGGCGCTCGACCTCGCGTTTGGCGGCTTCCGCCTGTTCGCGGGCGAGGCGGTCGGCTTCCGCCTTCTTCTCGAGCGCCTGACGCTCGGCCTCCTTGCGGGCGGCTTCGCGCTGGGCCATCGTGGATTTTTCGGCCTCGCGCTTCTCGGCGGCGAGGCGGTCCGCGTCGCGCGTCGCGGCTTCCGCCTGCTCGCGGGCGAGACGGTCCGCCTCCCGTTTCGCGTCCTCGGCCTGTTTCCGCGCGAGCTTGTCGGCCTCGTCCCTCGAGACAAGCGCCAGACGTTCGGCGTCGCGCTTCTGCGCGGCTTCCTGTTCCTCGCGGCGGCGCGCGGCCTCGCGGCGCTCGAACTCAAGCCGTTCGGCGGCGAGCGCGGCGCGCTCCTCCTCGAGTTGCTTGATCAGATTGTTCTCGTTGCTCTTGGCGACGCGCTCCTGTTCCAGCCGCTTGCGCTCTTCCTCGTCGCGGCGCAGCCTGTCGAACAGATCAATGCGGAATTGCGCCTCGCGCGCGAAGGGAGACGCCGGATATTTCTTGATGAACTCCCGGAACTCGGCGGGATCGCTGGAGTCGCGGATACGGCCCCAGACCAGCGAATCGGAGTCCGCGAGGTTGAGGAAATAATCCGTCAGCAGCGACGTGGTGTATTCCGGCCGTTGCTTGCCGCCGGTTTTCTCGAACACGTCCTGCGCGACGCGGCGGAACAGGGTCGTGACCTCGATGCCCGGCTCCTCCATGCGGCGGATCAGGGATTCGGTGAACGGGCTGTTGCGGCCGGTGCCGTCCTGCGCCACCTGGTCGGGCGAGGTCGCGTAGGCGACCACCATGCCCTCCGTGCGGTCGAGACGGGCGAGGCCGCGGGTCGCGCCGGCGACGCCGCGGGTGCGGGCGGAAAGCTGCTTGTCCAGCGGATTGTCGCGGCAGGAGTCGAGCACGACGATCTTGACGCCCTGCGAACGCGACAGCGCGTCCATCACGCGCCCGACGCTGATCGCGGAGAATTCGACGTCGTTGTAATCCTCGACCTCGATGTCCACGGGCAGCAGGTAATTCTGCTTCTGGTACTGGATGCCGTGACCGGCGTAATAGAACAGGGCGGCGTCGGAACCCGTGGCCTTGCGGGCGAATTCCGACAGGGCGCGGTCGAAATTGCCCTTGTCGGCGTCGGTCCGCATGATGACCTCGAAGCCGATCTTGCGCAGGGCTTCCGCGAAGTCAGGAGCGTCGTTCAGCGGATTTTCGAGCTGGTTGATCTTGGTGTACTTGGCGTTGCCGACGACGAGCGCCACGCGCTTGTCCGCGAAAGCGCCGCCCGGCGCGACCACGATGGCTATCGCGGTCTAGGTGCCGATCGCCCATGACGAAAGCTGTTTCATCCCGCCGTTTCCCGCGCGATCCGGACCACAATGCTTAACGCTGGTCCAGGAACTTCTTAACAATAGTCTGTCACCGGACATCTTGCAAGACGGGCGCCGTTTCCAATGTGCGCCAGCGCACGTCGATCGGCCATCATGGTTGATTTGGCGGGCCCGTTTCAGCCGGACGTCGGGAATCTCACCGGTCGCGCGTCGAGCCTGCCGGCGAGGAGAGTATATTCGAGGGTTCCCTCGCCGCTTTCGTCCTCGACCAGAAATCGCTGGAGCCCGTCGAACCAGCGCACCAGTTCGTCGGGCGAGCAGGTGGGGAAATAGACCCGGAACACCCTGGGGTCGTAAAAGCGGAACTCGACGATCCGCTTGTCCGGCAACCGCGCCTGCAAAAAATGCCGGAAATGGAACCGCACCAGCGACAGGGGCAGGGCGGATTCGCAAAAAACGCCCCAGTTCTTGCCCCGGCCCTGCGTCCGCCAGGCGCGCAACAGGGGATCGCCGTCGCGAAGCTCGACGATATAGGGCGCGGCGGGGGCGAGATCGGGATGCACCTCGCCGGCGTAGAGGCAGGACGCGCCGGGGTGCGCCTTGACGAGGGGGTGGAGCTGTTTGTCCGTCGCGCAGTCGATCAGGCAGAAGAGGGAGGATGGCATCGGCTTTATCCGCCCCGCGCGAGACGGGCCTTCTCGCAGACTTCGCAAAACGGCACGCCGAGCCGGGCGGCTTCCTCGCGCGTGTGGGCCTGGGCGGCGGGCGAGCCTGGCGCCAGCGATCCTTCGGGATGGGTCTCTGACGACGACGAGGGCCGGGATTGCTGCCGCGGCGGCGGAGGAGGCGGCGGCGGAGGGGGCGGAGGCGGGGCCTTTTTGGCTTCGCCCCAGGGGCCGACCTGACGAACGCCGCCATACTGGGCGGAGGCTCCGGGCGCCTCGCTGGCGGAAGTCTCCGCGGCTTCCGGCGCCACGTCGGGCGTGATGAAGGCGGAAAAGCGTCCGCGACAGGCCAATGCGATCGCTTCGAAGAGCTGGTGCAGCGCCGCGTATTCGCCGCGGACGAGATCGTGACGGACGGCGAAACGGCGCAGGAGTCCGAGATTGCCGGCGTCGCCCGAAACATCGAGGAGAGCCGAGCGCAACGCGTGTTCCTCGCACGGGCGCGCGCCGCCGTCACGGACCGGGCCGTCGGCGATCACGAGGTTGGCGGCGTGGCCGCGGAGGGAGAGGAGGTCAGACTGATACATCTCTTTTTTATTCCGAGCGCTGCGAGATAAACACACATTTTCACGACCGCTTTTGCATCCATGGTTATGGCCGCGAAACGGTCCGTCGGCTCGATTTTTGCTTGCTTGCATCGATTTTCGTTGCGAAAATTATTCAATCTCTACAATTGAAGCTGCTCCGGTATGGAATGTAATTTTTTTATCTTTGTCCGATTTCTTATTTTGATCAATCGAGACGCCAACATAAATCTGAGCTGTGCCAGTTCGTAATTCTCGAAGGTTTGTTGACCAAATTCTAAGCCTTCCTGTGTCCACATTCGTTTTTAACGCAACACCCCACTTTTTGCTTGGCTCGGTTTCCGGCGACGAGGTTACTTCGACAAGCAGCCTGTCGTCTTTACCGATTGCATGTCCTTCGTAGGCTCAACCATCCCCTCATTTTTCACACCACCGCAAACGTCTGATTGAACGTGCGGTGCTGGCCGAGGA
>CAISEY010000366.1 GCA_903884435.1 uncultured Hyphomicrobiales bacterium | reverse complement strand
CCGGACAAGAGGCCGGTTAACCGTCAGGAAAAAACCGGCAGCCGGAGCGAACCGGCGAACCCCGCCAAACGGGGGACGCGACTTAAAGCAACGACGGACCGGGCTTTTTCGTCTCTGCCAGATTTCCAAGACTGGCGTACCGAAGAGGCTTGTCTATCTTGCCGGGCGTGCGGACGGGAGCTCATCCCATCCAAACGAAGGCCACGAAAACCGCTGGCGTCAGCCACGCGGGGTTTGTGTCCAACGGCGTCGCACCCGATCTGATTTCATCGTCCGGACAACCGGGCGGTGTGGCTCAGGTCATGTATGGCGACTATCGATCCGGACGCGTTTCCATCGCGCGCCGCGTCGTGCCGTCGCCATGCCCCGAAGCAGTTCCGTTGGCGCGAGGACCGCGCCCTTCGAAGGGGATGCCACGATGAACACCCGTATCGCCGAATTCCTCCGCGCCCGACGCGTCGAAGGCCGTGACGACGGCCCGTGCATGGTGCTGGATTTGAATATCGTACGTCAGAACTATGACACTTTCGCGAAGGCCTTGCCCGACACGCGCGTGTTCTACGCGGTGAAAGCAAATCCGGCGCCAGAGGTGCTCGATCTGCTGGCGCGCCTCGGCTCCTGCTTCGACACGGCCTCCGTCGTGGAGATCGAGCAGGTCCTCGCGACCGGCTGCTCTCCCGATCGCGTGAGCTTCGGCAACACGATCAAGAAGGAGCGCGACATCGCGCGCGCCTTCGCGCTCGGCATTCGCCTTTTCGCGGTCGACTGCGAGGCGGAAGTCGAGAAGATCGCCCGCGCCGCGCCCGGCTCGAAGGTCTTCTGCCGGATCCTCTGCGACGGCGCCGGCGCCGAATGGCCGCTGTCCCGCAAGTTCGGCTGCGTGCCGGAAATGGCAGGCGCGGTGCTGGAGCACGCCCACCGTCTGGGCCTCGTCGCCTACGGCGTTTCCTTCCACGTAGGCTCGCAGCAGCGCAATCCGCGCATGTGGGACGGCGCGCTGAAGGCCTCCGCGGCTATTTTCCGCGATCTCGCGGAGAAGGGCGTTCACCTCCAGATGGTCAACCTCGGCGGCGGTTTCCCGACGAAATACCTGAAGGACGTTCCAGCGGTGAGGAACTACGGCCAGACGATCTTCCGCTCCTTGCGCAAGCATTTCGGCAACCGGATCCCGGAAACGATCATCGAACCGGGACGCGGCATGGTCGGCAACGCGGGCGTCATCGAGGCGGAGGTCGTTCTGATCTCGAAGATGTCGGCGGACGACACCGTGAAGTGGGTCTATCTCGACATCGGCAAGTTCAACGGCCTCGCCGAGACCATGGACGAGATGATTCGCTATCCGATTCGCACGCCCTTCGACGGCGACGAGCTGGAGCCCTGCGTGCTCGCGGGCCCCACCTGCGATTCCGTCGATGTGCTCTACGAAAAGGAGCCCTACATGCTCCCGGTGAGCCTCGAGATTGGCGCCAGGGTGCTGATCGAGGGCACGGGCGCCTACACGACGACGTACTCGGCCGTCGGCTTCAACGGCTTTCCGCCGCTGAAGTCCTACGTGATCTGAGGCGTCCTCCGGCGCGGACGGACGTCCGCGCCAACGAACTCTCCCCTGTCCCGATCGGCCTCGAAAGAGGCGCGAGGGTCGTCCTGCTCACCTGGAGGTGACCACGATGACTTCCCTTGCCGTGTTTCCGCGCGCGCGCGCCGCCAGTTCGTCCGTGGCCTCGCTGGCGGTCTCGCCCCTGCGAATTCGCGAGGAGACGCGCGCCGACATCGACGCGCGCGATGCTCTTCTCGACGCCGCGATGGGTCCGGAGCGATTCGTGAAAAGCAGCGAACGCCTGCGCGAGGGCCGCGCGCCCGCGCGCGGTCTCGCCCTGGTCGCGACGCTCGATGGCGAACTCGCGGGAACCGTGCGGCTCTGGCGCGTCGATGCTGGCGGCGCGCCCGCGCTCATGCTGGGGCCGCTCGCGGTCGATGAAAGGCGTCGTTCGCTCGGCGTCGGCGGCGCGTTGATTCGCGCGGCCCTGCGCCGCGCGCGCTCGCGCGGCCATTGCGCCGTCATCCTCGTGGGCGACGCGCCCTACTACGAGCGCTTCGGCTTCTCGTCGGCGCCGACGCGCGATCTCGTCATGCCCGGCCCCGTCGATCCCGCGCGCTTCCTCGCGCTCGAACTGGAGCCCGGCGCGCTCGCCGGCGCGGCGGGACGCGTGACCGCGACCGGGGACATGCTCGCCGCGCCGGCGCTTCGCCACGCGGCGTGATCCGCGGAAACTGCCCGAAGCCCGCGCCCCCAGGGGTTTCAATCGTTCCCGTAGTCATGATCCGGGTAATTCAGATCGCCCGGTTTCCAGTAACCGCGCGTGTGCAGACACGCGCGCTCCACGCCGCGTTGCGTCGCGAGAAAATCCCGGATGCGACGCATCGCGCCCGCCTCGCAGACGATCCACCATTGCGTTCCCTCGGGCTGCGCCGGAAGGTCCGCGACCGCGGCCTCGAGCAGGGATCCGGCGCGCGCGCCCGCCGGCATCCGGGGCAACCAGCGCGGCGAACAATTGACGTTCGGGCTCAACGGACGCTCTTCCGCGGCGTTTTCGATTTCGCACAGGGCGACCACGCCGCAACCGGCGGGAAGCGCCTCGACGATCATGCCCGCCGCCGGAAGCGCCGTGTCGTCGACGACGATGACGATGTTGGTCACGCCCTCGGGAATGGAATAGCCGCCGCCGGGCCCCGCCACGAGCATGGAATCTCCTGGCTTCGCGCGCGCCGCCCAGTCGGACGCGAGCCCGGCGCCGTGCAGCGCGAACTCGACTTCCAGCAGCGAACGCGCCGCGTCGAACCGCCGCGGCGTGTAGGTGCGAGAGGGCGGGCGCGGCGCGTTTTCGACGCCTTCCGGCGGCGGCCAGGGGCCAGGCGGAAAAAACAGCTTCATGTGAGCGCCCGGCTTCGCCTGCGCGAAGCCCGCGAGCCCCTCGCCCGTGAACGCGACGCGCACAACCCCCGGCGTCACCCGCTCGACGCTCGCGACGGCGACCGGCTTCGGCGGAGGGCGTTTCTTTTTCGGCGGCGGCGCCGCGACCTCGTTCATGCTCACTTCGACGACCTTCCGGATTCTATTCCGCCGCCGCGCGGCGCATGATCTCGATGGCGTTGACGTCCTGCCAAGGCGCGTCCGCTGGAACCATCGTCGCGATGGCGCGGATGGAACGGTAGGTTCCCATCGGCACGTTCCAGGGCGCGGGCTTTCCCGCCCGCCAGTCGCGCACGGCCTCCAGTAACATCCGCCGCACCTGCGACAGAATCACGTCTCCGCGACCCAACTGCTCGCCGGAACGATCGACGCGCGGCCCCATGGACTCCTGGATGATGAAATCCTCGAACGGCACCGACCGGGGAAACCCGCTGAAGTGCCAGCTCATCGCCTTGCGGTCCTGATTCCAGAGATTGCCGCTGTTGCCGAGATTGGACGCGAAATTATCCGGATCGTCGGCGGCGCCTTCGAACAGAAGATTGATCTTCTCTTCGGTGAGGGGCTTTTCGGGATCGTAGAGAATATACCATTCGGCGTCCCACTCGTCGTCCACCGGCACGGTGGCGCGGCCCGAACAGGGCTCGTGCGGCGCGTGCGGAATAAAGGTGAAAAACGGAAGCACGATTTCGCGAATTCGCGCGTAGGTTCCGCCGTCGCCCTGATCGCGCAGGGCGCCTTCGCGCAATCCGTAATCGGTCACTTGCATTTCGGTTCTTGGCGCCTTGTCGGCGACCGCCATTCCCAAATCCCTCGCGTCGATCGCCACTTTCTTGCCCGCGTTCAGAAAGCCGGAATGGAGGATGCCGACGTGCGAGGCGTCGATGTGCGCCTCGAGCCCCTGCAGCCAGTTGTAATTGACGAGCGCGCGGCGCGCGCAGACGTGGCTGTCGGGCAGATTGTTGAACTCGAATTCCGGAAACGGCGGCGGACTCGTCTGTTTGCCGAGATAGACCCAGACCATGCCGCCGGCCTCGCGCGTCGGAAAAAAGCCGACCCTGACGCGCGCCGCGAAAGCGTCGCGCGTGTCCGCGGGTTCGGCCGGACAATCGACGACCTTGCCGTTCATGCCGATCTTCCAGCCGTGGAAGATGCAGCGCAATCCATTGCCCTCGTTGCGCGCCAGCGCCATCGAGGCGCCACGATGCGGACAGGCCTCGAGCGTGAAGCCGGCGCGCCCGTCGGTCGACCGGAAGGCGACGAAATTCTCGCCCATCAGCCGCACGCGTCGCGGCTGGCCGTCGGCGACGAGCGAAGCGGAGCGGCACGCCGGCATCCAGTATTCCCGCAGCATCCCGCCCATCGGCGTTCCGGGTCCGACCCTGGTCAGCAATTCGTTGTCTTCGACCTTGAGCATGGCGTCCTCCATTGCGGCGCCATGATACGGCTCCCGTCGCCAATTTGCACCTGCCGCCCGGATTGATAGGTTGCGCCATGAAAAGGGGAGGAGAGGTCCATGTACGCCACGAGACGCGCGTTCACGACGGGCGCCGGCGCCCTGCTCGCCACGGGCTCGCGGGCGCAGGACGCGAAAATCTGGGAGTCCGTCGTCGAGGCCGCGCGCAAGGAAGGCGGCCTCACGCTGTCCACGGGGCTCGAAAGCCCCGTCGTGCGAACCGTGCTCGCCAATTTCGAAAAGAAATATGGCGTGCCCGTGAATTCCCTCGTCGGCCGCCCGTCCGAGGTGCGCGAACGCATTCGGGTCGCGGCCATCGCGGGGCGACAACAGGTCGATGTCGTCTTTGGCTCGGAAGCGTTGACGAACATCCGCCACGGGGAAGACAGGACGGTCGCGGACGTCGCGCCGCCGCTTCAACCGGATCTCGCGCGCACGTCGCTGAAGACGCGGGTGCAATTCCTGCCGCAAATCACCATCACCTACGGGCTCATGGTCAACACCGCCATGGTGCGGCCGGAGGACGAACCGAAGGGCTTTTTCGATCTGCTCGATCCAAAATGGAAGGGGCGGATTCTCATCGACGATCCGCGCACCAACGGGCCCGGCCACATCTATTTCATCGGCACGAAAATCTGGGGCGCGGAAAAACACGCGGATTTCCACAAGCGAATGGCCGCGCAAAATCCGGCCTTCGTCATCGGCACGCAGGAGGCCGCGCGCAAGGTGGTTCGCGGCGAATATCCCGTGCTGGTGGCTTTCACGCTGCCGGACATCACGCCCTTCGCCGGCTTGCCCGTGAAGGCCGTCGCGCCCGTCGAGGGGTGTCCCTACATTCTCTATGGTTGCTCGATCGTCGCGGGCGCGCCCCATCCCAACGCCGCCATGCTGTTCTCGCACTACAATTCCTCGGACGAGGCGCTGATCGAATACGCGAAGGCGGGCTTCGGCTGCGGCGTTCCCTCCGTGATCGAAAAGACGCCCGCGAACGTGCGCCCGCTGATCGACGTGAAGCTGCTCGGCACGACGGACCCGGCGGGGCAGGAGGAAGCCTTGCGACTGGCGAAGGCCATTTACGGATAGATCTTCGTCGCCAGCGCCGTGAAAAGCGACGGTTTGACGACATTGTTCGGGTCACTCTCGTCAGGCCTGGACTAATTTTAGATTGACCGCGCGCGCGCGATTTGATTTCAAGGGCCGCTTTTCAAATCGCGGAAGCTTCCGCGACCATCGCCTGAAATCCCCGACATCAAGGAGTCCGACATGACCAACTGGCCCGTCCACGGCGCCATCGATGGACCGATTGTGATGATCGGATTTGGCTCCATCGGCAAGGGAACCCTGCCGCTGATCGAGCGGCATTTCACGTTCGACAAAAAACGCCTCACCATCGTCGATCCAGACGACACCGACATCGCCATCGCGAAACATCACGGAGCGAAATTTCTCAAGGTCGCGATCACGCGCGAGAATTATCGCGAGGTGTTGCGCCCGCTTCTGACCGCGGGCGGCGGCCGGGCTTTCTGCGTCAATCTTTCCGTCGACACGTCCTCGCTCGCCATCATGGAATTTTGCCGCGAGATCGGCGCGCTTTACATCGACACCGTCGTCGAGCCGTGGCCCGGTTTCTACTTCGACCGCACGCTCGGGCCGGAGACGCGCTCGAACTACGCCCTGCGCGAAACCGTGCTCGCCGCGCGGCGCGCCAATCCCGGCGGATCGACCGCGGTCTCCTGCTGCGGCGCCAATCCCGGCATGGTCTCGTGGTTCGTCAAACAGGCGCTGGTCAATCTCGCCGCCGATCTCGGCGACCTGGAGCCGGAGCCGAAAACCCGCGCGGAATGGGGCCGCCTCGCGCAACGTCTCGGCGTCAAGGGCGTTCACATCGCCGAACGCGACACGCAGCGCGCGAAAAGCCCCAAGCCGATGCAGGTCTTCGTCAACACCTGGTCGGTCGAGGGGTTTCTCTCCGAGGGCATGCAGCCCGCCGAACTCGGCTGGGGCACCCACGAGAAGTGGAAACCGGACAACGCCGGCGGACATTTGAATGGCTGCGGCGCGGCGATCTATCTCAATCAGCCCGGCGCCAACACGCGCGTGCGCAGCTGGTGCCCGACGCCCGGACCGCAATACGGTTTTCTGGTCACCCACAATGAATCGATTTCCATCGCCGACTATCTGACCGTGCGCGACGCGGGCGGCGAGGTCGTTTATCGCCCGACCTGTCACTACGCCTATCATCCCGCCAACGACGCGGTTCTGTCGCTGCACGAATTGTTCGGCCAGGCGGGCCGGATGCAGGAAAGGCAGCACATTCTCGGCGAGGCGGAAATCCTCGATGGAATCGACGAGCTTGGCGTGTTGCTCTACGGCCACGGCAAGAACGCCTACTGGTATGGCTCGCAACTCTCCGTCGAGGAAACGCGCCGCATCGCGCCCTACCAGAACGCGACGGGCCTGCAGGTGACGTCCGCCGTGCTCGCGGGCATGGTCTGGGCGCTGGAAAACCCGGATCGCGGCATCGTCGAGGCCGACGAACTGGACTACCGCCGCTGCCTCGAGGTGCAAGCGCCCTATCTGGGCCCGGTCACGGGCGCCTATACCGACTGGACGCCGCTCGTCGACCGGCCCGGCTTCTTCCCGGAGGACATCGACGAAAGCGATCCCTGGCAATTCCGCAACATCCTCGTGCGCTGAACCTCGCGAGGACGGTTTCGCAAACCGGCGCGCCGTGGCAATGTCTCTCCATGGCGCTCGATGTCGTTGACCTCCGTTCGTTTTACGCCGCCCCTCTCGGGCGCGTGGCGCGACGCCATATCGGCGCGATCCTGCGCGAGCGATGGAGCAGCCTCGCGGGCCTGTCGGTTCTGGGGATCGGGTACGCCACGCCCTGGCTCGATGAATTCCGGGACCAGACGGAGCGGGTTTTCGCCTTCATGCCCGCGGAACAGGGCGTCGTGAACTGGCCCGTCGATGGCGACGTCTCCTCGACGGCGCTCGTCGATCCAACGATGATGCCGCTGCCGGACGCCTGCATCGACCGCGTCCTCGTCGTCCACGCGCTGGAAATGTCGCAGGCCCCGCGCGACCTGCTTTCGGAAGTCTGGAGAATTCTCACGCCGGGCGGTCGCATGCTGCTCGTCGTTCCCAACCGCCGCAGCGTCTGGGCGCGCATGGAGACGACGCCCTTCGGCCAGGGCCAGCCCTATTCGCGCGGGCAATTGCGGGCATTGTTGCGCGAGGCCCAGTTCTCGCCCATCCACGAATCCGAGGCGCTCTACGGCCCGCCCTTCGCGCGGCCCTCGTTCCTGCGCTTCGCCGGAATGTTCGAGAAAATTGGCGCGCGGCTGGCGCTGCCAGGCGCGGGCGTGCACGTCATCGAGGCGACCAAACAGGTTTATCGCCTCGTCGGCGCGCGCAAGGCCGTGCGCCATCCCATTCCGCGTCTGGAACCCGGCCTGGCGCCGACGCCGGCGGGACGCGTGACGAATGGATAGGCCGCCGGCTCACGCCGCCCGGTAGAACGGCCTGTCGCCGACGATCGTCGTGCGGTGCATCCGGCGCGTGTCCGGATATTCATATCCGCCGCCCGCCATGTGATTGAGGCAGGCGTTGTCCCAGAACACGAGATCGCCGTCCCGCCATTTGTGCGTGTACTGCCACGCCGGATTGGAGAACATGTGACGAAACAGGTCGTCGAGCAGCGGCTGGGCCTCGCGGTCATCCATGTCCTCGATGGCGATGGTGAAGCGCGGGGAAATATAAAGCGCCTGGCGTCCGGTCTCCGGATGCGTGCGCACGATGGGTTGCGACACCGGTTTCGTCGCCTTCTCGCGCGACTTGTAATAATCCGCCGCGCCCTCGCGCTCGGCGGAAATCGTCACGCGCGGATTGAGCGTCTTCGCGACGTGGTGGATGGCGTTGCGCCCGGCGACGCGTTGTTTCAACGCGTCCGGCAGCGCGTCCAGGACCTGGTACATGTTGATGAAATGCGTGTCGCCGCCCTTGTCGGGATTTTTCACCGAATAGAGCATGGTCATCCGGCAGGGCTCGCCGATGTGCGAGGAATCCGAATGCCAGAAATCGCCCGCGTCGACGATGCCGACCTGCGATCCGTCGGCGCGTCGCTCGTTGGAGAGAATCAGCACGTCGGGATCGTCGGGATGGCAATAAGTGGAACGGTCCTGCCGCTCCAGGGCGCCCCACTGGCGCGCGAAGGTCGCCTGCTGTTTCGGCGTCAGGCGCTGGTCGCGAATGCAAAGAATCGGCCAGTCGAGAAACGCCTGTTTGAGCCTCGCCAGGTCGGCGGCGCCGGTCGGGACGCGGCAGTCGAAGCCGGTGATTTCGGCGGCGCCGGCGGGCGAAATTTCCTTGACGGCGAAAGTCATGGCGTTCCTCGGCCTTCCCTGAAAGCGACGCGGGAATCTAGAAGCAGGCCCCTGGCCAAGTCAATTCGCGCCCGGGGCGCGCGTTTGATCCCCGCCGGCGAACGATTAAACTGCGGCGACGGAACGCACGCCCGCGCGAGGAGACGCCATGAAGACGAGATTGCCCGCCTTGCTGCTCGCGCTTTGCGCCGCGGCCGCTCCGGCGCGGGCGCAATCGCCGGAGGCTTTCTTCAAGGGGCGCACGGTGTCGATTTACATCGGCTTTGGCGGCGGCGGCTCCTATGATTTTTATGGCCACCTCATCGCCCGCCACATGGGCAAACACCTGCCGGGCAATCCGGCGGTGATCGCCCAGTCGATGCCCGGCGCGGGATCTTTCAAACTGGCGAATTTCCTCGCCTCGCTCGCGCCGAAGGATGGCACGGCGATGGGCATAGTGTCGCAGGCCGTCGCTCTCGAGGAATTGCAGGGATCGCAGGGCGTGCAATACAAATCCGCCGAATTCAACTGGATCGGACGCGCCACTTCCGTCATCGAGATCATGATGACGAAGGCGTCGTCGCGCGCGAAGACGATTCAGGACGCCATGCAACGCGAGGTGCTGATCGGCGGCACCGGCCCCGGCTCGCCCTCGCAGGGGTATCCAAACCTTCTCAACGCGGGCGCCGGCACGAAATTTCGCATTATAGCCGGCTACCCCGCGAGCGCCGAAGTCCTGCTCGCCATGGAAAAGGGCGAGGTCGACGCGGCCTTCACCTCGTGGGGCTCGCTCGGCGCCTACCATCAGGACTGGTTGCGGGAGAAATCCATCAATCTCCTCGTGCAGGGCACCGTCGCGCGTTCCAGCGAATTGCCCGACGTGCCCGCGGTCGGCGAACTCGGCAAGACGCCGGAAGATCGCCAGATGCTCCAGGTCTACGCCTCGACGGCCGACATTGGCCGGTCCTTCATCGCGCCTCCGGGCATGGCGCCGGAACGGGTCGCCGTGTTGCGCGCCGCCTTCGACGCGACGATGAACGACCCGGAGTTCCGGGCGGAGGTCGAGAAATCGAAGGCCGAGTTTCACCCGATGGGCGGCGCCGAGCTTCAGGCCCTCGTCGGCAAGAGCATGCAAACGCCGCCCTCGATCATCGCGCGGATGAAAAACGTTCTGGAAGCGAAGTGAGGCGAAGCGCAGCGCCTCGCTAGACCCCGTCCGCGGGCGGAAGCGGCGCGGCGCCCTTGATGAAATCCGCGGCCCGTTCCGCGATCATCAGCACGGCCGCGTTGATGTGCGCGCCAACGATGGTCGGCATGGCCGAGGCGTCGGCGACGCGCAGGCCCTCGATCCCGTGAACGCGCAATTGCGGATCGAGGACGGGACCGATCGGGCACGAACAGCACGGGTGATGCACGGTGATCGCCGTCTTGCGGAACCAGGCCTCGATGTCCGCGTCGGTCTTCACTTCGGATGGTCCGACCATGCGGCCCTTGTATTGTTTCATCGCCTGCTGCTCCGCCACCTCCAGCGCGAGGCGCGTGCCCTTGACGATCGTTTTGAGATCGTCGGGGTGGGTGAGGAAATTGTAGTGAATGCGCGGCCTGTCGAGCGGATCGGCCGATCCGAGCAACACCTCGCCGCGACTCTTCTGGTGCATCAGCGCCGGGCGAATGCCGAACGCGTCCTCGTAGGGCTTCCTGACGCCGGGGAACCAGATGTGCGGCGTCTGCGACGTGCCCCGGAACATGAATTCGATGTCGGGACAGGGCTGCGCGGAATCCGTCTTGATGAAGGCGAAGAGATTGCCGGGCAGATCGGTGCCCGGCCCGGAGCCGAACATCCAGGCCCGGCCCATCGCCAGCATCATCCGGTCGAAGCGCATGAGTTGATGGAAGGCGCCATTGCCGTTGCGCGCCCAGGAAAACCAGGCCGCCAGGTGATCCTGCAGGCCCTTGCCGACGGGCAGATCGACGAGCGTCTTGAGTCCATGTTGCTTGAGATGTTCGGCGGGACCGACGCCGGAGAGCATCAGCAATTGCGGCGCGTTGAACGCGCCCGAGCACACGATGACCTCGCGGGCGGCGCGCGCCGTGTGCGTCATGCCGTCCTTGCGGTATTCGACGCCGACGGCGCGCGTGCCCTCGAACAGGATGCGCGTCGTGTGCGCCTTGACCTCGAGGCTCAGGTTCGCGCGCTTCAGCGCGGGATGCAGATGCGCGCGCGCCGAGGAATGCCGCCGCCCGTTCTTGATGGTCTGCTGGATGCGACCGAAACCTTCCGACGTCTCGCCGTTGAAATCGACATTGTGCCGGAACCCCGCGGCCTTGCCCGCCTCGATCCAGGAATCGAACAAGGAATCGTAGGTGCCGCTCCAGCGCACGTTGATTTCGCCGGAGCCGCCGCGCCACTGGTTCTCGCCCTCGCACCAGGTCTCGCCGCGTTTGAAATAGGGCAGAACCTCGCGATAGGACCAGCCCGGCGCGCCCTCGTCGCGCGCCCAGCGGTCGTAGTCGCCGCGATCGCCGCGGGTGTAGGCCATGACGTTGATGGAATGGGAGCCGCCAAGCACCTTGCCGCGCATCGCCTCGATGGAGCGATTGTTCAGACCGGGATCGTTCTCGGCGTTGTAACCCCAGTCGTGCAGCCGGTGCTGGTGCATCTTGCCCATGCCGACGGGGATGTGAATCAGCGGATCGATGTCGCGTCCGCCGGCCTCGAGGATCAGCACGCTGTCGGAGCCCGACGCGCTCAGCCGGTTGGCGAGCACGCAGCCCGCCGAGCCCGCGCCAACTATAATGTAGTCGTATCCGCCCATGTCAGCCATTGAATCCTCGCGTGACGACGGGCCGCGAGACGCGCGGCCCGTTGCTTGTTGTCTGTTCAGCGCGCCGGCGGCGTCGCTTTCTCCGGATGGAGAATCAATTTCTGCACGCGCCAGTTCAGCACTTCCGCGACATACAGTTCGTTTTCCGACGGGCACGCGATTTCGTGAATCCAGCCGAATTGCTTCAACTGCTTGCCCGACTTGCCAAGGACGCCGACGATCTTGCCGTCGAGGGTCATCTTGTAGACGCGCCCCGGAAAGGCGTCGGACGCGTAAAGATATTGCGTCGGCCCGGGCGTGATGCACACCGCCCACGGCGCGCCGGGCATCTGCGTCATGCCGCCCACGTAGCCCTGCAAGGTCGGCGGCTGGTTCCCGATGGCGGGCTTCGCGCCGTCCGGCAACGGCAGGTCGATGGCGATGGCGCGCAGGAATTTCCCGTCGCCGTCGAAGACCTGGATTCGGCGGTTGCCGCGGTCGGCGACATAGATGTTGCCCCTGGCGTCGGCGGCGATGGAATGCGGCGTGTCGAACTGCCCCTCGGCCTTGCCGGGCGAGCCCCACGACATCACCCAGTCGCCATTCTTGTCGACCTTGCCGATTCGCGAGTTCCAGTATCCGTCGCTGATATAGGCGTTGCCTTGCGGGTCCCAGGTCACGTCCGTCGGCTGGCGGAAGCGCCCGTTGTCGAAATTCGTCGGCTTCGGCTGGCCGTTGCGCTTGTAGGGCTCGGATTCCTCGTCCGACGCCTCGGCCTTCCGGCCATAGACCTGGGACACGCGTCCTCGCGGATTGAACTTCACGACCATGTCCGAACCCTTGTCGACGGTCCAGATATTGTCGTCCCTGTCGACGCGCACGACATGGGCGAACGACCAGGCGTAGAGATTCTTGCCGACTTCCCGGATGAATTTTCCATCGGGTCCAAACTCGAGCAATTGCGAGGCCTGCGCCCGATAGGAAGCGCCCGTCACGTTGCCGCGATGGAAGACGAAAATATGTTTTTTCGAATTCACGGCGACGCCCGAGGCTTCGCCGAAATGCATGTCCGCTGGAAGCTTGAAGAAATCCGGAACGGAGTCGAAGGGAATTTCGGGCGGCGATTGCGCCAACGCCGGCAAGGCGGCCAGCATCAGGGCTCCCGCAAGGGAGAGCTTCATGGTTTCCTCCAGGTGCGCCGACGCGGCGCGCCGGGCGTTACGCGCGCAAATTCGCATGGAGGACCGCGCTTGGGAAGCGCCTCAGAACGGATGATACTGACAAGACCAGGTCTCGGTCAGCACAAGCTCCCCGGCGCGCAGGAAACATCGCAATTCCACGGGCTCGTCGCCATCCACGGCGAGGTCGAATTGCGTGCGCCAGTGGCCAGGAACGCCGTCCGGAACCGCCTCCGTGAGTCGGTAGTCAGTGAAGGCGCCGCGCGAGGCCCAGAGCACGGGCTCCGGTTTCACGCCGAAGGGAATCGAGACGAGCGGGCCGCCCAGAAACTCGACGAGAAACTTGCGCACGCCCCGGGGCCGCGGCTGGCCGGGCTGGCCTCCGTTGCCAAGGCGAGTGGCGACGCACCGCGCGAGCGGTCCCGGGAAAGGCTCGTCCGCGAGCCAGTGCAACCGGTAGCGCAGATTGTATTCGCCGCCCGCCTTCGCCGGCGCGGCGGGAACCCACATCGCCACGATATTGTCGTGGATCTCGTCGTCGGTGGGAATTTCAACGAGTTGCACCGCGCCCTTGCCCCAGGCGCCGAGCGGCTCGACCCACAGGCTCGGGCGGCGGTCGTAATAGACGCCATCGCCGTAATCGTTGAATTCGCGGTCGCGCTGCATCAGCCCGAACCCGCGCGGATTCTCGTCGGCGAACGAAGACACCGTCACGCGCGGCGGATTGTTCAGCGGCCGCCACAGACGCTCGCCCGCTCCCGTCCACAGGGCGAGTCCATCGCTGTCATGCACTTCGGGCCGCCAGTCGATGGCTGTGGGTTTGCGCGTTTCCGAGAACCAGTACATCGACGTGCACGGCGCGAGGCCGAACCGCGCCACGTCGGCGCGCAGGAACAGCGCCTGTTCAATCTCCATCACGACGCCCTTGCCGCGCGTCATCAGGAATTTGCAGGCGCCCGCGATCGAGGGCCCCTCGAGCACGGCGTAAACGGTGACGGTCTCCCCGTCCTCGGGACCGATGAACACTTTCGTGTAGTCGGGAAATTCCTCCGCCTTGCCGCCAACGGCGGGATCGAGCGCGACGCCGCGCGCCGAAAGGCCATATTGATGCAATTCGCCGATAGCGCGGAAATAGGACGCCCCGAGAAAGGCGACCCAGTCGTTCTTGCGCCAGTCGAGCGCGCCGTCGCGCGCCTCCTGGAAACGGAAACCGGCGAAGCCCGCGCCCGCCGGCAATCGCCGCGCGACGGAATCCGCGGGCATCTCGAAATAGCTTTGGTCATAGACGATCTGCCGGGCGCTCGCGCCTTCGAGAAGATAAATATCGACGGCCTTCTGGAAATAGCGCCCGAGGTGGAAGAACATGACGGGAAAGTTGCCGGGACCGCGCGCGAAAGGCGCGGCGTCGGCGTCAAACCTGATCTTGCCCCAGGCGTCGTAATCGATCTTTTCGAGCACGTCCGGCGCGGGCCGCGCGGGACCGGCGTAGGGTTCGCGCGCCATCCGCCTCGCCTCGTCCTTCAGCGATTCGAAGGAAAATGACTTCGCCGGCCCCAGCTTCAACTCGGCGGCCGCCAGCGCCGGCGCCCCGCGCGCGGCGAGTCCCGCGGCGATGGACGCGGACATGGCCCGCAGAACAGACCGGCGGTCGATTTGTCGCGACATCGATTCGTGCCCCAATCGATCACAATGGCGAGGATGAATAGCGGCGGGCGGGCGCGTGTCAAACCGGCGCGAACGCGCGCGTCACGCCCAGCCGGACAATTCCCGGCGAACGACGGCCTCGATCACGTCAAGACCGCCCTCGCCGTCGTTGAGACACTCGATCCGCGCGAATTTCTCGCCGCCGTTCTCGCGAAACAAAGTCGCGTTCTCGACGCCAATTTCCTCGATGGTCTCGAGGCAGTCGGCGACGAATCCCGGCGTGACGATCGCGAGCCTTTTCACGCCCTTGCGCGCCAGGTCCTTCACGGTCTCGTCCGTGTAGGGCCGCAACCACTCGCGCGGACCGAATCGCGACTGGAACGTCATCATGAACCGCTCCGGCGGCAGGCCCAGCGCCTCGCGCAACAGCCGCGTCGTTTTCGCGCACTGGCAATGATAGGGATCGCCCTTCTGAAAATACTCCATGGGAATGCCATGGAACGAAGCCAGGATCGTCTCCGGCTCGAAATCCAGCCGCGCGAGTCCCGCGCGGATCGAGTTCGCGACGGCGCCGATATAGACGGGATCGTCGTGCCAGGGCGGCGCGAGGCGCAACGCCGGCTGCCAGCGCATTTTCGCCAGCGCCTCGAAGGTCTTGTCGCCAACCGTGGCCGTCGTCGCCGCCGCGTATTGCGGATAGAGCGGCGCGACGAGCACGCGGTCGCACCCTTGCTTCGTCAGCGCGTCCAGCTTCTCCGCGATGGAAGGCTTGCCGTAGCGCATCGCCCAGTCGACGACGACCCTGCCCTCGCCGAGCCGCGCCGCGAGCTTTTCCGCCTGCGACCGCGTGATGGTCTTGAGCGGCAGTTCGCCGAGCGTCTCGTTCCAGATCGCCTTGTAGTTTCGCCCGCTGCGCGCGGGGCGGAACGTGAGAATGATGAAATTGAGAACAGGCCACCAGATCAGCCGCGACGTCTCGACGACACGGCGATCGCTCAGGAATTCCTTCAGATAGCGGCGCATGGACCAGTAGTCCGTCGCCTCGGGCGTGCCGAGATTGACGAGCAGCACGCCGACGCGCTGGTCGGGAAGGACGGGATGGTCTTTCGGCAGGGCGCGGGGCGGCGGAGCTTGCGTCAAGAGAAGGCCTTTTCATCGGGAACGGTCGGGACATAATCGCTTCTAGCGCCGCCGCCAGCAAGGCTTGCGGAAGACGTTCGCGAAGATCATTGTTTTCGCGTTCACGGAAAGGATCTCCACATGGCGCTCGACCGCCGTCGCTTCACGCTCGCCGTTCTTTCCCTTGGCGCCAGTCCCGCCTTCGCCCAGTCGGAAAGCCCGGTCCGGCTGACCTTCGTCCACACCAACGATTTCTACAAAATGAGCGAGGAGGACGGCCGCGGCGGCATGGCGCGCCTCGCCGCCGTGGTGAAGGCGGAACGCGCGCGCGGCGGCCATGTCATATTCACCCACGCCGGCGACACCCTGAGCCCCAGCCTGATGTCGGGCTTCGATCAGGGCGAGCACATGTTCGCCCTTTTCAACGCCCTCGGCCTCGATGTCTTCGCGCCAGGCAATCACGAATTCGATTTCGGCCCCGACGTGTGGCGCAAGCGCTCGGCGGAAGCGAAATTCGCCGTGCTCGCCGCCAATCTGCGCGACGCCGGCGGCGCGATCCTGCCGAACCACCAGGACACGCTGATGCTCGGGCGCGGCGGCGTGAAAATCGGCTTCATCGGCCTCGCCCACGAGAACACGCCGCAAATGTCGTCCTCCGGCCCGCTGAAATTCGGCCCCGTGGTCGAGACGGCGGTCGCGGCCGCCGCCGCGTTGCGTCGCCAGGGCGCGGACCTCGTCGTCGCGGTCGTGCATACCGATAAACTGACGGGCCAGCGCCTGATGGCGACACGCGCCGTCGATCTCGTCCTCTCCGGCCACAACCACGACCTGCACATCGACTATGACGGACGCGCGGCGCTGGTCGAATCCTCCCAGGACGGCCTCTACACGGTGGTGACGGACGTTTCGGTGACAATCACGGGCGAGGGCCCCGCGCGGCGCGCGTCGGTTCGGCCCGCCTTCCGCGTGATCGATTCGCGCGATGTGACGCCGGACCCGGAGATGCTCGCGCGAGTCGCCGTCTACGAGCGGGAATTGTCGAAGGAACTCGACGTGGAAATCGCCGTGCTCGCGGCGCCGCTCGACAGCGCGGTCGCGCTCGTGCGCGGCGGCGAAACCGCCTTCGGAAATTTCGTCGCCGACGCGCTGCGGTTTCAAAACGAGGCCGACGTCGCCATCGTCAATGGCGGCGGACTTCGCGGCAACCGCCAGTATCCGGCGGGCCACAAGCTCACGCGGCGCGACGTGCTCTCCGAAATGCCCTTCGGCAACAAATCCGCCGTGACCCGCGTGACGGGAAAGGCGCTGCGGGAGGCCATCGAAAACGGCCTTTCCATTCTGGAACAGCCAACAGGTCGCTTCCCCCAGGTCTCCGGACTGGAAATTGTCGCGAGCCGCGCCGCGCCGCGCGGCGCGCGCGTCGTTTCGGCGAAGGTCAATGGCGCCCCGCTCGATCCCGAACGGGTCTACAGTGTCGCGACGAACGACTTCATGCTGCGCGGCGGCGATGGCTACACGTCGCTGCGCGATCCCTCCGCCAGCGAGGACAGCGGCGACCGGCTCGTCGCCAACGACGTCATGGTTTACGCGCGCAAGCTCGGCGTGATCGACGCGCGCGTCGAGGGCCGGATCGTCCTGAACTGACGATGGCTACGACCGGAGCCAGAGGCTCCGGAAATGGTTCACCGGCCCGTGTCCGCCGCCAACGCGCAAGTCGTCGGCCCCGCGCAGGGCGTCGGTGAGAAAGGTCTTCGCGGCGCCAACAGCCGCCTGGAGCGGGAGGCCGCGCGCGACCAGGGCGGCGACCGCCGAGGAGAGCGTGCAACCCGTGCCATGAGTGTTGCGCGTGTCGACGCGCGGCGCGGAGTGGATGGAAATCCCGGCGCCGTCGAACAGAACGTCCCGCGCCGTTTCCCCCTCGAGATGGCCGCCCTTGACGAGAACGGCCCGCGCGCCGCGCGCGTGCAAGGCTCTCGCCAGCGCCTCGAGATCGCCCTCGTCGACGGGCGCGGGCAGGCCCGTGAGACGCATCGCCTCGGGAATGTTCGGCGTCACGAGGCTGGCGAGCGGCAGGAGATCGCGCATGATCGCGCCGACCAGGTCCGGCGCGCCGAGACTGTCGCCGCTGGTGGCGACAAGCACGGGATCGAGCACGATGAAGGGAGGCCGGCGCCGGCGCAGGGCCGCGGCGACGGCCGAAGCGACGGCGCCATTCGCGAGCATGCCAATCTTCACGGCGGCGACGTCGATGTCGTCGAAAATCGCGTCGATCTGGGCGACGACAAAATCAGCGGGCGGAACATGGACGCCGCGCACGCCCCGCGTGTTTTGCGCGGTCAGCGCGGTGATCGCCGCCATTCCGTGACAGCGCAACGCCGCGAAGGTCTTCAGATCGGCCTGCGCGCCCGCGCCGCCGGACGGATCGGAGCCCGCGATGGACAAGACATTGGGGATCGTCCCGTCCGCCATCGCGCCTAGACCGGGACCCGCTCGTCGACGATCAGCCGCCCGTCGTCCGGCAGCGTGCCCGGTCCCACGATGTCGACGCGAGCCTCGAAACCAAGCACCTCGCTGATGGTCGCGCGAAGTCTCGCGCGCAATTGCTCGTCGTCTCCGGGCCCCTCGACGCACAGGGTCGGATCGACCCGCCCGCCCTTTTCGCCAAGCACGAGCCGCATCCGCCCCACGCAGGCGTGACGGTCGCTCATCTCGATGATCTGCGAAGGAAAGATTTGTCGCTCGCCGACGCGCGCGACGTCGTCCACGCGTCCCATCCAGCCCTCGATCCGCATGTTCGTGCGCCCGCAGGGGGACGGCCCCTCGATCTCGCGCGACAGATCGCCCGTGCCGACGCGCAAGATGGGAAAATCGACGTTGAGCCGCGTGACGACGACCTCGCCGATGTCGCCGCGGCGCACCGGCTCGCTGGTGCCCGGCGCGACGATCTCCACGATCAGGCCCTCGTTGACGATCATGCCCTTGTTGAGACTTCCGTCTGGCAGGCTCGTTTCATACGCGACGATGCCCGTTTCGGACGTCGTGTACGCCTGCCGCACCACGACGCCGCGCGCCAGGGCCTCGCGACGGAAATGCGTCGACAGGGGCGCGCCGAAAACAAGAGCCTTCCTGATCGACGACACGTCGAAGTTTTTCTCGGCCGCCGTCTCGAGGATGCGGCGAAGCAATCCCGGCTTGCCGCAAAACGCCGTGGGCTTCAGTTGATGAATCGCGTGAAGCTGGCGATCGACCTTGCCCGAGCCGGCCGGAATGACGGCGCATCCCAGTTCCGCGGCGCCGCTCTCGACCATGTGGCCCCCGTGGGCCATGTGATAGGAGGCGCAGTTGAGAACGATGTCGCCCTTGACGAAATCCGCGGCGTGCATGGCGCGCGCGGCATGCCACCAGTCCCTGCCATGCCCGGACGCCGCGCGAAAAAACAAATGCCGCATGAAACCGGAGCGCGACGCGAGCCTGCCTCCATAAGGCGGATCCTCGGAGATCATTTGCGCGATCTGCGCGCCGCGCACGACGGGAATGCGCGCGAGATCCTCGCAGCGCCTGACGCGCGTGATGTCGATGTCGCGAGTTTGTTTGCGCAACGCCGAGGCGTGTGGCCGCGTGATGGACAAAATCGCCTTGAAGTCACGAAAGATCGCCGCTTCGCGCGTCTTGCGCGGACGCGTCTCGTTCCGATCGAAATAGTCCGTCATGCAGCTCCCCCCGGAGCATGAGGGCTGACGCCCTCGGTAACAAATATCTTTAAGCATTCAACGCCTCGCGAAATCAAGCCGCGATTTCGGTCGTGAAACGACGAAAGAGATGAACGCGCGATGATTAAAAATTTACGCGACCCGCGTCCACGACGCTCCGCCGAGACGCGCGGCGCGAAAACAGGGATGTCCGAATAACCCTTGTTTCAGGCCGGTTTTCGAAGGTTTGTCCGCGTCTCAGCGCGGCAGGTCGAGCAGGCCGCAGGCGCCGTCCTGCGCGCCAAAAAGCAATTGCCTTCCGTCGCCGCTCCACGCGAGAGCGGTGATGGCCATTTTGCTTTTTTCATCCGTCGAGCGCACCAGAAGCTCCGCGCCATCCGTCAGACGACTGATCATTACCCATCCATCTTCGTAACCCGCGGCGAGCACGAGCGCCGTCGGATGAAACGCGACGCGCGACACGCGCGAGGGACGCGCGCCGCATTCGCGCGGACCTTTCCCCATCGGTCCATCCTTCGAATCGAACGGCCAGACGATGCACGCCTCGGCGCCGGAGGTCGCGAGCCACTTGCCGTCGTGCGACCAGGAAAAGGAACGCGTCTTGGCGGGATAGCCCGTCATGCGCATGTCCTTCTTGTCGGCGACTCGCCAGCCATGCAGCGAATTCTCCTGCATCGCGGTGACGGCGAAACGTCCGTCCGGCGAAATCTCGACGTCGAGGTGCGAGCCGCGCCAGACGAGCCCCTCCGGCTCCGCGGCGGTGTTCGGGAACCACATGGACACGCCATTGTAATGCGACACCGCGACGCGATAGCCCTTCGGCATGAAACACAGGCCGCGCACGCCCGAGGGCGCGACGAGCTGCTTCACCTCGCCCTTCGCGTCGCGCGCGCGCACCTGCTTCGCCGCGGCCCACGCCGTCGCGCCATCCTCGCGCAACGCCAGCGCGTCGATCCACCTGCCCTTTTCGTCGCCAAGCTCGCGAGTCGTTCCATCGGCGCGCGTTTCGACGACGCGTCCGTCGTCGCCGCCCGTGACGATCCGGTCGCCGAGAACGCGCGCGACGAGAACCACCGCGTCGGAATGCGCGACGACGCGGCGCTCGCCGTCCGGAGCCGCGAAGAGAACGA
Organism: uncultured Hyphomicrobiales bacterium; assembly: GCA_903884435.1. Taxonomy (GTDB): domain Bacteria; phylum Pseudomonadota; class Alphaproteobacteria; order Rhizobiales; family Beijerinckiaceae; genus Terripilifer. The sequence goes on along the minus strand of CAISEY010000366.1, from coordinate 4,877 downwards.
CGCCATCGGCCAGCGCCAGCGCGGGAACTCCCGCGAGGAACCCGCAAGCGACGACTTCGGCGCCGGCGGAAAAATTCTTGACGTTTTCGGTGAGGGAAGTCGGCGCCTTTGCCATGGTGTTCGCTAGCCTCGACGCGCGCGCGGCGCTGGTTCCAGAAAGTCGTCGCCGAACACGTCGGCGGAATCGTCCCCGTCGTCGTCTTCGTCCGGTTTCGGCATGTAATGCGTGACGTTCAACTCGACGCCGGCGTCGACCATGACCTGAAGGAATTCAAGCGGCCATGAGTAGCCGAACGACTCCCGTTCGCGATCCGCCAGCAATCCGAATTCGAGGACGCACCGGAGCGCGTAATGACCCTGCGGAAATGGCGACTTCGGACCCGTCAGCATCCGTTCAAGCCGCGAGGCGATGCGCAGGCAGGCGTCGCTGACAGCGACGTCCGCCTCCTTCGGCGAAAGATCGTAGAGGAAGACCCTGAGTCCGTCACGGCCTTCCTCGACCTTGACGGGCTCTTTCGGCAGACGCGGCGGCGGACCGTTCCAGCCGCGCGTCTCGACCCTCAGCAGAATGCCGATGACGAAGGGCTCCATCGCCGCGCGCTCACGCGACGCAGCTCAGGACGCCCTTGCGCAACTCGTCTTCCTTCAGATTGCGGCCAATGAAGACGACCTTGGACTGGCGCTTTTCGCCAGGCTTCCATTCCCGCTGGGAATCGCCGTCGAGGATCATGTGAACGCCCTGGAAGACGAAGCGCTTCGGATCGTTCCTGAAGGCGAGAATGCCTTTCGAGCGCAGGATGTTCGGCCCTTCCTTCTGCACGAGTTCGTTGATCCAGGGCATGAACTTGTTGGGGTCCATGTCGCCATCGACCTGCACCGCGACCGACTGCATCTCCTCGTCGTGAAAGTGCTTCAGACCGCCCTTCGCGTGACCGTGATCGTGATGGTGATGATGGCCATGATCGTGCCCGTGGCCATGTCCATGATCGTGATGGTCGTGATCGTCCTCCTCGCCGGCGTCGAGGAATTCCGGCTCGATTTCGAGAATGCGCTCGAGATCGAAGGCGTTGCGTCCGAGCACGGCGTCGAGCGGAACCTGGCATTTCGTGGTCTTGTGCAGTTTCGCGTAGGGGTTGATGGCGCGGATTCGGCCTTCCACCTCGCGCAATTGCTCGGGCGTCACGAGATCGATCTTGTTGAGAATGATCACGTCGGCGAAGGCGATCTGGTTCTTCGCCTCCGGCGCGTCCTTGAGACGGTCCGACAACCACTTGGCGTCGGCGACCGTGACGACGGCGTCGAGGCGCGCCTGGTCCTGCACGTCCTGATCGACGAAGAAGGTTTGCGCCACCGGGGCCGGATCGGCGAGGCCCGTGGTCTCGACGATGATCGCGTCGAATTTCCCGCGGCGCTTCATCAGGCCCTCGACGATGCGGATGAGATCGCCGCGCACGGTGCAGCAGATGCAGCCGTTGTTCATCTCGAAGACTTCCTCGTCGGCGCCGACGACGAGATCGTTGTCGATGCCGATCTCGCCGAACTCGTTCACGATGACGGCGAATTTCTGGCCGTGGTCCTCGCTGAGAATCCGGTTGAGCAGCGTCGTCTTGCCAGCGCCAAGATAGCCGGTGAGAACGGTCACGGGGATTTTGTCGGTCATGGGGAACTCCGGCGGACGCGGTGGAAATCAGGGGCTGGACTCATATAGGCGCCCGCGAGCGACTGCAATTGGCGCGGGAGACCCCGGGAACCGCGGGAGACGGCGTCCGCGAGCCGGACGAGGCTCCGCCAGTGGACCGCGGGCCTACTTCGCCAGAGCCGCGGCGAGCTCCCGCAGGTTGTTGCGGACCATCTCGACATAGGTCGCGGCGGGCCCTCCCGCGGGCGACAGCGAATCCGAATAGAGCGTTCCCCCGACATTCGCCCCCGATTCCGCCGCCATGCGCTGCATCAGCCGGGGATCGCTGACGTTTTCCAGGAACACGGCGGGAATTTTCTCGGCGCGGATCTGACGGATGATTTTCGCCACGTCGGCGGCGGACGGCTCGGTCTCGGTCGACACGCCCTTCGGCGCGATGAAGGAAAATCCGTAGGTCGCGCCGAAATAGCCAAAGGCGTCGTGGGTCGTGATGATGCGGCGACGTTCGCGCGGAATGGAGGCGATGGTCTCGCGGACCTCGGCCTCCAGCGCGTCGAGCCCGGCGAGAAAGGCGCTCGCGTTGGCGCTGAAAGTCCCCGCGCCCGCCGGATCGGCCTCGCCAAGGCCGGCGCGGATGTTCGCCACGTAGATTTTCACGTTGGCGATGGACTGCCACGCGTGCGGATCGTTACGAACTTCCCGGCGCGGCCCGGGGGCCCCCGCCTCCTCCCGGATCGGCCTGACGCCCTTCGTCGCCGCGATTATGGGCGCTTTCGCGCCGGAAGCCTTCATCAATCGCTCGATCCAGCCCTCGAGGCCAAGGCCGTTGACGACGATCAGCTTCGCCGCGGCGAGCTTGCGGGCGTCGTCCGGCGTCGGCTCGTAAACATGCACGTCGTTGCCAGGCGCGACGAGCGTCGTCACCTCGACGCGGTCGCCGCCAATCCGGCGCGCGAAATCCGCGAGGATGGAAAAACTCGCGACAACCGGAAGCTTTCCCGTCTGCGCCAGCGCGGGCACGGCCCCGAACGCGAGGCCCGTCACGAGAAGATCCCGCCGCGAAATCCGGCTTGTCATGTCACGCCTCCAGGTGTTTTCCCGCCGGCATTTTGCGGATGACGCCGCCGGCGCGGCCGAACAAAACCGAAATCGCGTAGAAAACCCCCGCCGCGAGGATGATCGCCGGCCCGCTCGGCGCGCCCGCGTAATAGGACGCCACGAGGCCAATATAGACGGAGGCGAGCGCGACCCCCGTCGCCACGGCGAACATGCCCGTGAGCCGCGAGGCCCAGAGCCGGGCGCAGGCCGCCGGCAACATCATCAAACCCACCGCCAGCAGCGTGCCGAGCGCGTTGAAGCCGGCGACGAGATTCATCACGACGATGGCGAGAAAGATCAGCTGCGTCGGCGCGCCCGCGCGGCTGACGCTGGACAGGAACGAGGGATCGACGGTTTCCAGAACCAGCGGCCGGTAGAGCAGGGCGAGACCAAGGAGAGTAAGGCTGGATATGGACGCGAGCAGGATCAGCGTCGCGTCGTCGAGCGCCAGAACGTTGCCGAAGAGGACGTGCAGCAGGTCGAGACTCGAGCCGCGCATGGAAACGATGGTCACGCCAAGCGCCAGCGAGATCAGGTAAAAGGCCGCGAGAGAGGCGTCCTCGCGCAGCGCCGTCGCCCGCGCCACCGCGCCGGCGCCCACGGCGACGACACAGCCCGCGACCAGCCCGCCGACGGTCATGGCTCCCAGCGACAGGCCCGAGACGAGATAGCCGATGGCGGCGCCCGGCAAGATCGCGTGCGCCATGGCGTCTCCCGTCAGGGCCATGCGCCGCAACAGCAGGAACACGCCAACCGGCGCGCCCGAAAGCGCCAGCGCGAGGCCGCCCACGAGGGCGCGACGCATGAACTCGAATTCGAGAAAGGGACCGGCGAGGAGATCGAACATGATGATATATTATAACATTACATGTCTGCTGGCAACCCGATGTTCACGCGACCCGTTCGCATTCTTCGGCGGTCTGGTCGAAGGCCTCGACCATGCGGCGGGCGCGCAGCAGGTTTTCGGCGGAAAGCGCGTCGTGCGTCGGCCCCCAGGCCACGAGTTCGCGCGCCAGCAGAAGCGCGCTGGGGAAATGTCGCCGCACCATGTCGAAATCGTGCAGAACCGCGACGACCGTGCGCTGTTCGCCATGCCAGCGCGCGACGATGTCGAGCAGGTCGGCGGTGGTCTTCGCGTCGAGGGCGGTGAAGGGTTCGTCGAGCAGGATCACCGGCGCGTCCTGCAACAGCAGGCGGGCGAACAACATGCGTTGCGTCTGCCCGCCGGAGAGCGTGCCGATGATGCGGTCCTCGAGGCCCGTCAGCCCGACGGCGCCGATGGCGTCGAACACCTTGTCGCGCTGGGCCCCGCCCAGACCCCCGAACAGGCCGGCGCGCCGCCAGTGGCCCATGGAAACCATGTCGAAGACGTCGATGGGAAAAGATCGGTCCACCTCCGCCGCCTGCGGCAGATAGGCGATTTCACGCGGCTCGCAGGAGGTCCGTTCGATGGCGCCGCCAATCGGCTGGATGGCGCCGGCGATGCCCTTCAGCAGAGTGGACTTTCCGGCCCCGTTGGGGCCGCATACCGCCAGCAGATCGCCCCGCGTCACCGCGCCGTCGAGGTGATGCACGGCCGGGTGCCGGTCGTAGCCAAGCGTGAGGTCGCGAAAGCGAAGCGCGGCGGTCATGGCATCCTCAATGCAGCGCCCAGTAGACGGCGATCCAGATCAGCGCGATGAATCCCGCCGCGATGGAAAGCCGCCTTCCCAGCGACATCCGCAACAAAGAGGTCGCCGGCGCGGCCCGGCGCGACCCGCCATCGACCGCCGGCGCGTGCGAATGGGCGTGGCCGGAGACGTGCGGGGAGGCGTGATCGTGCGCGTGGGGCGGCATGTACGTTATGATATAACATGCAATAATTTAACGCCAGTCGGATTTCAGGCCTCGCGGCCAGCCCCGGCGCGACGAACCGGCCCCTTTACCCGCGCTCCCCGTCCGGCAATATGCGCTCCGTCGATCACCAGGATCCCGCCCCATGAAAACCCGCGCCGCCGTCGCCTTCGCCGCAAGGAAACCGCTCGAAATCGTCGAGATCGATCTCGACGGGCCGCGCGCCGGGGAAGTGCTCGTCGAGATCAGAGATCGGACGAGCGGCGGGTAGGGAAAGAGTGTATGCTATAGTGTAGGTGTCGGGGGG
>CAISEY010000365.1 GCA_903884435.1 uncultured Hyphomicrobiales bacterium | reverse complement strand
GAGGGCGAAATCTTCAACACAGCCGGGCTTTCCGGCGTCGTGCAGCGGCGCGCGCCCATCTACGACAAGGCCCAGGACGGGCATTACAATCTCATCTCGGCCCTGCACAAATGCGTGCGCGGCTCCGATCCCGACGCGGCCCTTTATTATCTCGCGCGCATGTTCGAGGCGGGCGAGGATCCACTGTTTCTCGCGCGCCGGGTCGTGCGCATGGCGGTCGAGGACATCGGCCTCGCCGATCCACGAGCGCTCGTCGTTTGCAACGCGGCGAAGGACGCCTATGATTTTCTCGGCTCGCCGGAGGGTGAACTGGCGATCGCGCAGGCGGTCGTCTATCTCGCGACGGCGCCGAAATCGAACGCGGTTTACAACGCCTTCAAGAGCGCGGCCCGCCTCGCGCGCGAACATGGCTCCCTCGCGCCGCCGAAGGTCATTCTCAACGCGCCGACGAAACTGATGAAGGGCGAGGGGCACGGCGCGGGCTATCGCTACGACCACGACGAGCCGGACGCGTTTTCCGGCCAGAATTACTGGCCCGAGGCGCTCGGGCGCCAGCGTGTCTACGAACCCGTCGAGCGCGGCTTCGAGCGCGATATTCGCAAGCGGCTGGAGTTCTGGGAGCGGTTGCGGCGCGAGCGCGGCGATCATGGTTAACGGTTCGTTGCGGATTGCCGCTTTCAATGGGCGTCGCAACCACACTTGAGTCGCGCCGGGCTGTTTCGCCGCGGCGGCAGGATTTCACGATGGCTTCTTCTCCCGCGGCCGCGACGGCGCCGCAAGCGCGCGGCGCGCGCGTCCATTGCACCGGCGTCGACGCCCACGCCCACGTCATCCGCCGCGGCTACCGGATGGCGCGCGACCGGCGCTACACGCCCGACTACGACGCGACGGTCGAGGAATACCTCGCCATGCTCGACGCGCATGGCATGTCGCACGGGCTGCTCGTGCAGCCGAGCTTTTACGGCGCGGACAATACGTGCCTCGTCGACGCGCTGCGCGTCGGCGGCGCGCAATTGCGCGGCGTCGCGGTCGTCGATCCCGACATTGGCGAGCACGAGATGTGGACGCTCGACGCGCTGGGGATCGTCGGCGTCCGCCTCAATCTCATCGGCAGGGCCATCCCGCGGTTCGACGAGGCGCCGTGGCCGGCGTTTTTCCGGCGCGCGGCGGCCCTGCGCTGGCATGTCGAGGTGCAATGTCCTCCGGCGGGCTTGCCGGAAGTTCTCGGCCCCCTGCTGGCCTTCGGCGTCGACGTGGTCGTCGATCATTTCGCGCTGCCCGATCCGCTGCGGGGCGCGGCCGATCCGGCGTTTCGCGCCTTTCTGGCGATGGGCCGGCGGCGCTCGATCTGGGTGAAGATTTCCGCCCACTACCGCGCCGGCCCGCCCTCCGTGGCGCTCGCGGCCTATCCGATGCTGCGCGACGCCTTCGGCCTCGACCGGCTGATCTGGGGCAGCGACTGGCCGCACACGAATTTCGAACACGCGCAGGATTACGGGTCGAACCGGGATTTCCTGCACCGGCTGGTTCCGAACCCGGCGGAGCGGGCGGCGATCCTGATCGACAATCCCTGGGCGCTGTTCAGGTTCGCGGGGTAG
>CAISEY010000364.1 GCA_903884435.1 uncultured Hyphomicrobiales bacterium | reverse complement strand
GGCGCGTTTCAGCTTCTCGTCGAGGCCGGCGTAGATTTTCTCGACAATGGCCTCGACGGCGCCTTCGCCCGCTGCGATGGCGCCGACGATGGACGCCTCGCGAAAGCGCCGGTGATTGGCGAGGCCGCGCACGAACCGGCGCGGGTCGGTCACGGGCGCACCGTGGCCGGGCCAGTAAATCGCCTCGTCGCGGGCCCGCAACCTGTCGAGCGAGGCCATGTAGTCGCTCATCACGCCGTCGGGCGGCGCGACGATGGTCGTCGACCAGGCCATGACGTGATCGCCGGAGAACAGCGCGTTCTCCTCCTTCAGCGAGAAACACAAATGGTTCGACGCGTGGCCCGGCGTGTGAACCGCCGTGAGCGTGAAACCGTCGCCCGCGAGCGTTTCGCCGTCCTGCATTTCCGCGTCGGGAACGTGGTCGAGATCGTGGCTGGCGTCGAGCCGGCCCGACGGGGCGTGTTCGATGGCGACGTGCCGCGCGCAACCGACGATTTGCGCGCCGGTCGCGGCCTTCAGGGCGCGCGCGGCGGGCGAATGATCGCGGTGCGTGTGGGTGACGAGAACGTGGGTGAGCGTTTCGCCGCGGATGGCGTTCAGGATGGTCCGGAGATGGTCCGGATTTTCCGGCCCCGGATCGATGAAGGCGACCTTGCCCTTGCCAACGATATAGCCGCAGGTGCCGGTGAAGGTGAAAGGCGAACCATTGGGCGCGACGAGGCGGCGGATCAACGGGGAGACCTGTTCGACCGCGCCGGGGGCGACGCGGGTGCGGTCGTGGGTGAGATCGTCGGCGGGCGTGTCGGTCATGCGGTCTCGCGTTTCATTCTGGCCGGACTGTTTCGCCATCCTCGCCTCAACGCGCGATCATAGACGCTTCGCCGGCGCTTGCGAACCGCGCGCCTCAATGAAAATTCCGCCCCTTCGGCATCGCCGCCGCCGCCGCGCGGGCCTCGCGCCGCGCCCGGTCGTCGTTGGCGGGGGGCGCGTGGCCGAAGAGATCGGGCCCGGCGCGCGACTGTTTCTCGCGCTCCTGCGGGCGGCGGACCTCGTCGGCGTTGGCGAGCGCCGAGAGTTGCGCGCCTTCTTCGGACAGCAGGCCGAGCATCGGCGTCAGATCGTCGATCCGGTCGGCGATGACGTGGATGACGCCCGCCTCGTTCTGCAATTTCCCCGTCACCGCGACGAAGCGCCCGCCAAGTACCTTCGCCCGCTCGCGCTCGAACACCTTCGGCCAGACGATGACGTTGGCGACGCCGGTCTCGTCCTCCAGCGTCATGAAGATGACGCCCTTCGCCGTGCCCGGCCGCTGCCGCACGATGACGAGGCCGGCGATGGAGACGCGAGGCTGACCCGCTCCCAGGGTTCCGTTCTTCACGATCCCCCTGCCGTTCAGCAGCGCCCGCAGGAACGACACCGGATGCGCCTTCAGCGACAGGGAGAGATGGCGGTAATCCTCGACCACGTGTTCGCCTGGCGGCATCGGCGGCAGATTGGCGTCGGGCTCGCTTTCCACCGCGGCGGCGCGGGCGAAGAGCGGCAGGTCGTCCTTGTCGCCGGCGCGGTTGAGGCCGCGCGCGGCCCACAGGGCCTCGCGCCGGTCGAGGCCGAGGGAGCGGAACGCGTCCGCCGCCGCGAGGCGCTCCATGACGGCGGGCGACAGGCCCGTGCGCAGCCACAGGTCGCGCAGGGAATCGTAGCCGCCCCCGCGCGCCTCCGCGACGCGGCGCATGTCCTCCTCGCGCACGCCGGCGATCTCGCGAAAGCCCAGACGCACGGCGCGATGGCCGAGGATGTCGGAGGCTTGCGTCGCGTGGCGGGGGTGAAGGGGGCGGGCGCCTTCTCCCGCGCTCTGGAGAAGGGAGTCCCCCTCCTCCAGAGCGCAATCCCAGTCCGAGAAATTCACGTCGACCTCGCGCACGTCAACGCCATGCTCGCGCGCGTCCCTCACGATCTGCGAGGGCGCGTAAAAGCCCATGGGCTGCGAATTCAGCAGCGCGCAGGCGAAGACGTCGGGATAGCGGCATTTCATCCACGCGGAGGCGTAGACCAGCAGAGCGAAGGAGGCCGCGTGACTCTCGGGAAAACCGTAGCTGCCGAACCCCTCGATCTGCCTGAAACAGCGCGAGGCGAAATCGCGGTCGTAGCCCTTCGCCACCATGCCATTGACCATCTTGTCGTGGAACGTGTGCAGCGTTCCCACGCGCTTGAACGTCGCCATGGCGCGGCGCAATCTGT
>CAISEY010000363.1 GCA_903884435.1 uncultured Hyphomicrobiales bacterium | reverse complement strand
CCGGCCTGGCGCGGCCCGGCGGCGCCGGCGCGTCGGCGGGGCGGGGCGGGTCGGGCGCCGCGGGCAGGAGCCGGGCGAACCAGGGCCAGAGGCCGTTCGGCGCCTTTTGCAGGATCACAACCAGCGCGCAGCCAAAGACGATGGGTTCGAAGCTCGCCTGTCCGCCGGAGACCAGCGGCAGCACGCGCTGAAGGGCTTCCTTCAGCAGGGTCACGAGGCCGGCGCCGAGCAGCGCGGCCCAGACCTGTCCCGCGCCGCCGACGACCGCCATGAAGAGATATTCGATGCCGGGATTGATTCCGAAGGGCGTCGGGTTCACCGCGCGCTGCATGTGCGCGTAGAGCCAGCCCGAGACCCCCGCGAGCAGCGCCGCGTGGACGAAGACGATCAGCTTCACCCGCGCCGTGTCGACGCCGAAGGCTTCCGCCGCGACGCGCGCGCCGCGCAGGGCGCGGATGGCGCGGCCGACGCGCGAGTCGAGCAAATTCGAGGTTCCAAGGGCCGCGAGCAGGACGCAGATCCAGATGACGTAAAAGATTTCGCGGCTGTCCGTCAGCGCGTGACCGAACAGGCTCAGGGGCGGGATCGCGCTGATCCCGTCGTGCCGGCCCAGCATTTCGAGGCGGCCGAACAGGAAATAGATCGCGAGGCCCCAGCACAGCGTTCCCAGCGGGAGATAGTGGCCGGAGAGGCGCACGGTCATCAGGCCCAGCAGCGCCGCCGCGGCGAGCGTCACGCCCGCGGAGGCGAAAAAAGTCAGCCATGGCGAGACGCCATGTTGCGTCGTCAGCACCGCCGTCGTGAAGGCGCCGAAACCACAGAACGCCGCCTGCCCGAACGACGTCATGCCGCCGACGCCGGTGAGCAGAACGAGGCCGATGACGACGAGCGCCGCCAGCCCCGCGTTGTCGAGCAGCGTGAACCAGTAAACGGGCACGCCGGGGATCACGGGCAGCAGCAGCAGCAGCGCCAGCAGGGCGAGGCCCGTCGCTCGGCGGGCGGAAAGGGCGGCGGCGCTCAATGTTCGTCCTCCGCCTCGACGGAGCCGCGGGCCAGCGACAGCCACAGCAGCACCGGCACGATCAGCGTGAAGACAATGACTTCCTTGTAGTTGCTGGCGAAGAACGAGGCGAAGGCCTCGATGATTCCGATGCCGAGAGCCGCCAGCGCCGTGACGGGGTAGGAGGCCATCGCGCCGATGATCGCGGCGATGAAGCCCTTGAGGCCGATCAGGAAGCCGGTGTCGTAATAGATCGTCGTCATCGGCGCGATCAGCGCGCCTGACAGGGCGCCGATGAGCGCGGCGAGGGTGAAGGCGAGGCGTCCGGAAAACTCCGTCCGCACGCCGACGAGCCGCGCGCCGAGGCGGTTCATCGCCGTGGCGACCAGCGCCTTGCCGGTCAGGGTGCGGTTGAACAGCAGCGCCAGCGCGACCATCGTCGCCAGCGTCACGGCGTAGATGAACATTGTTTGTCCCGTGACGACGAGGGGCCCCGCGGGCTGCACGAGGTCCGAAAGGGCGCGCGCCCTCTGGCCCTCGGCGCCAAAGATCACGAGGCCGACGCCGGTCATGGCGAAATGCACGCCGATGGCGGCGATGAACAGAGTGAGCACCGAGGTCTCCGCGAGCGGACGAAACGCCACCCGGTAGAGGGCGGGGCCTATTGGCGCTATGATCGCGAGAGTCAGCGGCACGCAGACGAAGGGCGGCGGCTTCAGCGGCGCGATCAGCACCGTCGCGATGGCGGCGAAGGCGGGCAGCGCGAGGCCGCTGGCGAGAATCGCCACGATCGATCGCCCGCCCGGTTTTCCGCGCGCCTCGACGAGATCGGCGGCGCAGGCGCACGCGGCGAGAGCGAGGGAGAACCACGCCGTGCCGGGCACGCGCCCCGCGTCGAGCGTCGCCAGCGTCAGCGCGCCCCAGGCGACAAACTCTCCCTGGGGCACGAAGATGACTCGCGTCACCGCGAAGACCAGCACGAGCGCGAGGCCCAGCAGGGCGTAGATCGCCCCGCTGGTGAGGCCGTCCTGAAGCAAAAACAGGAGAATGGTCGTGTCCATGTCCGCCCTGTGTCCGCGCCGGGTTGCGATCTCCGGCGATTGTTATATCTGATAATAGTCTTATGGCACGGGCCGGTCACGGGGTCGATATGTCGAAAGTCGCGGGCCGGTTGAAAACCGGCAAAAAGGCCGCCGGGGCGGGAAGCGTCGATCTCGCGCCGCTTGGCGAATTCGTCGGCTACGCCCTGCGGCGGGCGCAAATCGCGGTTTTCGACGAGTTCATCCGGGAGTTCGCGGCGCTCGACCTGCGTCCGGCGCCATTCAGCGTTCTTGCCGTCATCGCGCGCAATCCTGGTCTCAACCAGAGCGAAGTGGCTCTGGCGCTTGGCATCCAGCGGGCGAATTTCGTGGTTCTGATCGGGCGACTCGAACAGCGGGGCGTGGTTGAACGGCGTCCCGTCGACAAGCGCTCCTACGCGCTGCATCTGACGAACGAGGGCGAAAAGCTCCTCGCCGCCGCGATGGACTTGCAGGACCGGCTCGAGGCGCGCGTCGAGGCTCGTCTCGGGGCCGGCGGCAAGGCGCGGCTGATGGAATTGCTGTCCCGGCTGCGCTGAGTCAGGCGCGCGTCAGAAAGGCTTCCATCGCGCGCGCGACCTCGGCGGGCCGGTCGTGGTGCAGATTGTGGCTGGTGTCCGGAATCTTCTCGAAGGTCACGTCGCGGACGAGCGCGGCGCGCGCCGCGATTCCGCCAGGCTCTGAATCGATGCGCGCCTTGCGGTCGGAGGCGAGCCACAGGGCGGGACATTCGATGCGCTTCATGCAGGCGGCCCATTCGGACTTGCGGTGCATGACCGCGAAGGGCGCGCGGTGCCGCGGATCGAAGCTCCACTCCAGCGAACCGTCGGGGCGCGCGCGCGAGGATTCCGACGCGAGAAACAAGGCCTTGTCGGCCGTGAGGCGGCGGTTGGTCTGCCGCAGGCGTTCGGCCATCTGGGCGAGGGTCGCGTAGGGGCGCGAGGATTCCGGTCCGTTGCGCCAGGTGTCGAGCCAGGCCGCCAGATGATCCGGCGTTTCCCCGGGATCCGAATCGACCAGCCCGAAGGCGTCGAGCGCGATCAGCCGGGACACGCGTTCGGGACGCACCGCCGCGAAGGTTCCCGCGACCTGACCGCCGAGCGAATGGCCGGCGACAGGCACGGACCGCCCCGGAACAAGGGCGTCGAGGACAATGTCGAGATCGACGAGGTAGTCCTGGAACCAGTAGCCTTGCGGGTTCCAGCCGGTGCGTCCGTAGCCGCGCCAGTCGGGCGCGATGAAGTGGTATTCGCCCTCGAATTCATCGACGATGAACTGGAAGGTCGCCGAACAGTCGCGCGAACCGTGCAGCAGCACGACGGGTGGAGCGGTCTCCGGTCCCCATTCGCGCACGTGGCACTCGAGCCCGCGCATGTCGATGAATCGCGAGCGCGAGGTCTTGCGCGGAATGTAGGCGGCTGTTTCCGTCATTGCCGAAGTCAGTCCCGGAGCGCCGCGCGGGGCCGATCCGCCGCGCAAGCGAGGACGATTTCATCGCGGGTTTCGCCGGTCCTGGCAAGAGACGCGTCAGGCCACCGCCCGGAGCGACTCGCCGGAGAAACGGGTGATGAGGCGGCGCGCTTCGGTCGCCGGACGCGCGGGGCTGAACAGATAACCCTGGACCTCCGTGCATTCTTCCGCCTTCAGGCGCTCGAATTGCTCGCGCGTCTCGACGCCTTCCGCGGTGACGGTCATGCCGAGGCTCTTGCCGAGCGAGATGACCGCCTTGACGATGGCGAAGGCGTCCTCGTCGGTCGTGGTTTTTTGCATGAATCCCTTGTCGATCTTGATCTTGTCGAATGGAAAGCGTTGCAGGTAGCTGAGCGAGGAATAGCCCGTGCCGAAATCGTCCATGGCGATGCGCACGCCGATGGAGCGCAGCTGCGTCAGGGTCTCGTTGACAGCGTCCGGCTCGTGAACGAGCACGGCTTCGGTGACTTCCAGCTCGAGACGGCGGGGCGAAAGGCCGGAGGAGGCGAGGGTCGTCATCACGAAGGTGGCGAGATTCTGCCCGCGGAACTGCACGGGCGAGAGATTGACGGCGATTTTGACGTGCGCGGGCCAGGTGGCGGCTTCCGCGCAGGCCTGGCGAAGCACCCATTCGCCAATCGCGTTGATGAGCCCGATTTCCTCCGCGAGTGGAATGAAATCGTCCGGCGCGACGCGGCCGCGAGTGGGGTGGTTCCAGCGCAGCAGCGCCTCGAAACCGACGATCGTCGACGTCGCCGCCGACAGGATCGGCTGGTAGACGAGCTCGAGCTGGTCGTCGCCGATGGCCTTGCGCAGATCGACCTCGAGCAGGCGGCGCGCCTGCATCCTGGCGTCCATGGAGCGTTCGAAGAACCGGAACGTGTTGCGTCCGTCTGTTTTCGCGCGATACAGCGCGAGGTCGGCGTTCTTGAGCAGTTCAAACGCCTGTTCGCCGTCGGCGGGAGCGATCGCGACGCCGATGCTCGTGCCGATGACGATCTGGTGGCCATCGAGGTCGAAGGGTTCGCCGAGAACGTCGATCACGCGTTGCGAGAGCCGCGTCGCGGACGATGGTTGTTCCGCCGACATTTGCACGATGGCGAATTCATCGCCGCCGAGTCTCGCGACGAGATCGCAATCGCGGACGCAGGTGCGCAGGCGGCTGGCGACCTGACAGAGCAACAGGTCGCCGAACTGGTGGCCGAGCGTGTCGTTGACGCGCTTGAAGAGATCGAGGTCGAGGCAAAGCACCGCGACGCCATTTTGCCTTCCGTCGCCCGCCAGCTTTTCCTCGAGCCAGGCGCCAAGGACCACGCGGTTCGGCAACCCCGTGAGCGCGTCGTGATGGGCGAGATAGGAAATACGTGTTTCGGCGCGTTTCTTTTCGGTGATGTCCTCGTGCGTGGCCACCCAGCCGCCGTCCGGCAGGGGCTCGTGCGAGACCGAGATGAACCGGCCATCGACGAGTTCGTGGACGTTCTTGACGGATTCGTTGGCTCTCGCCTCCTTCATCCGGTCGGAAACATAGGCCGTCGTGTCCTTGGGGGCGGCTCCCGCGGCGACGCGAAGGGCGAGAATTGTTTCCACGCTCGTGCCGGGCTTCAACTGGTCGGGGTTCAGGCCGTAAAGCGTCGCGTATCTGCGATTGAAGATGGTGAGCCGGCGGTTCCTGTCGAACATGCAAAGGCCCTGCGACATGTTCTCGATCGCGGCCTCGAAGCGCTCGCTCTGGATTCGCAGGTCGGCGTCGCGTTGCAGCAGGGATTCATTCGCCTTGCGCGCACGGTTGGTCGATCCGAGCATCGCGAGCGAGCAGGCGATGCTGATGAGCGTCCCCAGCGCCATGATCATCAGCAGCACGCTGGTCGCGAAGCGAAGCCGCTCGAACGACGCGTTGTTGTCGCGGGCCGCCTCCGCCGCCACGCTGCTTTCGATCTTGTGCAGGAGCTCGCGCGTGACCCTCGAGTTTTCGGACATCCGAACGAAATTGACGACCCGGTCGACCGGATCCTCGCCCGCCATCGCCGAAGACGTTTGCTCCCTGAGGCTCCTGGAGATGGCCGTCACAGCGGCGACAAGGTCTGTCCTTTCCTGTTCCGTGAGCGCGTGGAGACTTTGTTGTTTCAAGGATTCGAAGTTCTTCACGAAATCGACGACCTCGGGGCCGCCCGGGAAATCGCCCGCCGAGGGCGCGATGGTGGCGATCGCGAATTTCACGAGGGCCTGTTTGAGGCCGTCGTTGATGTCGCGGATTTGTCGCAGGCTGGCCGACGTCCTGTCGGCGAGGGCGATGCTGACCTGAACGCCATTCAACTGGTACAGGCAAAGCGAAAATGGAACGATGGTGGTCAGCAAGGCGACGGCGAGAGCCGCGAGCTTTTGTCTGTAGCCAAAAAGTCCAAAACTCATGAGGGAAACCCGGAAATACGCGCAGACCCAAAAATCGGGCGCCGGCTCGAGAACGGCGCCTTCGCGTCGCCGGCGGGAACCGGCGCTCGCGTCCTCGTTCCTTCCCCGCGCGTCCATCTCCGACGTTGGCGACCAAAGGGAAACAGAGGATGAATTCAAAACGGGACGCGCTGAATTCGCGACGAATTTTACCGAGTGGCTCCTTGTCTGGTTAACGCGGGGTTTCGTTCGACATCCGGCGGTCCGCCGCCCCGAGGGTTCCCGACGCCGGCTTCGCTTGACGGACTTCTCGCGCGCGCCGTATTTCTTCAATCAAGTCTCTCCGGTTTCCTGCGCCGGGCGGCGGCGGGAAGGACACGCCATGAATTTCCTCTGGTTTCATCTGATGCCCTACATGGATTTGCCGGCCGACTTCCGGCAGACGAATCCGTCCGTGTGGGTGGACATCAATCCGGCGCTTTTCGACCCCGCCCGAGCCCACCGGATGTACAACGACTATTTCGACGAGCTCGAATACGCGGCCGAGCTCGGATTCGACGCGATTTGCGTCAACGAGCATCATTCCAACGCCTACGGGTTGATGCCCTCGCCGAACCTCGTCGCCATGGCGCTGGCGCGCCGCACGCGCGACACCAAGATTTGCGTGCTCGGCAATTCCCTCGCGCTCTACAATCCGCCGACGCGCGTCGCCGAGGACTTCGCCATGATCGATTGCGTGTCGGGCGGCAGGCTGATCGCCGGCTT
>CAISEY010000362.1 GCA_903884435.1 uncultured Hyphomicrobiales bacterium | reverse complement strand
TGATGACCGTCCTCGACGCGAAATACGACTATCGCGTGCTGCCCTACGCTCCGGGCGATCTCGGGACGGTCATGGCGAAAAACGCCGTCTATCGCCGCGCCGTCATGCGCAAGGGCGATCTGCGCGCGCTGAAGGAGGACGTGGAGCAACCGGGCGTCACCAACGTGCTCGTCGCGCACGAGCGTCAGCCCGCCGCGAACGTCGAGGCCGTGGTGCGCGCCATTGTCGCGGGGGCGGATGAACTCGCGCGGCTCAATCCCCTGTTCCGCGGCGTCGCGGATCTCTGGGCGCCGCTGAAGACGGAAGGCGCGAAAGCCCTCGAGTTCGAGGGCGTGCCTCTCCACGAGGGCGCCCGCGCCGGATATCGCGCCGCCGGCCTTCTCGCCTGAAGCATCGCTCGAAACACACGGATCACATCATGACTGGCAAGCGTTACAGGCTGGGCGTCGACGTGGGCGGCACGCACACCGATCTCGTCCTCCTCGATGTCGCGAGCGGCGATCTCATGGTCGAGAAAGTCTCCTCGACGCCGAAAAATCCGGCGCTCGGGGTTCTCAACGGAGTGGCCAGGTTCGTCGCGCGCGGCGTCGGGCCGGGCGAGATCGAGTTCTTCGCCCACGGCACGACGATCACCACCAACGCCCTGCTGGAAATGCGCGGACCCAGCGTCGGTCTGTTCGTGACGAAGGGTTTCCGCGCCATTCAGGAAATCCAGCAGCAGGCGCGCGACGGCAATCTCTTCGACTATTTTTACGCCAAGCCGACTCCCATCGCGCCGCAAAGCCTCACGCGTGAAATTCCCGAGCGTTCCGATTACACGGGCAAGGCGCTGCTGCCGCTCGACAGGGACGCGGTTCGTCGCGCCGCGCGCGAATTGCGCGACGCGGGCGTGCAGTCCATCGCGGTCTGCTATCTCTTTTCCTTCATGAACCCGGAGCACGAGGAGGAGACCCGCCGCATCATCCACGAGGAGGCCCCGGGGATCGGCGTTTCCATCTCCAGCGAGGTTCTGCCGCGCCTGCGCGAATGGCCGCGCATGTCCACGACTTTGCTCAACGCCTATCTCGAGCCCGTGCTCGTGCGTTACATCGACCATCTCAACCCGGGCCGCGACGAGGCGGGCGTCGTCACCCAGCAACGGTTCCTCATGCAGTCGAACGGCGGCGTCATGCCCTTCGTCACCGCCATCAACGGCGGCAAGACCGTGCACACCCTGTTTTCCGGCCCCGCGGCCGGCGCGCAGGCGAGCGCGTATCTCTCCGAGAGCGACGCCGAGCGCGGCCTCGTCACGCTCGACATGGGCGGCACCAGCGCCGACATCGCCTTCATCGAGGGCGGAATGCCGCTCGAAATCACCGAGGGCGTCATCGCGCGCCGGCAGATCGACGTGCCGGCCCTCGACATGACGACGATTTCCGCCGGCGGCGGCTCGCTCGCGGCGGTCGATGGCGCGGGCTTCCTCACCGTCGGGCCGCAAAGCGCCGGCGCCGATCCGGGCCCCGCCTGTTACGGGCGCGGCGGAACGCAGCCCGCGGTGACGGACGCGGACCTCGTGTGCGGCTATCTCAATCCCGATTATTTCCTCGGCGGACTGCAAAAGCTCGATGTCGAGGCCTCGCGCGCGGCGATCAGGACCCGCGTCGCCGATCCGCTGAACATGAGCGTGCTCGAGGCCGCGGCCGGCATTCGCCGCATCGTCGACATGCGCATGGCCGACGAGGTGCTCGTCTTCGCGGCCAAGCGCGGCGTCGATCTCTCGGCGTTCACGTTGCTGCCCTTTGGCGGCGCCGGGGCCGTCCATGCCGCGGCGGTGGCGGAGGAGCTCAACATGCGCCGCATTCTCGTGCCGGCGCGGCCCGGCGCCTTTTCGGCGCTCGGCCTGCTCTGCACCGACGTGGTGCATGATTACATCCGGTCCGAACTGCTGCCGCTCGCGGCAATCACCGCCGACCACGCCGAGGCGATTTTCGAACAGCTCGAGGGCAAGGCGCGCGAGGAGCTGGCGGCGGAGGGCATGAACGGCAAGGACGCGAAATTCCTGCGCGAACTCGACATGCGCTACACCGGTCAGGGCTACGAATTGCGCACGCCGATCGACGGGCTCTACGAGACACGGCTCACCACGCGGTCGCTGGAAGCCGCCCGCGACCGCTTCGACGAGCGCCACGCGCAGATTCATGGCCACGCCGCGAAGGAGCGCGCGGTCGAGGTCGTCAGCTATCGCCTGCGCGTGCGCGTCGCCGTGCCGAAATACATCCAGCGGGAGGAAGCCGCGCCGGCGAATCCGCGCCCCGCCAGCGGCGCGCTCAAGGGCGCCCGCCAGATCTATTTCGACGGCAGGACCGCCCGCGAAGCCTCGGTCTACGAACGCGACGGACTCGATGTCGGCGTCTCCATCCAGGGCCCCGCCGTCGTCGAGCAATTCGACGCGACAACTGTCATTCCACCTGGCTGGACCGCGCGCGTCGACAAGCACCGCAATCTCGTTCTGGAAAAGGAAGCGTGACCATGGACGCCATCACCATCCAGATCCTGCGCAACAAGATCGCCAGCCTCGTCGATGAAATGCACTATCATTTCTATCGCTCGGGCTATTCGACGATCATTCGCGAATCCCGCGATTTTTCCTGTGTCATTCTCGATCGCGCCGGGCGCCTGATCGTCTCGCC
>CAISEY010000361.1 GCA_903884435.1 uncultured Hyphomicrobiales bacterium | reverse complement strand
CGGCGGACTACATCACCGGCGTCGTCACCGGCCCCAACGGGCCGGAAGCCGGCGTCTGGGTGATCGCCGAGACGAAGGATTTGCCAACCCGGTTCGCCAAGATGGTCGTCACGGACGACCAGGGCCGCTACGCCCTGCCCGAACTGCCGAAGGCGAAATACCAGATCTGGGTGCGCGGCTATGGCCTCGTCGATTCCGCGAAGGTGAGCGGCGAACCTGGCGCGACGCTCAATCTCACGGCCGTGCCGGCTCCCGACGCGGCGTCTGCCGCCAAATATTACCCGGCGATCTACTGGTACTCGATGATGAAAATCCCGGGCGCCGACCAGTTCGGCGGCAAGAGCGACATTCCCGACAAGGTGAAGCCGACCGACTGGGTCTTCCTGATGAAGAACAACGGCTGCGTCGGCTGCCACCAGCTCGGCCAGCTCGCCACGCGCACGATTCCCGCCGGTCTGGGCGATTACAAGAATCACGAAGACGCCTGGATGCGCCGCACGCAATCGGGCCAGGGCGGCGAGTCGATGGTGGGGATTCTCGCCGGACAGCTTGGCGGCGCCGCTTATCATTACCTCGCGGACTGGACCGAGCGCGTCGCGAAGGGCGAATTGCCGAAGTCGAAGCCGGAGCGTCCGCAGGGCGTCGAGCGCAACGTCGTCGTCACCACCTGGGACTGGGCGAACGAGAAGCAATATCTCCATGACGGGATCGCGACGGACAAGCGCAACCCCACCGTGAACGCCTATGGCCCGGTCTATGGCGCGCCGGAATATTCCACGGACAACATTCCGATCCTCGACCCCAAGACCAGCAAGGTCACCTATTTCCGCGCGCCCGTGCGCGACGCCGACACGCCGGAAGCGCTCGGTCCGGGTCACGCCGCCGCCGAAAAGGCGCTCGGTCCCTCGCCCTACTGGGGCATGGAAAAGATCTGGGACACCAAGATCAACAATCATAATTCCATGCTCGATCAGGACGGACGCGTGTGGATGGCCGCGGCCGTGCGCGGACCCAAAAATCCTGAATGGTGCATGTCCGGCTCGGAGGTGCCCTCGGCGAAAGTGTTCCCGCTGAAGGAAACGCGCCGCGCCCTGTCGGTGCTCGATCCGAAGACGATGAAATACACGTTCGTCGACACCTGCTTCCAGACGCACCACCTCCAGTTCGGTTTCGACGCCAACAACACGTTGTGGACCTCCGGCGGCGGACCGGTCATCGGCTGGCTGAACACGAAAATGTTCCTCGAAACCGGCGACGCGAAAAAATCGCAGGGCTGGACGCCGATGATTCTCGACACGAGCGGCGACGGCAAGCGCGGCGAATACACCGAGCCCGGCAAGCCCGCCGAGCCCGGCAAGGACCGCCGCATCGAGGCGGGCCTCTACGCGGTGATGCCGAATCCCGTCGATGGCTCCGTGTGGGGCACCTATCGCGCCAACCCCGGCGCGGTCGTGCGCATCAATCCCGGTCCCGATCCGGCGAACACCGCGCTCACCGAGATTTACAACGTCCCGATGCCGGGCTTTGGCCCGCGCGGCGGCGACATCGACTCGAAGGGCGTGGTCTGGGCGTCCCTGTCGAGCGGGCATCTCGCCAGCTTCGACCGTTCGAAGTGCCGCAACCCGCTGAATGGTCCGAACGCCACCGGCAACCATTGTCCGGAAGGCTGGTCCTTCTACAAATATCCGGGCCCGGGCTTCGAGGGCATCGGCGACAACAGCGCCGAGTCGAGCTACTACACCTGGGTCGATCAGCACGACACGCTCGGCCTTGGCAAGGACGTGCCGATGTCCACGGCGAATCTCACCGACGGCGTCGTCGCGCTGAAGGACGGCAAGATGATCTCGCTGAAGCTGCCCTATCCGCTCGGCTTCTACGCGAAGGGCTTCGACGGCCGCATCGACGATCCGAACGCCGGCTGGAAGGGCCGCGGCCTCTGGGTTTCCAGCGGCGACCGCGCGCCGTGGCTGATCGAGGGCGGCAAGGGCATGAAGCCCATGGCGGTCCACTTCCAGCTGCGTCCCGACCCGCTCGCGAAATAAACCGCGTTCTCCCTTAAAGCCCGGCCGGGGGAACCTGGCCGGGCTTTTTCGCACCCCGCCGGTCGGGCGCGATCCTGTTCTCCGATCTTGTTCTCAATGACGATTCCGCGCCGGCGCGCTTCCCTGGCGCGGAAAGCCCCGGCCTGACGTGATCACGGTTTCACCGGAACGAATTCGCCGGTGTAAAGCTCCTTCGCCTCGGGAACCTTGTCGAGAAGGCCGAGTTCGGGCAGCGAGCGGCGGATGACCTCGATCGCGGCGGGATTGAAGGCGCCGTCGCGCGACATGAGTTTCAATTCCGTGTCCCAGGCGCGCGTCACCGCGGTTTCGCTGACGTTGATCGCCTTCGCGGAAATTTTGATCGCCGCCTCCTTGTTGGCGTGCATCCAGGCCACCGTGCGGAACCAGCCGGTGATCACGCGGCGCACGAGATCGGGATTTTTCGTCCGGATGTCGTCGCGCGCGAAGAGGATGTGGGCGTGAAAATCCTTCACCACCTCGCCGAAGGAGAGCACCGCCTTGCCCGCGTTGTTCTCCTCGTAGGAATAGGCGTTCTGGTCGGCGACGACGCTGCCGTCGAGTTCGCCCGCCTTCATCGCCGCGAGCCGCGTGCGCTCCGTGCCGAGCGGCAGCGACTGGATTCCGTCCGGTCCCCAGCCGCGCTGGCGCGCCACCTCGCGCACCAGCCAGTCGGTCATCGACCCGGCGCTGGAGACGCCGATTTTCTTGCCCTTCAGATCGTCGAAGCTCTTGATGGTCGAGTTCATCGGCGCCGCGAGCGTCATCGACCAGGGAGCGCCCGCGAGCGCAGCCACCGCCAGCGCCGGCACGCCCTTGACGCGATAGGCCATGCCGGGCCCCGAGCCGCAGCCAAATTCGAGGGAATTCGACGCCAGCGCCTGCTGCATCGGCGCGTCGCCCGCGAGTTCGACCCGCTCCACCTCGAGATCGAGCGCCTTCCAGATTCCCGCCTCGCGTCCCATGTCCATGATCGACCAGATGATCGACGAGCCGGCGGTGCCGATTTTCACCTTGTCGAGGGCGAGGGCGGGAGCCGCCAGCGTCCAGGCCAGGGCGAGAACGCCCAGTTTCGTCGAGGTCTTGCGCAAATCATCCTCCCGCCGCGAAATAACGCGCGATGATGGCAAGCCGCGGGGCGGGCGGCAAGGGCGCCGCGCCATGCATTGACACGATCCGCGCCGGACGGCAGGTTTGGCCATCAGACAATCCCGGGGGAGGGAACCATGGACGATCACAAGCCAGGATCGCCAGCCGTCGTCGACCTGCCGAAGATCGGCAACGCGACGGACACGCGCGACTATCTCGCCCGCGCGAAGCCGCACGCCGACAAATACAAGGACTATTTCATCGTCGACGTGGACGCGCACGTCTCCGAAAGCGCCTTCTGGTCGGAAGTCACCGACAAGATCGAGAGCGACGTGTGGAAGCAGATGGCGAAGGCGCAGGAGGTCCGCAAGGCGGCGGGCCTGCTCAACGCCGCGCCCGGCACCAATTATCAGGACGCCTTCGGCCGCATTCCGCACCAGCAGGCGCTCAACGAACCCACGGACCGGAACGGCGCGCACCGCCAGGTGCAATTGCTGCAACGGGCCATGGAGACCATGGGCATCGACATGATGTGCGCGTTTCCAACGCCCATGCTGCTTCTTGGAATGCATCCGCAGACCGAGGTCGAGGTGCAGGTCGGCCACGCCTATAACCGCTGGTTCACCGAGGACATCGTCACCCAGGACAAGCGCATCGTCGGGATGCTCTATCTGCCCTTCAACGATCCGAAGGAGAGCGTGAAGGTCGTCGAGAAACACGCGGCGAACCCGAGCGTCGTTGGCTTCATGGTGTCGTCGACGCGCTACAAGCCGGTTTATCACGACGATTACATGCCGCTCTACGCGGCGATCGAGGCGAGCGGCAAGCCGCTCGGCTTTCACGCCGGCTTTCACTGGGGCGACCAGTCGATGCAGCAATGCAACCGCTTCATCGGCATGCACTCGATCAGCTTCGTCTATTTCAACCTGCTGCACCTGACGAACTGGCTGGTGAATGGCCTTCCGGAGCGTTTCCCCAAACTGAAGGTGATCTGGATCGAGAGCGGCATCGCCTGGCTGTCGTTCCTGATGCAGCGTCTCGACAGCGAATACATGATGCGCCCCTCCGAGGCGCCGCTGCTGAAGAAGCGTCCGAGCGAATACGTCAGGGAAATGTACTTCACGACGCAGCCGCTGGAACATTCCAACCTGGAGCTGACGCAGGCGACGATGAAGGCGATGAACGCGAACACGCAATTGCTCTTCGCGTCGGACTGGCCGCACTGGGATTTCGACCTGCCAAATTCGATCACAAACCTGCCGTTCCTCGACGAACAGGCCAAACGCAACATCCTTGGCCTCAACGCGGCGCGCGTGTTCAACCTCGAGGTTCCCGCGCACAAGAGCGGCTTGGCGGCGCCCGCGCGCGACATGGCGCCGGCGAAATGAGCGACGCCAGCGTGGACGCCGACGCGGAAGCTTATTGCGCGCGCGTGGAAGCGGCGATCGCGGCGAACAGGCCCGGAGAGATCGGGGCGGCGACGTTGTCGCGCGTGCTGCAAACCGCCATCCGCGCCTATGCGTTCAAAACCGAAAAGGCGGGACATTATCTCGAGCCCTACGAGAAGGGCTCGCTGACCGCGACCGAAACCGTGATGGCGGCCACCGCCATCATCCGCGCGGCGGACCTCAACCTGTGGGACGTCGCCATGTGGTTCAACCGCGCGGGCTCCGCCCCGGCGCGCGACGACGCCGGGAGGTAACGATGGGTTCGGTGAGGATCGGCAAGCTCGAGGACTTGAAGGAAGGCGATTACCGGATCGTCGCCATCGACAGGTTCGAGGTCGGCGTGTTCAACGAGAAGGGCAAGCTCGTCGCGTGGGAAAACCGTTGCCCGCATTACGATGGCCCCGTCTGCCAGGGCAAAATCTACAATCGCGTCGAGGAGGTTCTCGACGAGAAACAGTGTCACGTCGGGCTGCGCTTCGGCGCGGACCGGCACATCGTCTGCCCGTGGCACGGCTGGGAATTCAACATCGAGACCGGCGCGCACCCCGGCGACAAATACATGAAACTGAAGAAGGTGAACGTCGAGGTTCGCGACGGCGACATTTACGTGGAGACGCCGGCGAGGCGGTGAGAGGCGCGAAACGCGCCGGTCACGGTCCTTCCGCGACGCGCGGACACTTCCGGAGTGTCACCGCGACACGATCAGCGGCGCGGTCGTCGGCTCGCCGATCCGCACCCAGGCATTGGGATCCGACTGCGACTGCCGCTTGACGAACTGGTAGGGCAGTTCACTCCAGGGCCGCACTTTCTCGCGCATGTTGTCGAGGATGAATTCGCCGTGGTCGGTCTTCGCGGTCAGAACCGCGTGGCCCTCGCCCTTCTCGTCCTTGACGATGGTCACGAGCAGCGCCTGGCGCGGCAGGCCCGCGGAGACCAGCAACTTGCGTTTGAGCAGAACATAGTCCTCGCAATCGCCGTAGCCGTCGTAGGGCAGGTCCCAGCGATCGACCACGCCCCAGTGGTCCATGTCCGAGAGCGGTTCAATCATCGTGTTGACGGCGGAATTGATCTCGCGAATCAGGCGCCAGGAACGCGCGTCGAGGGCGATATCGACCGGACGGGAGAGGCCGCCGCGGCATTCTTTCTCGTAGCGGTTGCAGAAATCCAGCCAGCCCCACGGCGTCGATGTCGTCTCGCCCACCTCGACGAACCCGGCCACGGGCAGGGGCGTGGCGCGGACGGCGGCCCGCTGCGCCGCCAGCGCGGAGCCCGCGAGGAGGCTCCACGTCAGCGCGGCGGCGACCGCCAGCCCTGGCGCGAGGGAAAACGAACGCATCGACGGCTACTCTGAACGCCCGCGGCGGGACTCGACGAAGCCGCGTGGTTAAGAAACCGTAAACGAGCCGCGGGCGCGCGTCACCCCCGCGACGTTCGAAAATTCACACTTGGTTAACGTTTGTGGCGCGTCGCCTCAGCGGCGCCGCGAAGCCGCCATCATGTAATTGATGGCCATGTCCCGGCTTTTCCGCCAGACGCCGCGCAGAGGATCGAAGGCCATGCCCGTCCGGGCGAGCGGGTCGAGGCCCGCTTTTTCCATGGCTTCCTCGAGTTCGGCGGGCGTGACGAACTGTTCCCAGCGGTGGGTGCCCTCCGGCACCCAGCGCAGCACGTATTCCGCGCCAACGATGCCGAGGGCGAAGGATTTCAGCGTCCGGTTCAGCGTCGCCGCGAAAAACATCCCGTCCGGTTTCGCGAGCCGTCCCGCCGCTCGCAGGAAAGCTTCCACGTCGGTCACGTGTTCGATGACTTCCATCGCGCAGACCGCGTCGAAGGTTTCGCCGGTCTCCGCGAGGTCCTCCGCCGTCGTCGCCCGATAGTCGATTTTCAGCCCCGCGGCGTCCGCGTGGCGCCGCGCGACCTCGACGTTCTCCGGCGACGGGTCGATCCCGACGACGCGGGCGCCGAGCCGGGCGAGGGGTTCGCAGAACAGGCCGCCGCCGCAGCCAATGTCGAGAATGGAAAGTCCGTCCAGCGGCGCCGCGCCGGCGGCGGGGGGATGGCGTTTTCCGAGGATTTCCACCAGCCAGGCGGTCCGGTGCGGATTGAGCCCGTGAAGCATCCGCATGGAGCCGCGAAGGCTCCACCATTCGTCGCCGAGCCTGCCGAAGCGCGCTACGTCGGCTTCGTCGACCGTTTCCCTTCGCGCCTGCATTCCGCAATCTCCGATCCGGACCGGTGGTTCGAAAAAGTGTCTATTCTCAACGGGAGCGGCGCGCGAGTGGTTTCAGCCTGTTGAAGCCATTCGCGCGCGATGCTATGGAGCCGAAATTCAAGGATGAATTCGGATTCGCGTCTGGATTTACTTTCGCGAGAAGGTCGTGTCCCGGCCGCCAGTTTCGGGAGCCGGTCGCTCCGGGCTGGCGAAGACGTAATATCAAATTGATTTGAGGGAACATGCGTCGCGAAAAACGGCCCTTCGTCGTCGAAGTCAAGCGCGGACAAAAGCGCGGAGCGTCCATGGCCGAGGCGATCGCCGCGGACGTCAAACCGGACAGCCAGCGCCGGGCGGAAGAGGCTTTGTTTGGCGGCTCGACGGCTGAGCAGTCCGGCGCCGACTCCTCGCCTCCGCGGCGAATTCTCGAGGCGGTCGCGCCAGAGCCGGAACCCGAGGTGGAAATCGAGGCGCCGCGCCGCGGGCGCAAGCCAGGCTCGAAGAACAAGCCGAAAGCCGCCGCGCCCGTCGAGGCGCCTTCCGAAAAGCGCCGTCGCGGACGTCCATCCCGGAATCCCGAGGGCGCCGTTCGCAGCGTCGTGGCGACTCCCGAACTCACCAGCGCCGCGCTGCGCAAGATCGCCCAGATCGCGAAGCCCGTTCCCGTGTCTCCGGTACCCGGCGGCGCTCCGTCGTCCGGGTTCGCCGCGGAAGCGTCCGCGAAGCGCAAGCGCGGACGTCCGC
Source organism: uncultured Hyphomicrobiales bacterium (assembly GCA_903884435.1). Classification (GTDB taxonomy): domain Bacteria; phylum Pseudomonadota; class Alphaproteobacteria; order Rhizobiales; family Beijerinckiaceae; genus Terripilifer. The sequence continues at coordinate 3,061 of CAISEY010000361.1, read as the reverse complement.
GCAAGGCGAAGCCGCCGAAGTTCGACTGGGCGGAATGGAGCGACATGGACGGAAACGCGGACGGCGAGGACCTGGCCGTGGTCGAGGCCACGATTCTTCCTCCGCCTCCGCCGCCCGCGCAGGCGGTCGCGCCGCTGCCGCCGCTGACCCGTCTGTCGCGCGTCGCGGCGCCCAGGCTGCGCGCGGGCGAACGCTGGAAACGGCGCCTGCGCATCCCCGGCGGCCACCCGAGGACGCGGGTTCGCAATTCCTGATCGCGAGCCTGGCCGGCCCCGCGTTGACAGTCCGGACGACGCCCTTCATATGAAGCCGCCTTTCGCGGGACGGGTTCCCGCGGTCTCGCGTCTCGCGGAAGGCCAGACCCGCCACGCCCTCCGGATCTCCACACATCATGGCGCGACTCGTAATGAAATTCGGCGGCACGTCCGTCGCCAGCGTTGAACGCATCCGCAACGTCGCGCGGCACGTCAAACGCGAAGTGGACGCCGGGTTCGAGGTGGCGGTGGTCGTTTCCGCCATGTCCGGCAAGACCAACGAACTCGTGGGCTGGGTCGAGGACGCCTCGAAACTGCACGACAAACGCGAATACGACGCGGTCGTGGCGTCCGGGGAACAGGTGACGTCGGGTCTGCTGGCCATCGCTCTCCAGGAAATCGGCGTCCCCGCGCGGTCCTGGCAAGGCTGGCAAATTCCGGTCGAAACCTCGGACGCGCATGGGTCGGCGCGGATCGAAAACATCGACGGTTCGCGAATCGTCGAAGGGTTTTCACGCAAGGAAGTCGCGGTCGTCGCCGGATTTCAGGGCGTCCACGCGGCCTCGGGGCGGATCACCACGCTCGGGCGCGGCGGTTCCGACACGAGCGCGGTCGCCATCGCCGCCGCCATTCACGCCGACCGCTGCGACATCTACACGGACGTCGACGGCGTCTACACGACCGATCCGCGCATCGTGCCGAAGGCGCGCCGTCTCGACCGCGTCGCCTTCGAGGAAATGCTGGAAATGGCGTCGCTCGGCGCCAAGGTGCTTCAGGTCCGCTCGGTCGAAGTGGCCATGGTCCACAAGATCAAGACGTTCGTGCGCTCGTCCTTCGACGATCCCGCCGATCCGAAGCCGGGCACGCTCATCTGTGACGAGGAGGATATTTTGGAACAGCAAGTCGTCACCGGAATCGCCTTCTCGAAGGACGAGGCGCAGATCACGTTGCGTCGCGTCGCCGACAAGCCGGGCGTCGCCGCCGCGATCTTCGGGCCGCTGGCCGACGCCAACATCAACGTCGACATGATCATTCAGGTCGTCTCGGACGACCAGAAAACAACCGACATGACCTTCACCGTCGTGACGGCGGATTTCGAGCGCGCGAAGGCGCTGCTGGAGAAGCACAAGGCCGAAATCGCCTTCGGCGAGTTGCAGGGCGCGACCGATGTCGTGAAGATTTCCGCCATCGGCATTGGCATGCGCAGCCACGCCGGCATCGCCGCGCGCGCCTTCAAGGCCCTCGCCGACAAGGGCATCAACATTCGCGCCATCACGACGAGCGAAATCAAGTTTTCGGTGCTGATCGACAAGGATTACACCGAACTCGCCGTGCGCACGTTGCATTCGCTCTACGGGCTCGACAAGGCCTGAGACGGTTCGCGGCTGGCGCGTTCGCGTCCGCCGTGAAATAGTCGCTCCCGTGCAACGGGAGGCCAGCATGCTCACGCTCTATCACGGCGCGACCGCCGTTTGCGCCGCCAAGGTGCGAGTCACGCTCGCCGAAAAAGGCGTCGGTTACGAAAGCAGGCCGATCAACCTGCACACGGGCGAACAGTTCGATCCAGAATACATGAAGCTGAACCCGAACGCCGTCGTGCCGACGATTGTCCACGACGGCAGGGTGCTGATCGAATCGACGGTCATCAATGAATATCTCGACGATGTTTTTCCCGCGCCGGCCCTGCGCCCGGCCGACCCGTACGGGCGCGCCCGCGTGCGTTTGTGGACGAAGCGCGAGGACGCCATCCATGACGCCATCAACACGATGACGGCCTCGATCCTGTTTCGCGCCGAATTGATGCAAAAGCCGCCGGAGGAGCGCAGGAAGCGCTACGAAAAAATCCCCGACCTCGCCAAGCGCGCCAAGTGGGCGGAAATCATGGACAAGGGCGTCGAATCGCGGTTCGTCGACGAGGCGCTGGCGCGGTTCGCCAAATTGTTCCGCGACATGGAGAAAGCGCTGGCGGACGGCCCCTGGCTCACGGGCGACGATTTCACGCTCGCCGACATCGGCCTGATTTCGTTCTTCTACCGGCTCGAAATGCTGGAATGCGCGGGAACGTGGCGCGAGCATTTTCCGCGCGTCACGGACTGGTTCGAGCGATGCAAGGCGCGTCCGAGCTTCAAAACGGCGATCCTCGACCACGTTCCGCCGCCGGCCTTCGAGAGTTATCGGGCGCATTCCGCGCCGGTTCGTCCTGCCGTCGAGGCGAGGTTCCGCGAAGCGTTGAAGGCGGCGTGACCCGCGCTCATCCGCGTCCTGGCGCAGGCGGGACAAGCGGGCACCAGGCGTCCCGCCGCCCGCCGCCATAGGCGCGCGCCAGGCCGGAGGCGAGCATGGCCGCGGCGACGTCTTCTCCCGCGCCCGCGCGGTTCACCGAAACCGAGGCGACGACCCGCCCGCCATATTTGTCGAGGCTCACGTCGCGCAGGGCGGGCGCGCCGGAGGCCAGCAGACGCGCCAGCGCGTCGCGCGAGGCCATGGCGCCGCGCAATTCGTCGCCGCAGCGCGCCTTCAACTCGGGCGCGTCGATACCGCGGATGCGCACCAGGGTCGTGATTTCCTGCCCGAACCAGACGCGCACCCGTCCTTCGAACGTGTCGCCATCGAGCACCCTGACGACTTCGGCGGGGTACGGGCCCGGAAGCGTCGCCCGTCGCAGCGCCACCGTGTCGCCGGTGCGTTGCGACGGGGAGGGCTGGACCGCGGCCGGAGGCGGAGCCAGCGCGAGCGTGGCCGGTTCCTTCGCCGGGGCCCGCGCGCCAAACCACGCAAGGGCGACCGCGCCCGCGAAGGCGAGAAGG
>CAISEY010000360.1 GCA_903884435.1 uncultured Hyphomicrobiales bacterium | reverse complement strand
CGGCTGGCTCGGGGCCGGGGCCGGCGGCGGCTGGCTCGGGGCCCCGGAGGCGACAGGCCTGGCCGGCGCGACTTTCGGCTTCGCGGGCGCGACGCGGGCGGAGGGCGCCGGGGCGACAGCGGGCTTGCTCGCGCGCGGCGCGGGTTTCGGGGCGGGACGTCCGGTGGCGGGAGCTTCGTCGATATCGTCCCCCGCGCGCGGCGCGTTCGGGCGCGCCGCCGGATCGAAAGTCACGAACCTCTGGAGAATTTCGCCCTCGAAGGGATCGACGATCAGACGGATCGCGCGGCCGCGCCGGTCCGTGGCGTCGGCGACCAGCACCCGGCCGTTGCGGCGCAACGGACCCGTGAGCCGGTAGCCCTGGTCAAGCAGATTTTCGCGGATTTCGCCCGGCGAAAGCCCGTCCTCGATCCGGAACCTCTGATAGCCCCACGAACCGAAGAACTGCGCGCGAGCCGGCGCGGCGAGCCCGGTCAGTCCCGCCGCGAGGGCGAGCGCCCCGAATGTCCGCTTCCACGTCATGGTCATTCTCCCGAGTCTCCGCTTCCATCGACGTCCATCAGTTGGGCCCACGATTGCGGCAAGTGTTGGACAGTTCACGGGCCCGCGAGAGCGGCCCGCGCGACGCCCAGGACCTGATCAACTTCGGCCCGCGTCGTCGCGAAAGAAGCGACGAGGCGCAGAAACACTTCCCCGGGGCGCAAATAATCGCGCGGGGCGAGGCCGCGCCCGCCCCAGTCGTAATAGGTCGCGCCGGCGGCCTTCAGCGCCGCCTCGACGACGCGGGGCACGATCACGAAAACCTCGTTCGCCTCGCAACCCCACGGCAGGCGCACGCCCGGCAAGGCCGCCAGACCGGAGTCGAGGCGGGCGGCGCTTTCGTTGGCGGCGCGCGCCAGATCGAGCCAGTGGCCGCCGTCGAGCCAGGCCGTCATCTGCGCGCCGAGATAACGACCCTTGGACAGCGTGTGTCCCGCCCGCTTGCGGCGAAAGGCGAAATCCGCCGCGCGCGCCCTGTCGAAGAAAATCACCGCTTCGCAGGCCAACGTCCCGTTCTTGCTGGCGCCAAGCGACAGGATGTCCACCCCGGCCTTCCAGGTCATCTCCGCCGGGCTCGCGCCCAGCGAGACGAGCGCGTTGGCGAAGCGCGCGCCGTCCATGTGCACGCCAACGCCCGCCGCGCGCGCGAGTTCGGAGAATTCCGAGATTTCCGCGATCGAATACAGCGTGCCGCTCTCCGTCGCCTGGGTGAGGGAAAGCGCGGCGGGCTGCGCCTGTTTGACGACGCCGCGCGGAAAGGCGCGCAGGGCGCGCGCGAAATCGCCCGGCGCGATCTTCCCGGCGTCCCCCTCGAGGCCGATCAGTTTCGCGCCCGCCGTGAAAAATTCCGGCGCGCCGCATTCGTCGTCCATGACATGCGCGTCATGATGGCAGAACACCGCCCCCCAGGGCGGCGCGAGGCTGGCGAGCGCCAGCGCGTTGGCCGCCGTGCCCGTTGGCAGGAGAAACGCCGCGCAATCGCGTTCGAAAATCTCGCAAAGCGCCTTTTCCGCCGCCGCCGTCCACGGGTCCGCGCCGTAGGGCATGGCCGCGCCGGCGTTCGCGGCCAACACGGCGGCCATCACCTTTTCGGACGCGCCCGCGGCGTTGTCGCTGGCGAAATTCATGACGGGAGTCCCATGCCGGCCCAGATTCGCCGCAGCATAACCGGTCTGGCGCCGCCGCGCATTCGCGTAAACCGTGGCCGCGCGGACACGCGGCGCGCTCTCCTGAAAAAAACCGCAATCTCACGTCTTCCCCCGCTTGTCCCTGAAATGATATGCACGTATGTTCTCGCGCCAATTAGGTCAGTCTTACTGACCAATTTGCCGTGTTCCAATTCAGAGCTGTGCGAGGGAAAGCCTCCGGGCGACTGGCGGAGCGAGGGTTGGCGCGCGAATTGAATGGGGTTCCGTTCGAACCCGGGGGATGAAGTGATGGTCAAGCGGCAAACCGCCGGGAACGCGTGGACGGACGAACGGCGAAAACCGGGCGCGTCCGGACGCATTCCGGTCGCCGCCCCGACACTCCCGACAGGTCCAGAGACAGCGCCATGAACCCCTCCTATCTCGATCCCTCGCTCCCCGCCGCCGAAGGCCTGTTCGATCCCCGCCTTGGCAAGGATTCATGTGGCGTCGGCTTCATCGCCGACATTCACAATCGCAAGTCGCATTCGATCGTCGAGCAGGGCCTGCAAATCCTGCTCAACCTCGACCACCGCGGCGCCGTGGGCGCGGACCCCAAGCTGGGCGACGGCTGCGGCATTCTCGTGCAGATCCCGCACCGTTTCTTTCAGGAGGAATGCGCGAAGCTCGGGATCGCCCTGCCGGGCGCGCGCCAGTATGGCGTCGCGCAATTCTTCATGCCGCGCGACGCCTCGGCCCGCGCCGACGTGAAGGCCGCCGTTGAAAAGGCCATCGAACAGGAAAGCCTGCGCCTGCTCGGCTGGCGCGACGTCCCCGTCGACGGATCCGATCTCGGCGACGCCGTGAAGGCGGTCGAACCGGTGATGATGCAGGCCCTCGTCGGGCACGGTCCCGGCGTTCTCGGCGAGGACGATTTCGAACGCCGGCTCTACGTCGCGCGCAAGGTGATTTCCAGCGCGGTCGTCGCCATGAACCGCCGCGAAACAGCCGAGTTCTACGCGGTTTCGATGTCGTGCCGCACCATCGTCTACAAGGGCATGGTGCTCGTCTCGCAACTGCGCGGCTACTACCGCGACCTTCAGGACGAGCGGTTCGAAAGCGCGCTGGCGCTGGTGCATCAGCGTTTCGCCACCAACACTTTCCCGTCGTGGCGCCTCGCGCATCCCTACCGCATGGTCGCCCATAACGGCGAGATCAACACGCTGCGCGGCAACGTCAACTGGATGGCGGCGCGCCAGGCGTCGGTGTCGAGCGAGAAGTTCGGCAACGACATCGCCAAGCTCTGGCCGATCTCCTACGAGGGCCAGTCCGACACCGCCTGTTTCGACAACGCGCTCGAGTTCCTCGTGCAGGGCGGCTACACGCTGTCGCACGCGATGACGATGCTGATTCCCGAGGCATGGTCGGGCAATCCGCTCATGGACGAGAACCGCCGCGCCTTCTACGAATATCACGCCTCGCTGATGGAGCCGTGGGACGGCCCCGCCGCCATGGCCTTCACCGACGGCCGGCAGATCGGCGCAACCCTCGACCGCAACGGCCTGCGCCCCGCGCGTTATCTCGTCACCGACGACGGTCTCGTCGTGATGGCCTCGGAAGTCGGCGTGCTGCCGATCCCCGAGGAAAAGATCGTCACCAAGTGGCGGCTGCAACCGGGCAAGATGCTGCTCATCGACCTCGAGGAGCATCGCATCATCTCGGACGCCGAGTTGAAGACCTCCCTGTCGACCTCGCATCCGTGGGGCGAGTGGCTGGAGCGCACGCAGATCGTGCTGGAAGACCTGAAGCCGGTCGAGGCGCGGGCCACGCGCACCGACGTGTCGCTGCTCGATCGCCAGCAGGCCTTCGGCTACACCCAGGAAGACATTTCAATCCTGCTCGCGCCGATGGCCGTGACGGGCGAGGAGGCGACGGGTTCGATGGGCACGGACACGCCGATCTCGGCCATGTCCGACAAGTCGAAGCTGCTCTACACCTATT
>CAISEY010000359.1 GCA_903884435.1 uncultured Hyphomicrobiales bacterium | reverse complement strand
AACACCACGATCATCGACGGCGCCGGCAAGAAGAAAGAGATCGAGGCCCGCGTCGGCCAGATCAAGGCGCAGATCGAGGAGACCACCTCCGACTACGACAAGGAGAAGCTCCAGGAGCGTCTCGCCAAGCTCGCGGGCGGCGTCGCGATCATTCGCGTCGGCGGCGTCACCGAGGTCGAGGTCAAGGAAAAGAAGGACCGCGTGGACGACGCTCTCAACGCCACCCGCGCGGCTGTTGAAGAGGGAATCGTGCCCGGCGGCGGCGTCGCGCTGCTGCGCGCCAGGGCCGCCGTGGGCAAGATCAGGAGCGACAACGCCGACGAACAGGCCGGCGTCAACATCGTGATGAAGGCTCTCGAGGCCCCGATCCGCCAGATCGTCGAAAACGCCGGCGTCGAGGGCTCGATCGTCGTCAACACGATCTCGCTCCACAAGTCCGACGCCTGGTGCTTCAACGCCCAGACCGAGCAATACGTTGACGCGATCGCCACGGGCATCGTCGATCCCGCGAAGGTCGTTCGCGCGGCCCTCCAGAACGCGGCCTCCGTCGCCGGGCTTCTCATCACGACCGAAGCGATGATCGCCGACGCGCAAACCGACAAGCCATCGACGCCCATGGGCGGCGGCGGCATGGGTTACTGAAACCAGAAATCGCGAGCCGCTTTTCCATCACGGGAAAGCGGCCGGCGGACCGGGCGCGCCGCGCCGCGGTTTCGAACGAAGCCGAAGGAATTCAAAGTGGCGAACCCCGAACTCGGCGTGAAACGCCGCTGCCTCGCGTGTCAGGCGGCGTTTTACGATCTGAAGCGCGATCCGATCGTCTGCGTCAAATGCGGGACGGTTTTTCAGGTTATTCCCCTGCCCCGTTCGCCGCCAAGGCGCGCGCCGGTCAACATGGCGAGAGGCGAAAGCTTCGTGCCCGCGGTCGCGGCCGAGGCTGAAACGGACGACGACGCCACCGCCGGAGCGGAACCGCTGCTCGACGACGAGGAAGACGAAAAGCAGGACGACGCCGCCGCCGCGGTCTGACGCCGCCAGTCGAGAGGCGCGGACGATCCCCGACGGGAACAAACAAAAAAGACCGGCGTCCCGCGACGCCGGCCTCTTCGTTTCAACAGGATCAGGCTAGTCGAGCGGCTCGACCTTGACGAGCGCCGCCGTGTGGTTGGAGCCAATCCAGAACACCGGTTTCGCGCCGGTGTTGTCGATGAAGGCCGAGCGCATGTTGGTCTCGGTCGGCATCAGATATTCCGTCGATTTTCCGGTCGAGGGATTGAATCGCACCGCGCGATCGGTCGTCATGTTGCTGACCCAGATGTCGCCGTTCTTGTCGGACGCCGCGCGGTAAGGCGCCGTGTAGGGCGTCGGCAACTTGTATTCGGTGAATTTCTCCAGCTTGGTGTCGAAATACGTCACCGAGTTGGAACGATACAGCGTCAGCAGGATGTTGTCGTTGTCGTCGATGTGCATCCGGCGCGCGCGCGCGTGCGGGGTCGGCGTCGGGAACCACTTCACCTCGCCGGTCTTCGCGTCGATCTTGCCGAGATGCCCGTCGGAGAACTCGGCCAGCCAGGCATTGTTCTTCGAGTCGGAGATCAACTGGTAGATGCCGCGCGGCCCCGTCAGCTTGTCGGTCGGACGGAACAGTTCCCAATCGCCGGACTTGATGTCGAGGCGCAGCACGTTTTGCGTGCCCACGTCCTTCGTCCAAATCTTCCCGTCGACGTCGTGACGGACGCCGACGAAATTCAGTTGCGAGCGGTCGTCGTTCCACTTCGCCGGCACCGGATACGACGTGATCTGTCCCGTCGCCGGATCGAGCATGCCGAGCGCGCCCTGGTACATCGAATCGAACCAGAGCTTGCCGTTCCTGTCGAACTCGACGTCGAGGATGCCGACGGGCGCGTTCTCCTTGTATTGCTTCACCGGATACTCGGTGTGTTTCAGCGTCTTCGTGTCGAATTTCCCGACGAACATTTCGCCGAAGTTCGAGTACCAGACGACGCCATCCTTATCGAGGATCACGTCGTGCGGCTCGATGGTCGGGCGCGGCAGGAAATATTCGGTCACGATGGCGCGCGTCGCGGAACCCTTCGGGCGCGGCATGGTCTTGAGCGCGTATTCCCATTTCTCGGTGGCGCTCAGATTGATCGTCGCGAGATATTCGGCCGCCTTGCGATAGTCTTCGCGATTGCCCGAACGGCTCGGGTCGAGCATGCGCTGCGGCTTGATCGTCTGGCTGACGGGGGCGTAGCCCTTCATGCGAACGATCGTGTCCATCCACTCGTCCACGACGTGAGTCGAGCGCATGACGCGTTCCAGCGTGTGGCAGCTCGTGCAATCCATCAGGAAGTCTTTT
>CAISEY010000358.1 GCA_903884435.1 uncultured Hyphomicrobiales bacterium | reverse complement strand
TGCATGCTCTACGACATGATCCCCAACATGCCGGAGGTCCGTTTAAGCCCGCTGATCGAACGATTCAGCGAAATGCTCGCGCAGCACCGGGCGTTCAATCAGACGTTTGCGGTGGTGTGAAAAATGAGGGGATGGTTGAGTCCGTCGGTAGCGACTTGTTGGCGTTGGGACGGAAGGAACAGGTTATGGGTCTGAAGGGATTTCTCGCAATCGCCAGCGCGGCCTTCCTGCAAGCGGGCGGCGCGGCCCTCGCCGCCGACATGTCCGGGATGCTGTTCGATCCGCCGGAAGTGGCGATGCCCAGGATGGAGCACGGCACCGGATGGTATCTGCGCGGCAGCATTTCCGCGACGCGCGAGATGTCGCCCGCGCTCAGCGCCGACGTGGCGATGGACACGATCAAGAATGGCTCTTCCGCCGAGCTTGGCTTCGGCTATTCCTTCAACAACTGGTTCCGGGCCGACGTGACCGCGGGCTGGCAACGCGGGCGCTCCGTTATCGGGACCGGGGACAAGGTGACCTGTCCCTACGCGCTCACCGGCCTCAGCTCCCAGGGCGCGAACGTCATTGAACTCGGCTACCTCTGGGACGCCCAGAAAGAGACCTGCACGCCGACCCAGAACGCCAAGGTCTCCCAGTCCTACTTCCTGCTCAACGGCTATCTCGATCTCGGCACCTGGAGCAGCGTCACGCCCTATATCGGCGCGGGCGTCGGCGTCTCCACCATCCGGGGCGAAACAAAGCTGGACTATTACAAGACATCCGACGGGTCGCTCTATGGCGCGGACCTCACGCCCTCGGGGACGTTTCCGCATATCTGGCTCGATCTCTTCGGCAATCCGATCGCGCCGCAGCCGTCGGTTTCCTTCGCGAAACAGGTCTGGAGCCGTTCGCTCTCCAAGATGCAGGCGAATCTGGCCTGGGCGCTCATGGGCGGATTCGCGCTCAACGTGAGCGACAATTTCAAGATCGACATCGGTTATCGCTACATGAGCCTCGGATCGTGGACGAGCCTGCCGAGCCCGGTGACGGGCCTGACCAAAACCACGCGCCTGAACTCCCAGGAAGTGCGCTTCGGCTTCCGTTACATGATCGACTGAACCGGCGAATCGCGAGACTTGCGGCGGCGGGGCTCCGGCCCCGCCGTTTGCGTTTTCCGAAAGATCGCTTGACGAAAGCGCGCCGCGAGCCTACGTTCATCAGCGGGACACCTCTCCCCAACGAGAGGCGCCCATCTGAAAGGATGGTTTGCAATGACGAATACGCATCCGGGCGTTCGGCCCGTCAATCCGAATTTCTCGTCCGGTCCCTGCGCCAAGCGCCCCGGATATTCCCTGCAAAATCTGGCCGGAGCGCCTCTCGGACGTTCGCATCGCGCGAAGGCGGGCAAGGTCAAGCTCAAGCTCGCGATCGATCTCACGCGCGAAATTCTGGGCGTTCCCGCCGATTATCTCATCGGCATCGTCCCGGGTTCCGACACGGGCGCCGTCGAAATGGCGCTGTGGTCGCTGCTGGGCGCGCGCGGCGTCGACATGCTCTCCTGGGAGAGCTTCGGCGAAGGCTGGGTGACGGACGTCGCCAAGCAGCTCAAGCTGAAGGACGCGCGCGTCCTCAAGGCCGGCTATGGCGACATTCCCGATCTCGCGACCGTCAACTTCGACAATGACGTTGTCTTCACCTGGAATGGCACGACCTCCGGCGTGAAGGTTCCGAACGGCGACTGGATCCCCGCGGATCGCAAGGGTCTGACCATTTGCGACGCCACCTCCGCCGCTTTCGCCCAGAAACTCGACTGGCCGAAGCTCGATGTCGTGACCTTCTCCTGGCAGAAGGTTCTCGGCGGCGAGGCCGCGCATGGCATGCTGATCATTTCGCCGCGCGCCGTCGAACGGCTTGAATCCTACGCGCCGGCCTGGCCGCTGCCGAAGATTTTCCGCCTCACCAACAACGGCAAGCTCATCAAGGGCATTTTCGAGGGCGACACGATCAACACGCCGTCGATGCTCTGCGTCGAGGATTACATCGACGCGCTGCAATGGGGGAAGTCGATCGGCGGGCTGGCGGGGCTGATCGCCCGCGCGGACTCGAACCTGAAGGTCTTCGCCGACTGGGTCGCGAAAACCCCGTGGGTCGATTTCCTCGCGAAGAACGAGGCGATTCGCTCCAACACGAGCGTCTGTCTGAAAATCGTCGATCCCGCGATCACGGCTTTGTCCGCCGACGCGCAGGCCGCTTTCGTCAAGAAGCTTCCGGCGCTGCTGGAGAAAGAAAAGATCGCCTACGACATCGACGGCTATCGCGACGCCCCTCCCGGCCTGCGCGTGTGGTGCGGCGCGACCGTCGAGAAAAGCGACGTGGCCGCGCTCACGCAATGGCTGGACTGGGCCTTCGCGACGGCGAAAGCCGGGCTCGGCAAAGCCGCCTGAGCCGTTCAGGCGGCTGCCATGAGCCGTGACGCCGTTGTGATCGCGCGTTTCGACACCCCGCTCGGGCTTGTCGAGTTGCGCGTCACCGGCGGCGACGCCGTCAGTGTCGAGGTGCGTGCCGTGAACTCCATGCCGGAACTTCCCCCGGGCCAGCGAGTGGACGCCGCCGCGCGATTCGACGCGCGGATCACGGCGAACGCTCCTGACGTGTGTCCCGTCTTCGCCTTCGGGGTCGAGGGCGAGCGGGATTTCAGTCCGGAGTCAGGCCAGTTTCTCGAAGCCGCCGTGCTGGAAAAGGGCTTCGCCCGCCTCGGTCTTGGCGTTCGCGACGTGGAGTGGATGCTCTCGCGCGGCGTCGCCCTCGGACGGCTGCCGCCAGCCTTCCGGTCGGCCAGCGCTGATCCAGGAGATCCGCGCTGGCTGGTCCAGTACACGCCGGACGGACTGCGCGTTTCGACGGGACCCCTGGCCCCTGGCGAGACGATTGATTGTCCATTCGCCGTTGCTTTCGTCACCGCCGTCGCCGACGACGACGTTTCCACCTGGTTCGCCGTAGACATGATGCTTCCCTGAACGCCTTCACCCCTTCCGGAGATCAACAATGGCCCCCCGCGTACTCATTTCCGACGCCCTCTCCACCGCCGCCGTCCAGATCTTCAAGGATCGCGGCGTCGAGACCGACTTCCAGCCGAATCTCGGCAAGGACAAGGACAAGCTCGCCGAGATCATCGGCAATTACGATGGCCTCGCCATCCGCTCGAACACGAAAGTGACGGCGAAGCTGCTCGAGCGCGCCACGAAGCTGAAGGTGATTGGCCGCGCCGGCATCGGCGTCGACAACGTCGACATTCCCGCCGCCACCGCGCGCGGCATCATCGTGATGAACACGCCCTTCGGCAATTCGATCACGACCGCCGAACACGCCATCGCCATGATGTTCTCCATCGCGCGTGAAATTCCCGCCGCCGACGCCTCCACCCAGGCCGG
>CAISEY010000357.1 GCA_903884435.1 uncultured Hyphomicrobiales bacterium | reverse complement strand
GGTGCAATGTTCGGCCATTTCCTCGATGTAATAGGAGGCCCAGCCGCCATTGGTGGAGGCCCAGCCGCTGTAGCCGAAGACGTGGATTCCCACGGGCAGATCGTGGGCGCTCGCAGCGTCGTAGATGGGCCAGTAGCGTTGCTTGCCCGCGAGTTCGCTGGTGCGGCTGAGCAATTGCACCTGCGCGTAATCCGGCATCCCCGCGAGCCTGTCGATTTCCCTGGCCGAGGCCTCGCCATCCTCGTAGGGCACGACGATGGACGCCTTCAGCCGCTTGTCCGGCCCCGTCCAGCGATCGCGATGCGACTCGTTGCTCGCATAGGCCATGGCGACGGAGAGCGCGTTGTTCTGCACGCCCTGTCCCGTCGGCGACAGGAAGTTGAGGATGGCGTATTCGACGTCGTGGCAGTCGAGCAACTGGTCCTGCATGAATTTCAGATTGCTCGCGGGCAGTCCGCCGTCCGGCGGCCACGCGTCGCGGCGCGCGGCCTGGGGCTGCGACTTGGGATAGAGAAAGCCGTTCTGGAACCCGTGCCGCGGACGCGCGCCCCAGGTCGCGAGATAGTCGAGCCACTGCCTCGCCAGATAGGGCTTCATGTCCTCGATGGAATCCTTGGGATGGACGTCGCAATCGATGACGCAGAGGCGGTTCGACCGCGGATCGAGGGTGGGATGAAGCACATCGGTCGTCATGGGAGACCTCCGAGACGGGAATAGGTGGCGAGGGGATTGTCGACCCTGATCTTGCGGGCGAGCTCAGCGGAAACGCCCGCGGGCATGGCGGCGTCGCCGTCGAACTGCCAGTGCGGATAATCGCTGGAAAAGAGAAGCAGATCGTCGGACTGCAACTGGTCGACGAGTTGCGCGACGATTTCCTCGTTCTCCGGCGCGTCGAAGGGCTGGATGGTCAGTCTGACCTGGTCGCGCACGATGTCGAGCGGCGAGCGGTCGACCCACGGCACCTCGAAACGCAGGCCGCGCCAGAATTTCGACAGGCGCCACATGAAGCCGGGCAACCAGGTGACGCCGGATTCGATCAGCACGAACTTCAGGTTCGGATGCTTGCCCAGCGCGCCCTCGGTGATGAGGCTCGCGAGTTGCGACTGGAAACCCTGCGATTGCGCCGCGTAATCCTCAAGATACCAGCTCGGCCAGCCGAGGGAGGTGACCGGGTGGCGGAAACTCGAGCCCGCGTGAATTCCGATGGGAATTCCGAGCTTCTCCGCCCTGGCGTAAAGCGGCCAGTAAGAGCGTCGCCCGAGTGGAACCTCGCCCATGACGAGCATCAGCGCCTGGACGAAGCGCTTGTCGGCGGCGCATCGCTCGAGCTCGTCGCAGGCGTGTTCGACGTTGTGCATGGGCAGGACGATGGAGGCGCGCAGGCGCGGGTCGCGGTCCAGCCATTCGGCGCGCACCCAGTCGTTGAGGGCCTTCGTGAAGGCGTGGCCCATGTCCTCGTTGAGGGCGAGCTGCACGCCGTAAATGCAATTGAGAATCGCGACATCGACGCCAGGGCCGTCGAGCACGCGCCCGCGCAATTCCTCGACGGTCATGCCGGCCTTGCGGCGGTCGTCGCGCCAGTCGGCGCGGGCGGTGAGCGGCGAATTTGGCGGATAGGAGGCGCTCTCGAAGGAATCGATGCCGCGCACTTCGATCATGTCGCGCCAGAAATCGTCGAGATAGGGCGCGAGCGCCTTCATGCCCGGCAAGGTCGGGTGAACGTCGCAATCGATGGCGCGGGGCTTGCCGGTCAACGCGTTCCTCCGGTGATTTCAATCGCCACGATGTCTGCCACGGTTCTCTCCGGCGTCTCAATAGGCCGCGTAAAACTTGCGGGCCAGCGCGGCCATTTCATCGCGTTCGGCGGGGTTGGAGGTGCCGAGCAGCCTGACGCCCGCGTAGGGTCGGGACTCGGCGTTGGCGCGCTCCACCGCCCCCTCGACGGTGGGCGGCATCCAGCCATTGGCGTAGACCGTCTGCGCCTCGATTTCGAGGAAGTGGTTCATCATCAGGCGCGCCGCGTTGGGATGCGGCGCCTTCGTCAGCACGGCGAAATCCATGGCCGAATAGGGCGTGCCGTCGGCGGGCAACAAGGCCTTCACGGGCAGGCCGCGGAAATCCGACACGAGGCCGTAGACCTGCGGAATGTAGAGCGGATATTCGCCGCGCGCGACGCGGCGCGCGTCGTTGGCGGGATCGCGGCTGAAGGTCAGCGCCTGCGCGGCGAGCTTCTCGTGGAAGGCGGCGCCATAAGTCTTGTAGAGCACGGTGAAGAGCCCGTTGCCGGCGCCGATGGGGCGCAGGTCGTCGGAGAGAATCCTGCCCTTCCATTTCGGGTCCAGCAAGTCGGACCAGGATTTAGGCGCGTCCTCCGGCTTCACCATGTTCGTGTTCATGAGGATGCCATAGGCCTGCGTGTAGACGGGAATGCTGATCTTCGTCGCGGCGAAAGGCGCGCGCAGGTTCTTCGCGTTGGGCAGCGCCGGCAGCGGCGCCACGAATTCGCCCTGCGTCTGCTGCTGCACGATCACGGATTCGGCGTGAAGCTGGAGATCGCCGACGAAACGGCCCGCCGCGTGTTCGGTGCGGATGCGCTCGGTCATTTCGCTGCCGCGCGCGGTGATGGTTTGCACCCTGACGCCGTATTTCGCCTCGAAGGTCCTGGCCACCGCTTCGTAGAGCGGCACGCCGAGGCCAGCGTTGTAGACGGTGACGGTCCCCTCCTTTTTCGCCTCCTCGACGACCTTGCTCCATTCGGCGTCCTGCGCGAGGGCGGGCGCGAAAAAGGCCGAGAAGGCGAGCGCCGAAAGCCATTTCAGAGCGGGCATGGGGTTTCCTCCGATATCGCGGGGATGCTCGCAAGGGGCCGCGACAGTGTCAATCCGGCGAGGCGCGTTGACGCGTTCCGCCGATGATCCAAAATGACGCGCGAACCGCGCGACGCCGACGCGCTCGTCTCTTCCGATCTCGCGTAAACCGCGCAAACAGCGGCGGCGGTGAAAACCGGCGCGCCCCGGCTTCGCTTCATCCAGTTGCTGGCGGCGGGCCACGGCCATATCCGGCGGCTCGACGCGCGGCCTGACATCAGGTCGCCACCGCCGCCGACTGCATCATTCTCGCGATGCCGTTCGAGGAATCGAGCCGACGCATGTTCGGCGCCCGCGAATTCGCGCGTTGTAAAAAAAAAGCCTCCGTGCTCGTGAACATCGCGCGCGGCGGCGTCACGGACCATATGGCGATGCTCGCGGCCCCGCGCCGGGCGCGCGGATGGCCGGGGCGGCCGGCGATAACTTGCGGCTTTTCATCACGGGGAAGACGCCGCGGCATCTCGTGCGCCCGTGATTCAAACCCGCGTGAAATCAGGCGTTAAACCATCGCCTGACGCGAGGCCCGCCCGCGTCCTGAGGACTTGTATCTCCTCTGGAAACATATCGTTCTATTGACGAAAACGCCGATTTCGGCGATTTTTAACGCGTCACTGGCCGGGCCCGGCCAAATCAGGAGGACGCGAATGAGGTCGCTTTGTTACGTCGTTTCGATGGGTATCGCCGCCATGGCGGCCAGCGCCCAGCCCTCGGCGGCGGCGGACTACAGGGTCCGGATCATCAACAAGACCAACTATCCCATGATCGGCTTCCAGGCCTCGAACACGAAACGCACCTCCTGGGAAGAGGACATGCTCGGCAAGGACATCGTGCAGCCCGGCGGCTCCTTCGTCGCCAACATCAACGACGGCACGGGAAGCTGCATGTTCGACCTGCGCGCGACCTTCAAGGGCAACAAACAGGCGATCCGCAAGAACATCAACGTTTGCAAGATCACGAGCTGGACCATCAACAACTGAACGGACGTGCCTTCAATAAGGTCGTCCGTCCTTGTGCGTGAACCGCCACTGGCCGTCGGCGCCCAGCGCCGCGGCGATGTCGTCGGCGGGATAGGAAGCTTCGTCTCCCGCCGACCTGTCGCCGATTTCGAGATAGACCACGTCCGTCTTCGAGCGATTGACGAGCTGGTGGGCGACGCCGCCGGCGGGAAAGCCCGCGCACATGCCCGGCGAGAGAGACTGTTCGCCGGCGTCGGTGACGAGGGTCGGCTCGCCCTCGAGGACATAGATGAACTCGTCTTGCCGGCCGTGCCGGTGCAGCAGGGCGGATTCGCCGCCAGGCGCGAGACGCGTGAGGTTCACGCCAAAATTCCTCAGGCCGAACAGATCGCCAAGCGGACGCTTTTCGCGGCCAGCCATGCGGCTGAAGAAGGGCTCGGGATAATTCGAGGGCTTCGTCTTCGGCGGCGCCGAATCGGCCGCGATGGCGAGGGGCGGATGGACTTGATCGCTCACGGGTCGCTCCACGATAATGCCGCGCTGCAAACGCGGGGCATTGAAAGCGCGGCAGGGCGACCAGTCAAGCCAGCGATGCTTGCCCGCGTGGCGCGGCAGTGGCACAATCGCGGGAAATTCGCGCCCCTCCGGGAGACTCGCGCCATGAACATTCAGGCCCCGCAAAGCCGGCTCGGCAAGGCCAACCGGCTCAGCGTCATCGATTGCGACGTGCATCCGCGCGTCAAGTCGGTCGAAGTGCTGAAACCCTACATGAGCCAGCGCTGGTGGGATTATTTCATGACCTACGGCGCCCGCAAGCGGCACGGTTTCGTCAAGGGCCATCCCTATCCCAAATCCCAACCCGCCGACGGACAGCGCCGCGACGCCTGGCCGCCGGAGGGCGGGCAGCCCGGAACCTCCCTGCCCTTCATGCGCGAACAGCTTCTCGATGCTTACGGCATCGATTACGGCATCCTCAATCCGCTCTCGCCCTCCGGCCAGGGCGACCAGAATCCGGAGTTCAGCGCCGCCGTCGCCTCCGCCAACAACATGTGGCAACTGGCGGAATGGGTCGACAAGGAGCCGCGCCTCAAGGCGTCGATCATCGTGCCCTACGAGAATCCGGAAGCCGCCGTCGCCGAAATCCGCAAGCACTCGGGCGACAAGCGTTTCGCCCACGTTCTGCTGATGAGCCGCACGGCGGAGGCGCTCGGGCGCAAGCGCTACTGGCCGATCTACGAGGCCGCCGTCGAGGCGGGCCTGCCCATCGGCATTCATGTGTTCGGCTTCAGCGGCTACGCCTCCACCAACACGGGATCGTGCTCCTATTACATCGAGGAGATGACCGAACACGAAACCTCGTGCTCGGCGCTCGTCACCTCCATGGTGATGGAGGGCCTGTTCGAACGGTTCCCGACGCTGAAAGTCGTGCTGATCGAATCCGGCTTCGCCTGGCTGCCCGCGCTCGGCTGGCGGCTCGACCGCAACTGGGCGCGGATGCGCGACGAGGTTCCGCACGTGAAACGACCGCCATCGGAATATATCCGCGCCAACATCTGGGCGACGACCCAGCCGATGGAGGAGCCGGAAAATCCCGAACACCTTCGCGACATCATCAACTGGATCGGCTGGGACAAACTGATGTTCGCGAGCGATTACGCGCACTGGGATTTCGACGATCCCTTCAACGCGATCCCCGCGAGTTTCGGCGACGAACGGCGGCTGAAAATCCTGTCGGGCAACGCGCGGGCTTTGTACGGGCTGCCCTGACGGGGCGCCAGGACCTTATCCCGCCAGCCGCGGATAGGTCGCGAGCGGATTGTCCACCATCAGCTTGCGCCGCAATCCCGGCGACACGCCCGCCGGCAGCACGGCGTCGCCCTCGAATTGCCAGTGCGGATAATCGGAGGCGTAGAGAAGCATTTCGTCCGAACCGAAATGCTCGCAAATCCTGTCCATGGTCACGACGCCTTCGGGCGCGTCGAAGGGTTGCGCCGTGAGCCTGACGTGATCGCGCGCGATCTCGAAGGGCGGTCGATCCACCCACGGCACTTCGTTTCGCACGCCGCGCCAGAATTTCGCGAGGCGCCACAGATGCGCCGGCATCCAGGTGACGCCGGATTCGATGAACACCGCCTTCAGTTTCGGAAATTGCTGGAACACCCCCTCGGTGATCAGGCTCGCGAGTTGCGACTGGAAGCCGAGGGACTGGGCCGAATAATCCTCGACATACCAGCTCGTCCAGCCAATCGACGTGGGTGGATGGCGATGGGCGCTGCCCGCGTGAACGCCAATCGGCAGTCCGTGCTTTTCGCAGGCGGCCCAGACCGGCCAGTAACGGCGCTGGCCCAGCGGCGCCTCGCCCATGCAGGGCATCAGCACCTGCACGAAACGCTTGTCGTGGGCCCAGAACTCGATTTCCTCGACGGCGAAGTCCGGGTGCTGCATTGGCAGGACGATGGAGGCGCGCAGGCGCGGATCCCGGTCGAGCCACTCGCTCGCGATCCAGGAATTCAGCGCGCGCGCGAAAACGCGGGCCATGTCGATGTTGAAGACGAGATGCACGCCGTAGATGCAATTGATGATCGCGATCGAGGTGTTCCAGCGGTCGAGCACGTCGCGCCGCACCGAGGCGAGGTCCATCGCCGCCTGGCCTTGCGCGTTCTTCCAGTCTGGGCGCGCCGAAAGCGGCGCGTTCGGCGGATAGGAAATCGATTCCAGCGACGAGATTTCGCGGTCCGTCACCGTGTTGCGCCAGTAGTCGTCGAGCCAGGGCAGCAAGACATGCGTGCCCGGCAGGTTGACGTGAACGTCGCAATCGATGGCGTTGATCTTCGAGGTCATGGCTCAGTCGTATACTTGCTTGAGGAACGCCAGCGCGCGGTCTTCGCTCGCCATGCTCATGCCGCCGGTCGCGACGATTTTTTCCGCGAGATCGAGTTCCTCCGCCTCGCGGGCGCGCAGGGCGGGAAGCCCCATCAATCCCGTGAAATCATCGAAGCTCGCCATTTTGTCGCGCAAATGCGTTGTCGAGCCTCGCGCCGCGAGGCCGCCCATCACCTCGCGAAGGGCGCGCGTGACGGCGAGGATCGCCGAAACAGGCCAGATCGCGGCGGAATAGCCGATCTCCCGCAATTCGGCGGCGGACAATTCCGGCGTGTGGCCGAAATCGACGATGTTGGCGAGATGCGGCCCCTTCACTTCGCGCACCACGCGGCGCATGTCCTCGACCGTGCGCGGCGCCTCGACGAAGAGCAAGTCGGCGCCGGCCTCGCGATAGAGGTTCGCGCGCGCGATCGCGTCGTCGAGCCCGTTCACCGCGATGGCGTCGGTGCGCGCCATGACGACCATGTCGGCGTCCTCGCGCGCGTCGACCGCCGCGCGGATTTTCGCGACCATGTCGGCGACGGGCACGACGGCCTTGCCGGGCGTGTGGCCGCAGCGCTTGGGAAACACCTGGTCCTCGATGAAGAGCGCGGCCGCGCCGGCGCGCTCCAGCATCCGAACCGCGCGGCGCGTGTTCGTGACATTGCCGAAGCCGGTGTCGGCGTCGACAAAAACCGGGAGGCTCGTCGCCTCGCAAATCCGGGCGACATGGGCCGCGAGTTCCCCCAGCGACAGTTGCGAGGAATCCGGCTCGGCCAGCAAAGCGCCCGTGGCGGAGAAGCCGCCGAGGAACACCGCCTTGTGGCCGCATTCCTCCGCGACGCGCGCGGACAAGGCGTCGTAAACTCCGGGCATCACGAGAATGTCGCGGGCGAGGATCAGGCTCTTCAGCGCGCTCGTGCGTTTCATCTGTCCGCGCTCAACGCCAGTAGGCGAAGCCCATGCCGCTGCCCGTGCCGGCGGGCGAGCGGATGAGCGGCTGGTAATCGACCACGGTCATCTTCAGCGAGGTGCGGTCCATGGCGGATTTCACGGGGATCCAGCATTTCAGTTCGGCCGTGCCCGAACGGAACATGTTGTCGGGGAAGGCCAGCATCTCGTCGTAGGTCGGCGCGACGAAGGCCTTCATGAAGGCGCGGTCGAAGGGCTCGTCGACGACGAAATGCGACATGCCGCCGGAGCCCATAATGGCGACGCGAAGATCCTTGTCCCAGCTCTCGACCGCGCGCGCGACCGCGCCGCCAATGTCGAGGCAGCGTTTCACCGAGGGCCGGTTCGGCGGATAGAATGTGTTGAGAAAGATCGGCACGTTCGGCACGACGCGATCTTCCATGACGCGGCGATAGAAGAATCCCCAGGCGTGGGGAATGCCCGTGAGCTTCGATTCCATCTGCTCGGGCAGGCGCGCCGAGGTCGCGATGTCGAAATCCTCGGAAATCATCGATTCGATCAGGTGCAGCGCGAGATCCGGCTGGCCCGGATAGGTCTCGCGCCTCGGCGGATGATGATTGGGCTCCGCGATGGCGACGCCGGGGCCGAGCCGCTTCAACTGTTCCTCGTTGAACGGCACGTTTTCGAATCTTTCGCCGTGATAGATCATGATCATCGGCTGATTGTCGTCCGACATGATTTCCATCTGGTCGTTGCCGATGACGATGGCGACGTCCGGCTTCACCTCGTGGAACACGCGGGCCATCTCCTTGATGGCGTTTTGCGTCGCCTCGAAACGCCGCTTCTTGACCTCGATGGCGAGATCGGGCTCGAAATTCTCGTTCGAACGCGCGGCCAGCAATTCGGGGAACGTGTATTCCTTGCCGCGAAAGCACAGCGCGGGATTCTGGTGGTCCGCCTGCACGCGTCCGGCCCAGAGTTCGGGCGGCGTGCCCAGCAAGGGCCCGTGCGAGGCCACCATACCCAAAACAATCTTCGCCATTTTCCTCTCCCGCGGCGCCTCGCGCCGTCTACGTCTTCCGCCTCGCCTCGCGCGCCGCCTGCTTTTCCGTCACGACGAGATAGACCGACGTGACGACGATCAGCGCCATGCCCATCAGGCTCCAGAAACCCGGCAGTTCGCCGAACAGCATATAGCCGATCGCGGCGGCGTAGACGATACGCGAATAATCCAGAGGCGCCAGCATCGTCGCGTCGCCGTAGGTCAGTCCCTTGGTGACGGCTCCCTGCCCGGCGATGCCGAGAAAGCCGATGAGAACCAGAAGGGGCAATTCCCACAATTGTGGCGTGACCCACACGAAGATCGTGGGAATCAGCGCGAAAACGCCGTTCCAGACCGCGTAATAAAACATGATGACGCGCGTGTTCTCGGTCCGGGCGAGGCGCTTGATGCCGATCAGCACGAGAGCGCCGAAGAAGCCGCCCATGCCGCCGACAATGGCGTTGGCGTCGAAGCCCGACGTGAACGGCCGCGCGTAGAGCATGATGCCGGCGAAGCCGACGATCGTGACCATGCTTCTGCGCACGCCTGCCCATTCGCCAAGGAACAGCAGAGCGAGGGGAATCGTCCACAACGGACGCGAGAACTGCAACGCCATGGAATCCGCGAGCAGCATGTGCGTCAGCGTCCAGAAAAAACAGAAATTGCCGCCGGCGCCCACCGCGCCGCGGACAAAGTGCATGCCGAACCGCTTGGTGCGCAGGGGCTCGAAGGGATCGCGGGCCAGCGTCGGCAGCACGAACAGAAAGCCCACGGCCGCGCGGAAAAACAGCAATTCGAAGGACGGCAGCCTGTCGCCGAGATATTTCGCGATGGCCGCCATGATCACCAGCATGAGCGTGCCGGCGGAGGTATAGGCGACCCCGAGCGCGTTGTTGTCGAGACCGGCGAAATGCGTTCGCGCGCGGCTCGACCAGCTCGCGGGTCTGGCGGGGGAAACGTCGGGCGTCGCCTCGGGAATTGTCATGCGGGCACGATACGCATGGCCGGCGCGCGGCGCAAATGAAGGCGTCAGGCGTCCAGCAGGCGCGGAAAGGCGGCCAGCGGATTGTCGACGAGGATTTTGCGCGCGAGCGCGGCCGGAAAGGCCGCGGGCATCGCGTCCATCCCCTCGAATTGCGCGTGGGGATAGTCGGTCGAGAACAGCAGCAGTTCGTCCGAACCGATTTGCTCCAGCACCCTGCGCAGATCGTCCGGGTTCGGCGGCGCGTCGTATGGCTGGATGGCGAGACGAACGTGTTCGCGCACGAATTCCGCCGGCGGGCGATCGACCCAGGGCACTTCGGGCCGCACGCCGCGCCAGGTCTTGCCGGCGCGCCACATGAAGGACGGCAGCCACATGAAGCCTGATTCCAGAAAGGCGACCTTCAGCTTCGGAAAGCGCGAAAACACGCCTTCGGCGATCAGGCTCAGCAGCGCGTTCTCGAAGGCGGCGGACTGGGCGAAATTGTCCTCGATCAGCGTCGAGGGCCAGCCGATGGAGGTCGGCGCCTGGCGGAAGGTCGAACCGGCGTGAACGGAAACCGTCAGACCGAGCCGTTCGGCGGCGGCGTAGATCGGCCAGTAGGCGCGCCGCCCGACGGGCATTTCCGGCATGACCAGCATGAGCACGGAGACGAAGCGCCGGTCGCGGGCGCAACGCTCGATTTCCTCGACGGCGAGGTCGGGCCCCTCGAAGGGCACGAGGATCGAAGCGCGCAAGCGCGGATCGCGGTCGAGCCATTCCCTCGCGACCCAGTCGTTCAACGCCCGGCAAAAGGCGGCGGCCATGTCCTCGCTGCGCATGGCGAGCGCGCCGTGCAGCACGTTGCAAATCCCGAAGCGCAAGCCAAAGGCGTCGAGCGCCTGCGTTTTCAGCATGTCGAAATCCGACCCCGGCGGGCCGGCGGCGGGGCGGAAATCCGCGCGGCACGTCGAGGGCGCGGCGGGCGGAAAGGAGGCGAGCGTCAGGTTCGAGCGATCGACGCCGCGCAGCAACACCTGTTCGCGCCAGTATTCCTCCATGAACGGCAGAATGGCGCGTATGTCCCGCGGGGCGGGATGCAGGTCGCAATCGATGGCCTCGCCGCGATACAAGCCCTGCGTGTCCAAGCGCCGTCCTCCATCCATCGTGTCGGGAATCGTAGCATGGCGCGGCGGGCGCGCAACCCGCGCCTTGTCGCGGGCCGCGACGGTTCTATAGTGGGGCGTCCGTCACGCTCGGGAGGAGTCCATGAACGCGCCCGCCAGGGCCGGCGATGTCAGGCCGGCAAAATCCAACGGCGTTCCCTTCATCGAGTGCGACGTGCATCCCGCCATGCGCTCGCCCGCCGATCTCATGCCCTACCTGTCGCGCCAGTGGCGGGACCACATGTCGCTGTTCGGCAATCATTCGCGCGAGACCTATCAGGACACGATCGTCTATCCGCGGTTTCATCCCGCCATCAGCCGCGCCGACGCCTGGCCGCCGAATGGCGGGCCGCCCGGCTCCGACCTCGCGTTCATGCGGGCGCAGCATCTCGATCCGCTCAATGTCGAGTTCGGCATACTCACCCCGCTGGCGACGCGCGCCGCCGACCAGCGACGCGCGGATTACGCCGCGGCGCTGTGCTCGGCGCTCAACGACTGGCAGATCGCGACTTTCATGGACCCGGAGCCGCGGCTGAAGGGTTCGATCATCGTGCCGCACGAGGACGCCGCGGCCGCGGTCGCCGAAATCCACAAGCGCGCCGCCGACAAGCGCTTCGTGCAGGTGATGCTGCCGCCGCGTTCCGCCGAGCCGCTGGGGCAAAAGCGCTACTGGCCGATTTTCGAGGCGGCGCTGAAACACGGCTTGCCGCTCGGCCTGCACGTCGGCGGCCAGGGCGGCCACGCCGTCACGGGCGCGGGCTGGCCCTCGTATTATTTCGAGGAGCACCAGACCAACGTGCAGACCATGCAGGCGTTCATCGCGAGCATGGTCATCGGCGGCGTTTTCGAGGCCTTCCCCGATTTGCGGGTGCTGCTGATCGAGCCCGGCTTCGCGTGGGTTCCCGCGCTGAAATGGCGGCTGGACAATCAGTGGAAACGCCTCCGGGCCGAGGTTCCCTGTTTGAAGCGCAAGCCGTCCGAATATGTCTCGGAGCGATTCTGGTTCACGACGCAGCCCATCGACGAGCCGGAAAGGCCCCAGGACTTGCCGACCGTGCTCGACTGGATCGGGCACGACCGCATGATGTTTTCCTCTGATTATCCGCACTGGGATTTCGACGACCCCAACGTGGTGATTCCCCAGACGTTGCCGAAGGAAGTTCGCGACGGGATTTTCAGGGAAACAGCGCGGGCTTTTTACCGGCTGCCGCCGGCGGCGGCTGCTTGAAGGCAAACATCGGGCGAAGCCGGGACAATCGCGTCACGGGGCGCCGGGACGGTCCGGCCGTCACGGCGCCCGCGCGAATTCTATCTCGCCAGCTTGACCGCGAAGCCGCGCGCCACGCCGGGCCGCGCCATCATCGCGTCGTACCAGCGCTTGACGTTCGGAAATTCCGCGAGGTCCACCTTGTGGCGCTCGTGGCGCCAGGCCCAGCCGAGAATGGCGAAATCGGCGATGGAAACATCGCCGGCGAAGAATTCGACGGACGCCAGACGCCGGTCGGCGACGCCATAAAGGCGCAGGGTCTCCTTGTGATAGCGGTCGAGACCGTAACGGCGGTCCGCCTCGTTTTCGAGACCGAGGAAGTGATGCACCTGGCCAGGCATGGGGCCGAAGCCGCCCATCTGCCACATCAGCCATTCCCACGCCGCGACGCGCGCGGGGCCGGACGGGGCGAGGAACTTGCCGGTCTTCTCGGCGAGATAGAGCAGGATGGCGCCGGATTCGAACACGCTCTGCCCCTTGCCGCCGTCGCCCTCGGGATCGACGATGGCGGGTATGCGATTGTTGGGGCTGATTTTCAGAAAGGCCGGATCGAATTGCTCGCCCTTGCCGATGTGGACGGAATGCACTTCGTAGGGCAGCCCCATTTCCTCGAGAGCGACGCTGATCTTGCGCCCGTTCGGCGTGTCCCAGGTGTGGAGATGGATGGTCATGCGGCTGTCCTTTCGGGGATGAATGTCGGGCAATCATGGAGGCGCGCGAAGCCCGAGGCAAGCCGAAGGCCAGCGCGGGGATGTTGACAGCGCGGCGGCTTCGCGTGTCTGGTCGCGACCGGGAAAAATTCGGGAGGAACGCCATGCGCGGCCGGTTAACAAGCTTTTTGCGCGCTTCCATCGCGGCGCTCGCCATCGCCGCGCTCGCGGTTCCCGGACGCGCCCAGCAAGCCGTGAACTGGGACGCGGTGATCGCCGCCGCGAAGAAGGAAGGCAAGCTCACCATCTACAACGGCACCGGCTTCGCCTTCATGGGCAAGCTCGCGGAAATGTTCCAGAAGCAATACGGGATCCAGACCGACGTGCTCGTCGGCCGCGCGACGGAAATTCGCGAGCGGCTGCGCACGGAACAGGCCTCCGGCCGCTACATCGCGGACATCAACTACAGCGGCAACACGACGATCCGCGCGCAGCAGACCGAGGAACAAATCCTCGCGCCGCACCCGCCACTTCCGCTGGCAAAAAACATCGAGGCGCCGCTCGCGGACGATGGCGTCGTCGTGCCGACGAATGTCGGCAGCTACGGCATTCTCGTCAACACGTCGCAAGGTCCCGCGTCGGAAGCGCCGAAAAGCTGGAGGGACGTGACGAACCCCACCTGGAAAGGCAAGATTCTCGCCGACGACCTGCGCGTCGCGGGCGCG
>CAISEY010000356.1 GCA_903884435.1 uncultured Hyphomicrobiales bacterium | reverse complement strand
TCCGTGGTCTCCAGCGCGGCGACCGAATCGCCGGCCTTCACGCGGTCGCCGCGCCGCACCGACACCGTGGCGATCCGGGCCGTGTCGATCGGCGCGAGATTGACGTATTCGCCCTCGACATAACCGACAACCGCCGGGCTCGACGGCGCGCAGGACGGGAGCAGCTTCGCGGCGAAGCCGATGGCGCAAAGGGTTTCGAGAATCATGCGGTCGCTCCGGGCCCGCCGCGCGGACCGGCCGCCAGCGGAATAACGCCGGGACACCGGACCACACAAGCCGGGCGCGGGCAACCGTGCGCGGTTCCGTTCGCCGGGCCGCGCTACTGTCCCGGTCCACGCAGCCGGAAAACAAGCAACTGGTCCGTGATCGCGTCGCCGCCCGGCCCCGTCGATCCGCCGGGGTAATAGACGCTGTCGCCGACGGCGGCGCCGGCCGAGGCGTGCAGCCCCGTCGGGCCAGGCGCGAGCGTGATCCAGCGGCCCGCCTTCAGGTCGAAGGCCTCGTTTTCGGTGAAGGTCGATTTCGGCGTTTCGCCGCCGTAGAACACGATGAGATTGCCCAGCAGGGCGAACTGGCCGCCGCTGCGGGCGGTCGGCACGGGCGGTCCGGCGCTCCAGCTGTCGGTTCGTGGATCGTAGATGTCATGATTGACGACATTGTCGTCGCGCTCGTTCAGCCGTCCGCCAATGACGTGAATGACGCCATTCACGGCGAGCGTCGCCATGTGGTCGCGGGCGGTCGGCAGCTGCGCGCTTTCGCTCCACTGGTTGGTCGCGGGATCCCAGACCTCATGGGTCCGCACCGTTTTCACGTCGCGTCCGCGGCCGCCGATGGCGTGGATTTTTCCATCGAGCGCCGCGACGCCGACCGAACCGCGCGGCGCTTTCATCGGCGCGAGCGCGCGCCAGGCGTTCGTCGCGGGATTGTATTCGAACGCGTGCGCTTCCGCGCCCTGATGCACGCGCGGGCCGGAAAAGCCGGGCGGGCGGCCCGAGAAGCCGCCAATGGAGTAGATTTTTCCGTTCATCGCCACGGCGGAGTTATGGTTCACGCCAGCGGGCATGGAGGCGATGGCGCTCCATTTGTCGGCGCCGGGATCGTACGCTTCCGCGGTGGCGAGATCGTCCACGTCTTTCGTGCTGCCGCCGAGAACATAGACCTTGCCGTCAAGGGCGACGACGCCGGGCTCGGTGCGGACGCCCATGGACATGGGCGCGCGTTTCAGCCATTCGCCCGGCGCCGCCGTCTGCGCGTTCGCGGCGGCGAGGGACAGAAGCATCGCGAGGGCGACGCCACGCGCCGCGCGTTCGAACCGCGTCATGCTTCCCCCTCTCCCGTTTTTCCGATTTTTCGCGACGCGGTTTGCTCAGTAATAGTCGCGGCGTTCGATGTAGCGCCGGGGACGGCGATATTCCGGCTCGACGTAGCGCGGGCGCGGCTGGTAACGCGGTTCCGGATCGACATAGACCGGCGGCGGGGGCCGGCGCACGATGACGCGGCCCATCGGCGCGCCGGTGTTCTTGTTGAAGCAATAGCCGTCCGGCCGGCAGACGCGCTCGACCTTTTCAATCTTCGCGGCGCCCTCGGGCAGGGGCAATCCCACGTCTCCGGCGGGCATCGCGAGAGCCGCCCCGGCGAGGCCGAAGCCCGCGACGCAAGCAAGGGAAGCGAGAGACTTTCCAACAACCGACATTGCATCCTCCTTGTCGCGCCCGAAACGCCAGCGTCATGACCGGGCGTCCGCGCGACCATTTCCAGGGTAAGATTTCCGGCGCTCGTCCACAAGAGCGCGGGCGTGAATTAACGCATCACGCGCGAAACGACACCCCGTTTAACGGGGCTAGCGCGTCAATCGGGGCCGGGCCGTTCGCGCCGCCCTATCCCTGCGACTGGCTTTGCGACTGCGATTGCGAAACGTGAACCGCGACCCGCATGGTTTCGTCGCCGCCGCCGTTGCGCGAGCCGCGCACCGGCGCCGCCCCGAGGTAATCGAGGGCGCAAGCGATTCGGACGTGCTGTTCGCGGGGGCAAATGTCGTTGGCGCAGTCGAAACCGACCCAGCCGAGATTTTCGATCCAGGTTTCCGCCCAGGCGTGTCCGGCGTCCTGGTTCAGGACGCCGTCGGTTCGGAGAAAATAGCCGGAAACATAACGCGCGGGAATGTCGAGATGACGCGCGCAGGCGATGAAAACGTGCGCGAAATCCTGGCACACGCCCCGGCCAAGGGCGAAGGCTTCCGCCGCCGTCGTGCCCGAATGGGTCGGATCGGCGTCAAAGGTCATGCGCGCCGAGACAGCCGCCATGAGGGCGTGCAGCCGTTCGATGCTTTCGCCGCGGGAGGCCACGTCGAGGGCGAATTCCCGCAGGGCGGAATCCGCCGTCGTCAGCGCGGTTTCCCGCAGATAGAGTTCCGGCGGAAACTTCTCCACGCAACCGCGCGCGACGCCCGCGGCGTCGAAGGTTTCGACTTCGCCATCCACGGAGATCGTCATGTTCGGCAGAGGGCCGTCCGCCGTGAACGTGTGGGTGATGTTTCCGAACGCGTCCTCGCTCGCCACGAGGCGGCAATTGACGTTCACGTCGATGCGCCAGTCGGAGACGCGCTGGCTCTCGTGACTGCGCGGCGTCAGCCTCAGGGTCTGGATCACCGAGCGGGCCGGCGTCGCGTAGGCGTAGGTGGTTTGATGCGAAATCCGCACGCGCATGACGGGCTCAACTCACGAGATATTGTTCGGCGACCGCGGCGCCGAGGTTGTTGTTGGCGTCGATGAACGCCGTGATGAATTCATGGAGCCCGTCGCCGAAAATTTCCTTGATCGACGTGTTTTCGAGCTTTGTCAGCGTCGTTCTCGCCGTCCTCTGCGACGCGCCCTGGCGACCGTAGGCGCGGGCGAAGGAGTCGAGGACGCTCACGATCTCGCCGTAGCAAAAAATCAGCGAGCGGGGCATTTCGCGCTTCAGGATCAGCAGGTCGGCGACGAGCCAGGGCTTCACGCCCTCCTTGTAGACCCAGTTGTAGGCGGTGAGCGCGGAGACCGCGCGCAGGATCGCCGCCCACTGGAAATAGTCCACGGGTCCGCCCACGACTTCGTTCGACGGAAGAAGGAGATTGTATTTCACGTCGAGAATGCGCGCCGTGTTGTCGGCGCGTTCGACGAAGAGGCCGAGGCGCGTGAACCAGAAGGCGTCGTTGCGCAACATGGTGCGATAGGCCGAGCCATCCACGTCCAGCGCCATTTTCATCACGGCGTCGAGAAAGCTTCCGAGCCTGTTTTCGGCGCCGGGCTCGCCGGAGAGCCGGGCGTTTCGCAACGCCTTCAGTTCGAGCCAGTTCGAATTGATGGTTTCCCAGGTCTCGACCGTCAGCGCGGTGCGCACCGCGCGGGCGTTGGCCCGCCCGTACTGGATGCAATTGGCGATCGAGGACGGGTTGTTCTGGTCGTAGACGAGGTATTCGATCACGCTGGCCGCGTCCATCGTGTCGTAACTCTCGCGAAACCTGTCGAGCGCTCCGGCGGAGAGCAGCGCGCTTTCCCATTCGACGCCGGCGCCGCCATAGGCGCTCGGCAGCGAGTCGAGGCGTCGCGTCACGTTGACGATGCGCGCGAGGTAATCGGCCCGTTCAATGTAGCGGGCGAGCCAAAAGAGATTGTCGGCGGTTCTGGCGAGCATGGGATTCAGTTCGCTCCGGGGTCGTCCACGACCCATGTGTCCTTGGTGCCGCCGCCCTGGCTGGAGTTGACGACCAGCGAGCCTTCCTTCAGCGCGACGCGCGTCAGGCCGCCCGGCACGACGCGCACGCCGTCCGCGCCGCTGAGCACGAAGGGACGCAGGTCCACGTGCCGCGGCGACACGCCGGATTCGAAGGAGGTGGGGCACGTCGAAAGCGCCAGCGTCGGCTGGGCGATGAAGTTGGAGGGATCGCGCGCCAGCTTGCCGGCGAAGGTTTCGATCTCGGCGCGCGACGCGTGGGGGCCGACGAGCATTCCGTATCCGCCCGAACCGTTGACTTCCTTGACGACGAGTTCGGGCAGATGTTCGAGAACGTATTTCAGCGCGTCCGGTTCGCGGCATCGCCATGTCGGCACGTTTTTCAGCAACGGCGCCTCGCCGAGATAAAAGCGGATGATCTCGGGCATGTAGGTGTAGACCGCCTTGTCGTCGGCGACGCCGGCGCCGACGGCGTTGGCGAGCGTCACGTTGCCCGCCTGGTAGGCGCTCATCAGGCCGGGCACGCCCAGCGCGGAATCGGGGCGGAAGGCGAGGGGATCGAGAAAATCATCGTCGAGACGGCGATAGATCACATCGACGCGCAACGGCCCCTGCGTGGTGCGCATGAAGACGATTCCGTCGCGCACGAAGAGATCGCTCCCCTCGACGAGTTCGACGCCGAGCTTGTCGGCGAGAAACGAATGTTCGTAGTAGGCGGAATTGAACTGGCCGGGCGTCAGCACGACGATGGTTGGATCGCGGGAGGCCGAGTGCGGCGCGACGGACCGCAAGCTGGCCAGCAATTCGTTCGGATAGTTTTCGATCGGCGCGACGGCGTGTCTGGCGAAAAGCTCCGGCAGCACCCGCATCATCACTTCGCGGTTTTCCAGCATGTAGGAAACGCCCGATGGCGTGCGCGCGTTGTCCTCGAGAACGTAGAAGTCGTTCTCGTCGACGCGCACGACGTCGATTCCGGCGATATGCGCGTAAATGTCGTGCGGCACCGGGCGGCCCGCCATTTCCGGCCGGTAGGCGGGATTGCGGTAGATAATGTCGGAGGGAACGATCCCCGCTCGAAGAATGTCGCCCGCGCCGTAAACGTCCGCGAGGAACATGTTCAGCGCCTTCACGCGCTGCACGAGCCCGGCCTCGAGGCGCGTCCATTCCGCGCGCGTCAGCACGCGCGGCACGATGTCGAAGGGGATGAGGCGTTCCGCCGCTTCCTTGTCGCCATAGACGGCGAAGGTGATGCCGATGCGCCGGAACATGAGTTCCGCCTGCGCGCGGCGAGACGCAAGAACCTCGGGCGGCGACTCGTCGAGCCAGCGCGCGATGCGTTCGTAGGCTGGACGGATGGTTCCGTCCGGTTTCGCCATTTCGTTGAAAAACGCCGTCGCCACGTGCTGCCTCCGCGGGAGCGTCCATCGCCCCCGACCGCGAGAGCCAAGCAAGGGCGATACCAGTTCGGGGCTGGCTAATTTGACAGCATATGCGCAAATTCGCCGTTCCGTCGCCCTGATTTACCACAAGGCGCCGAAAATTCAGGCAATCGAGCGCGCCGTGGACGCCGGCGCGGCGAGCGCCGCGCGTCGACCGCGCATGCGCAGGCTCCGCCGCGCCCATATCACGAGGCCGGTGCCGAGCAGACCCAGCGAGACGAGCGAGGTGAGAATGTTCAGTCCGCCGGCGATCCAGGCGTTCCAGACGCCTTCGTGGATCAGGCGCGGCCAGCCGCGCGGCAGCGGCGAGAGTCCATCCCTGGTCAGGGAATAGGCGCGGGTCTCGCCCCCCTCGAGGACGCGGGCCATCATCCGCCCGCCGCGCGTCCCGATGGACAGGATGGTCGCGGGATCGCGGCTGGAGGCGACGAGCCGCGTCGCCTCGATCAGCGACAGTGGCGCGGCGCGCGCGCGCTGGCCGGACGGGGCGCCCGGATTGAAGTTGAAGGCGAGCATCAGGCCGGTGAGCGGGCTCAGGATCACGAGGGGCAGCGTGAACCACGCCATGCCGCGGTGCCAGCCGCCAAGATCGTTGCGCAGCCGCGGCAAGCCCATGAGGACGCCAAGCGCCGCGAGAACGAGCATGGCGACGGTGGAGGCGGTGACGAGCCAGCCCATGCCGAAAACGAGCCGCTGGTGCAGGCGCCGCGCGGAGGAAAAGAGATCGGACAGGAACGTCTCGCGCTCCGTTTCCGCGCCAGACGCGAGGTCCACGTCGATCTCGCCGTCCGGACCGACGCCCGCGAGGGTCAGGACGCCGTCGCGGGCGTTGACGACGAGGCCGCGCGCCTTTCCGGCGGGATCGTGCTGGCGGATCATGCCGTCGAGGCGTTCCGCCGTCAGCGAGCCGGGAACAACCGCCACGCTCTGGGCGATCGGCTGGAACGACAGAACGAGGCCGGTCCCGATCACGACGAGGAGCGGCAGGGCGAAAACGAGAGAAATCCAGCGATGCAGGCGCAGGAGGACGGCCTTGTTCATGTCTCTGGCTCCGGTTGCTGGCGAGATCTATCGGGTGTCGCGGGCTCTCGCGCAAATGAAACTTTGGAAAGGTTTTCCGTTTTGATCCGGCGGGCCGTCGCCTTCGCGAGGCTCGATTGACAGGGGCGGCGCGCCTGCCCAATCTCGACCCGTCGGGCCGTTCAGGGGAGTCCACGGGTGAAAATCACGAAAATCGAGCCGATGTTTCTGGCCATTCCCTATGAACACGGCGCGCCGAAACCGGCGATGGGCACGGGCGCGGCGCGCGGCACGATGGACGCCTGCTACGTGCGCGTCGAGACGGACGCGGGGCTCGTCGGCTGGGGCGAGAGTTTCGGCTTCGCCTGCTGTCCGATCACCCATCACATTCTCAAGACGTTCATCGCGCCAATGGCCGAGGGGCGGGAGTGCGACGACATCGGCGCGCTGATGCTCGACCTGCACCGGCGCGTGCAGAACATGGGGCGCAACTCGCCGCTCATTTTCGCGCTGTCCGGCCTCGACATCGCCCTGTGGGACATCGCCGGCAAGGCAAAGGGCCTGCCGGTGCACGAGATGCTCGGCTCCTCGGGCAAGAAGAAGCGCGTCGAGGCCTACGCCAGCCTGTTGCGGCTCGACACGCCGGAGAACGTGCGCAAGGTCTGCGACATCGTGCTGTCGCGTGGCTACAAACACGTCAAGCTGCACGAGCGCACCGTGGAGGCCACAGCCGCGGCGCGCGCGGCTCTTGGCGACAAATTTCCGCTGATGCTCGACACGAACTGCACCTGGACGCCGGAGCAGGCGCGCGACATGGCGAAAAGACTCGAACAATACGATCTCGCCTGGCTCGAGGAGCCGCTGTTTCCGCCGGACGATTACGCGGAGCTCGCCCGCCTTCGGAAGGCGACGAGCATTCCGGTCGCCGCGGGCGAAAATCTGGGCAACCTGCTCGACACCGTGCGCATGCTCGACGCCGGCGCGGTCGATGTCGTGATGCCCGATCCCATCAAGATGGGCGGCGTCACAGAATGCTGGAAGGCGCTGGAAGTCGCGCGCGAACGCGGCGTGCGCGCCGAGCCGCACTCGCCCTGGTTCGGACCCGGCCTCGCCGCCGGGCTGCATCTCGTCGGCGCGATGCCGGGCGAGTGCATGATCGAATATTACTTCGCCGATCTCGCGGAGCAGCCGCTGGGCGAGATGGCCGTCCCGAAGGGCGGCTTTCTCGAAATCCCCGACGGACCGGGACTTGGCGTCACGGTCGACGAGAAGGTCGTGGCGAAATACCGGGTGGCGTGAGGCCCTCAGGCCCCCGCCACGATCTCGATCCGGTGGAAGCCGAGCTTCTGCTGCGCCAGAACGTCGGAGACGCTGAACAGGACGGCGTCCTCGCTCGCGCCATGGCGGAAGGCGCGCCAGGCGGGGATGCAGAACGTGTCCCCGCGCGACCATTCGAAGGTCTGGCCGGCGATTTCCGTCTTGCCCTTGCCGGAGACGACGGTGAAAATCTGGTTTTCCGTCGAGCGCAGGGTCTTTTCGGACGCCCTGGCCGCGTGTTTCTCCATGTAGAGGCCGGTCGTCGGCATCGAGGGCGCGTCGAGCTGCACGCGCACGCGGCCGAAATCGTCGGCGACGGCCTGTTTCAGACGGGCGTTCTGCTGTTCGAACGGGAAGACGAAGGGATGGTCGCGCGTCGTCTTCTCGACCGGTTGCAGAAAGCCTTCCCACACGTCGAAGAACATCGGCTCCAGCCGGTGCACGAGGGGCACGTCGAGATAGTCGATCCAGTAGCCGCGATCCTTGCCCTCGTTGCCATGGCCATGCCAGCACATGCCGGGCGTGAGCAGCACGTCGCCGGGGCGCATGTCGATGCGGATTCCATCGACGACGGTGTAACAATCCTCGCCGCAGTCGAGAACGAAACGCAGGGCGTTGGGCGAGTGGCGATGGGTGCGCGCCTTCTCGCCGGGCATGATCATCTGGAAGGCGGTCACGAGCGTGCGCAAAGTGTCGTAGTGGTTGCCCTCGATCGGGTTCACCATGAAGAGGTTGCGACGCTCGGTCTGTTCCGCGTTGATGAGGCGGCCCGCGGCGTCGAGTCCGTCCTTCGCGTCCGCCCATTTCCACAGCATCGCCTTGTAGTCGGTGCGCGGCTCCTTCCACAGCGAGGGCTCGTGCTTGTTCCAGCCGCCCATGAAATCGAGCGGGTCGAGCGCGTGGCGGAGGTCTTCGAGGCTGGGAGCGCTGGCGAGGGCGGTGCGGGCGGCTGTCATGTCGGGCTCCTGTTTTCGATGATTATGTCGTGGCCGCGCCGGCGCGCAAGCCGTCGAGCATCGAGGCTTTTGCGACCCAGGCCTTGTGACGGACGGGATCGGCCGCGATGGCGCGCAGGCCGTCGATGATCTCCCTGCGGCGCGCCGGGGCGCGGTCTTCCATGCGCTTGCGGTTGCCGTCCGATTGCGCGAGCATGTCGTTCTTCGCGACGGGGCGGCGCTGGCGCGTGTAGAGATCGATCAGGTCGGGCGAGTCGCCGCGAATGACGCGCGACAGCTTGTCCGTGAGATTGACGGCGTCGTGAATGCCGCCGTTCATGCCCATGCCGCCGGTCGGCGCGTTGAGATGCGCGGCGTCGCCCGCGAGCGTCACGCGGCCGACGCGATAGTCCGGCGCGATACGCTTGTGAATGCGGTAGGCGCGCACTTCCGTCAGCGGCCAGGGCGCGGTTCCCGGCGCGATGGCGTTCAGGCATTCGTTCACGGAGGCGTCCGAGAGCATGGAGTCCTCGCTCTCGCCCTCGTGCGGATAATAGGTGACGCGCCATTCGCCCGGCAATTTGAAAATCGATCCGGACCGGGCGCTGGTGTAGATGTAGTTCGCCGCGGCGACATCCCGCAGATGCCGTTCCAGCGGGAAGGGCGTCGTGATCAGCACGGTCACGGAGGGATAGGTCTCGCCTTCGAGCGACAGGCCGATCGAGCGCCGCACGACGGAATGGGCGCCGTCCGCGCCGATCAGCCACGGCGCGGAAAGTTCGCGCGTCGCGCCCGCCTGTTCAAACGTCACGGTCACGCGGTCGGCGTCCTGGCGCACGCCCGTCGCCCTGGCGCCGAAGCGCACGTCGACGAGGCCGGTGGCCCGCGCGGCCTCGTGCAGCAGCGGCGTCAACTTGTATTGCTCGCATTGCAGGCGGAAGGGATGGCGAACCTCTCCGGCGAGCACGCCGACGTCGAAGACGGCGCGATGGCCGGTGTCCACGTCGAGCACCTGCCAGAACGGCGCCTTCTCGCCCATGGCGACGAAAGTCTCGCCGACGCCGAGATCGTCGAGCATGTCGAGCGTCGGCGGATGGAAGGTCGAGGCGCGCAGATCGATCGGAAAGGTGTCGGCGGCCTCGAGAACGATGGAGGGGAGGCCCATGCGCGCGAGGCGCAGGGCGGACACGAGGCCCACCGGCCCCGCGCCGACGATGATGGTTGGTTCGCGTTCAGACATGACCTGAGTATTGCTTTCCCGCGCGTTCGGATCGCGCATTGATCCTGGACAAGGCGCCAGAAAGCACTCCGCTCAGCGAATTGCAACCGGCGCCACGTTCGAGCCCGTCGCGCCCTTCAGCTTCAATGGCTGCATGATGAAAGCCGTCTCGAAACCGCCGGCGGCGACGAGTTTTTCGAGGAGCAGGTTCTCCAGAAGGATGATGCCGTTCTGGATGAGCATGAGCGAATGGATCGGCAGGCTCATGCCGGGTTCGGAGGGCCGCACCTCGACGCAGCAATTGTCGGCGCCGATCAGCATCGGATCCTGCGCCGCGAGCCAGCGTCCGGCGGCGAGGCCGATTCCGGGCGAGTCCTTGCCGTATTTGACGTTGTCCTTGCCGAGCAGCTTGCCGAAGCCCGTGTTGATCAGCACCACGTCGCCGGGCTGAATCTTCAGGTTCTGTTTCGCCAGCGCCTGCTGCAAATCCTCGGGCGTGATGACGTAGCCGGGCGCGAGCATGTCGACGCCCTTGAGGCCGGCGACGTCGACGAGCACCGCGCGCGACATCAGCGTGCCGAAGTTTTCCACGCCGAGTTTCCTGAAACCGGTTCGCGTCGCGATGTCGGCCTGTTTGAAGCAGTTGTAGAAACTGTCGTTCCACATCTGGTGGGCGAAGGCGTCGACCTGGGTGCCGATCTGGCCAAGCTCCGTGGTGACGATCTCCTCGTTCTCCGTGCGCGTGTTCGGCCTGGCCAGCGAAGGCTTGGTGTAGAGATTGTACTGACGCCCCTCGTTGATGAAGGTCTGCTTCGGGTCGCCGGACAGCACGTCGCCCAGCTCGAAGATTTCGCCGGTCCTGATGAGTTTCGTGGCGCGCAGGATGGTCTCCGGCTTCACCCAGTTGGCCGAGCCGCGTTCGTCGCCCGCGCCCCATTTCGACGGGCAACGGTCGGCGTCGGGCGGCATCTGGTAGGGCTGGGCGAGGGCGCCCGCCATCGGGGCGAGGCAGGCGGCGAGGGCCGCCGCCAGAACGGGAATGCGCATGGTGTTTCCTCCGGACGGATCGCGTTTCCGATCCTGTTCGCGCCGTCGCGGCGCGCCGGCACTTTCCGCCATGCGGCGGCGTCCGGCAAGCGGCGCTGGAAACGGACGGGGCGCCGCGTTATGAGAGGCCGCCTACACATGGAAGGATGGACCATGCCGACATCGAGCCGGATCACGCGGCGGCTATTCGCGGGCGCCGGACTGCTTGTCTGCCTCGCGACGCAGACGCTCGCCCAGACCGTCGCGGACTTCTACAAGGGCAAGCAGATCAACATGATCATCGGCACGTCGGCCGGCAACGACTACGATTACCGCGGCCGGCTGATCGCGCGTTATCTCGGCAAGCACATCCCGGGCAACCCGACCATCGTGCCGCGCAACATGCCCGGCGGCGGCGGCATCCAGGCGGCGAACTGGGTGACGAACATCGCGCCGCGCGACGGAACCGTGCTGCACATGATCATGGCCAACATGATGGCGGCGCAGGCGATGGGAATGCCCGGCGTCGAGTTCGACGCGCGCAAGCTGTTCTGGATCGGCAACACGACGTCGACGCCCAACGTCGTCAATTCCTGGTACACGTCGGGCGTCACGTCCATCGAGGACGTGAAGAAGCGCGAACTCATCGTGGGCGCCCCCATGGGCACAGCCGGGGCGCTCTACCCCTTGTTGATGAACGCGCTCGCGGGCACTAAATTCAGGCTCGTCACCGGCTATCCCGGCGGCAACGAGGCGAACCTCGCCATGGAGCGCGGCGAGACGGAGGGACGCGGCTCGAACTCCTGGGCCGCGTGGAACTCGACGAAGCCGGAATGGGTGCGCGACAAGAAAATTCACGTTCTCGTGCAGATCGGCCTCAAGCGGCATCCCGACTTGCCGGACGTGCCGCTGATGCTCGAACTCGCGCACAACGAGGCGGATCGCAAGTTGCTTGAATTCATCTCCGCCGAGACCAACGTGGCGCGCTCGCTCGTCACGACGCCGGACGTGCCCGCCGAGCGGGTCGAGGCCCTGCGCCGCGCCTTCGACGCGATGATGAAAGACCCGGATTTCATCGCGGAAGCGATGAAAACGCAGATGGACATGAGCCCCTCGACCGGCGAGGAAGCGCAGAAAATCGCCGGGGGCATCGTCAACACGCCGCCGGAGATCGCGGCGCGCGCGAAGGAGCTGATCGAGGCGCCGCAAAAATAGCGCGGGATTTGGCCGCCATCCGCGGCTCTGTTATCGTGCGATGGAAAACCGGGCGGCGGACGCCCTCGAAATGGAGGAATTCATGTCGGCGCATGGAACCGCGGAAACAATGCCGGACGAAGCGCGCGTTCGCGCCGCATGGGCCGCCGCCAATGTCGCGCCGCTCTGGGAAAACCGCGCCGCTCACGCAGGGCCGACGCCGCCCGAGCGGGGCTTCATCTGGCGCTGGTCGCAGCTCGAGCCGCTCGCCGCGCACGCGACCACGTTGCGGGACATGGCCGCCATCGAGCGCCGCGTTCTCATGCTCGTTTCCCCCCACGCCACGGAAGTCGGCGGCGCCGCCGGCTCGACGACGAACCTCACCGGCAACATCCAGATTCTCAAGCCCGGCGAAAAGGCGCGTCCGCATCGCCATTCGATGAACGCGCTGCGCTTCGTGATGAAGGGCGAGGGCGCCGTCACCATCGTCGATGGCAAGGAATGTCCGATGGCCGAGGGCGATCTCATCACCACGCCGGGCTGGTGCTGGCACGAGCACGAGCATCGCGGCAAGGAGCCGATCGTGTGGCTCGACGTGCTCGACGCCTCGCTGCACCGCTATCTCGGCACGGCGAGCTTCCAGCCGGGCCCCGCCAACAACGTGCCGGCGCAGGCGCCCGACGCGGCTTTCTCGGCGCCGGGCTTCCTGCCGCAGGGCGCCGAATTGCCGACGGGGTATTCGCCGCTGTTCTGCTATCCCTACGCCGACGCCGTGAAGGCGGTTTCCGCGGCGCCCGTCGGGCCGGACGGCGCGCGGCGCGTGCGCTATTCCAATCCCGTCACCGGCGGTCCCTGCATGTCGTTTCTCGACTGTTACATGGTCGAGATCGAGGGCAAGGGCGGCACGGTTCCGTTCCGCACCTCCGCGAGCGCGGTGGTTTCCGTCGTCGAGGGCGCGGGCGTGACGCGTGTCGGCGACGACGACATCGCCTGGGGCCCGCGCGACACGTTCTCCATGCCGCATGGCAACTGGATTTCGCACCGCTCGAACGGCGGCAAGGCGCGGCTGATGATCGCCACCGACCGCGAGGTGTTCCGCCGGCTCGATCTGCTCACCGAGGAATTCGGCGGGACGGCGTGACGGGTCGTGAACGACGGGACAACTGGCGGCGAGTGAAATGAACATTCCAAAATCCGGCGTGATCGAAACGCCCGTTCTCGTCGTGGGCGGCGGGCCCGTCGGCCTCGCTCTCGCGCTCGACCTGGGCCGCCGGGGCGTCGAATGCGTCGTCGTCGAGCAGAACGCGGGGCAGACGGATCATCCCAAGGCGTCGGCCATCAACGCGCGTTCGATGGAGTTCTTCCGCCGTTGGGGCGTGTCGGAACAGGTCAAGACCGCCGCCGCGCCGGACGGATTTCCGCACACGGCCTTTTATTGCACGAGTCTGGCCGGATTCGAGATCGCGCGGATCGAGCGTCCCAACCACGGCGGGCGCGCGCCGACGAAGGAGAGTCCGGAACGGCCGCAGCGTTGCAACCAGATCTGGCTCGACCCGATCCTGCGCGACGCCGCGACGGACCACGAGTGCGTGACTTTGTGGCGGCAATGCCGTTTCGAGCGGCTGGCGGAAAAGACCGGCCACGTCGAATCCGTCGTCGCCGATCTCGCGACGGGCGAGGAACGCCTGATCGTCTCGCGATACGTCGTCGATTGCAGTGGCGGGCGCAGCCCCATTCGCGCGGCCTTCGGCGTGGACATGAAGGGGTCCGATTATCTCGGCTATTTCATCAGCGTTTTCGTGAGGATTCCGAACCTCTGGGATTATCACGACAAGGGCAGGGCGGCGCTGATCGACTTCGTCGACGAAAAGGGCGCCTGGCGCAACTTCGTGCTGCTCGACGGGCGCGAACTCTACCGCATGGCCGCGCGGAGCAAGGAGTTTTACGACGCGCCGGACAAGGTCGACATCGAGTCGCTGTTTCGCAAGGCCTGCGGGCGCGACGACGTGCCCCACGAATTCATTTCCACGCGTCGCTGGAGCGCCCGCAACGTGGTGGCCGACGCCTACAAGATTGGCCGCGTCATGCTCGCCGGCGACGCCGCGCACATCAATCATCCCGCCAGCGGCATCGGTCTCAACACCGGCCTCGGCGACATCTGGGATCTCGGCTGGAAGCTGGAGGCGGTGTTGAAGGGGTGGGGCGGAACCGGGTTGCTCGACGCCTACGAGGCCGAGCGCAGGCCCGTGGGGCAAGGCAACATCGATCACGCCAACACGAGCCACGCCGCCGACCGCGCGCTGCCGCCCGACCCGGCCATCGCCGAAGACTCGCCCGCCGGCGCCGCCGCGCGCAAGCGGCTGGGGGACGACATCATGGCCAAGGCCCCGAAGAAATTCATCACCGACGGGATCGCGCTGGGCTATCGCTACGCGCATTCGCCGCTGATCGCCGGCGATGGCTCGCCTGAGCCGCCGCGCACCATCAGCACTTACGAGGCGACGACCTGGCCGGGTTCGCGCGCGCCGCACGCGTTTTTGCCAGACGGGCGCTCGACCATCGATCTCTACGGCGAGGGGTTCCATCTTCTGCGCCTCGGCGAAGGCGCGCCATCGCCGGAGCCTCTCGTCCGCGCCTTCGCGGCCCGCGGGGCGCCGCTCGCGGTGACGACTGTCGCCTCGCCGGAGATCGCCGCGCTCCATGAGCGCTCGCTCGTTCTGGTGCGTCCGGACGGGCACGTGGCGTGGCGTGGAGACGCCGCGCCGGCGGATCCCGCCGCGCTCGCCGACAAGGTGCGCGGGGCGTAGTTTCTGGACCCGCGCGCCCGCCCGCGGTATGAGCGCGCGTCGTCGCAGCCTTGTCCGAGCGTCACGCGCGGCCGGGGCGCGGCGCCGCGTTCAACGAAAGCCAGGAGTCGCCCGCGTGTTCACGAATTCCTTCCGTCACGCGGTTTGCGCCGGACTTCTGTGCGTCGCGCCGTGCCTCGCCCGCGCCGACGCGATCGAGGATTTCTACAAGGGCAAGACGCTTTCGATCATCACCAGCACGGGCGCGGGCGGAGCCTACGATCTCACCGCGCGAACGCTCGGCCGGTACTTGCCGAAATACCTGCCGGGCGCGCCGACCGTCGTCGTGCAGAACATGCCCGGCGCCGGCCACGTCCGCGCGACGAATTACATGTTCGCCCAGGCGGCGAAGGACGGCACCGTCATCGCCACCGTGTCGAACGGCATTCCGCTCTATCAGGTCATCGACGGCAAGGGCGCGCGGTTCGACGCGCGCAAGTTCAACTGGCTCGGGTCCACGGGAATCAGCAACCTTTTGACGGTCGCCTGGGCTTCCTCCGGCGTGAAGTCCTTCGAGGACGCCTATCGCCGCGAAATCATCACCGGCGGCACTGGCGCGGGCTCGGGAACCACCATGTATCCGACCGTGATGAACTCCGTGCTCGGCACGAAATTCAAGGTCGTGCTGGGGTACACGTCGAGCCAGGAAGTCGACCTCGCCATGGAGCGCGGCGAGGTCGCGGCGCGGTCCGGCGCGAGCTACGGCGGCTGGCTCGCCGAACATCCCGACTGGATTCGCGGCGGCAAGATCGTCGTGCTGACGCAGACCGGCGGCGTGCGCGAGGCCGATCTGCCCAACGTGCCGTTGATGCAGGAGCTCGGCAAGACCGACGAACAGAATCAATTGCTCAAGCTGATTTCCTCGCCCGTCGCCGTCGGCCGCCCGTTCCTCACCGCGCCCGAGGTTCCGCCCGAACGCGTCGCGGCGCTGCGCAGGGCCTTCGACGCCGTGATGAAGGACGAGGCGTTCATCGCCGAGGCGAAGAAGCTGGAACTGGATCTGAAGCCGGCGACCGGCGACCAGGTGCGCGCCATCGTCGAGGATTCCGTCGGCGCGCCGCCGGACATGATCGCGAAGGCCCGCGCCGCGCTGGAGGCGGCGGGCGGCGCGGCGAACTGAAACGCGGCGGGCGCGATTGTCAGGCCTTCGCCGGCGACGCATAATGGCTCCACGGGCGCCGAAGGGCCTCCCGTGGCCGCGAGCGGGAGAAGCCGGATGATCATCAATCTGGTGCGCGATTCCAGTGTCGCTTCCGCGCCCGCGGGGTTCATGCAGGCGGTGCAAAACGCCGCGAACGCCATCGCGGCGGTCTTGACCAACAACATAACCGTCAACATCGCCGTCGGCTGGGGCGAGGACAACGGGACGGCGGTCGATCCATATTTTGCCAGCGGCAAACCCTCTGCCGGTTTCTTGCTCGCTTATTCGACTGTCGCCACCGCGCTCGCCAACAGTTCGACCTCGACCGCTGACGCTGTCGCGGGGATGTCGTTGCTGGCGACGACGCAAAACCCCAACGGCACGGGCTTCATTCTTGTCTCAAGGGCGCAGGAAAAGGCGCTTGGCATCACCTCGAATGGCGTCGGCGCGAACGACTCGACGCTCGACGGATCGATCGGGTTCGGCACTTCTATGCCGTCGACTAACTGGTACTCCGTCGCGATGCATGAGATCACGCACGCCATGGGGCGCATGTCCGGTTACAGTCCCTTCGGAATCGAGGACTTGTTCCGCTATTCGTCTCCGGGCGTGCATTCCTACGCCGGCGGCCCGGCGGCCTATTTTTCGATCGACGGCGGCGTGACGAACATCGCCAGTTTCGACACAAGCTCGGACTATGGCGACTGGGCGAGTTCGACGCCGAACGACCCGTTCGACGCATTTACGAACGGAACACTGACCAGCCTCACGACGGCCGATCTGCAAACGCTCGACGCCATCGGCTACAGTCTCGCGCCGATCGCCAGCAGCACGCGCCGCGGCGCCGCCGCCGCCGCGGACACCCTGACCGGCTCGTCGGGCAACGACGCCTTCGACGGCGGCGACGCGTTTTTCCTGACGCCGTCCGGCGGCTCGATCTTTCGACTTTATGGCGCGGCGCTGGCGCGCGCCCCGGACCTCGCGGGCTTCAACGGCTGGACGGCGGCGATGGCGGGCGGGCTCTCGCTGTCGGCGGCCGCGGGCGGTTTCGTCAATTCCGCCGAGTTTCAGTCCGCCTATGGCGCGCTCGACGCCACGGCTTTCGTGACGCTGCTTTACAGGAACGTCCTCGGGCGAACGCCCGACCCGACAGGATTGAGCGGGTGGGTGAGCTTCCTGAACGGGGGCATGTCGCGGGCGGACGTGCTGCTCGGCTTTTCCGAGAGCGCGGAAAACAAGACGAACAATGTCTACGCGGTGGAGGGATTCGCGACCGGCGTCGCCGACCAGGCGATATTCGGCGAGGTGTTCCGGCTTTACGAGGCCACGCTCCGGCGCGGGCCCGATCCTCTCGGCTACATGAGCTGGACGACCGCGATGGAGAACGGCAAGTCTCTCCAGGACGTCGCGGCCGGCTTCGTCAATTCAGCCGAGTTCAATGGAACCTACGGCGCCCTCGGCAACAACGCTTTCGTGACATTGCTCTACTCGAATGTTCTGGGCCGTTCGCCGGACCCGGCCGGGTTCGCCAGCTGGGTGAACTCGCTGAACGGCGGAATGTCCCGGCAGAGCGTGGTCCTCGGTTTTTCGGAAAGCGCGGAATTCCAGTCTCTCGAAGCCGCGCCGCTGGCGAATTTCATGAAAACGCCGATGGCCGCGAGCTGGAGCGACACGCTGGCCGGCGGCGGCGGCGCGAACAAGTTGCTGGGCGGCGCCGGCGCCAACGCCTATGTTTTCGCGAAAGCCGACGCGACGGGAGGCGTCAACGTCGTGGACGATGTTTATGGCGTCCAGACCTGGGACACGATCAATTTGCGCGGCTTTGGCTACGCCTCCGCGAGTGACGCGCTCGGCCACATGACGCAGTCTGGCTCCGACGTGATTTTCAACGCCGGGCTCGCCAGCGGAAGCAACACGACCATCGACTTTCACGCCACGACGCTCGCCGTGCTGACGGCGGCGACCTATTCGTTCGTCTGAGGGACGATCGCGCCCCGCGACCGAAGCTCCTATTTCGCCGTCGGCGCCGGCTGGTCCGGTCCGGTGTAGCGCAAAATCCACAGGCCCCAGTGCTTGTCATCGACGTAAATGTTGCCGCGCGTGTCGACGAGCACGTCTTCCGTCTGCTGCACGAGATCGTTTGGCGGTTGCGGGCCGTGACGTCTGGAGGGTTGCGGCGGGATGAACCACCCGGTTTCCACGGGCTGCACGGGATCCTTGATGTCGAACACGCGCAGGCCCGCGTTGAAATAGGTCAGGTAGATCAGGTTGCCCGGCTTCTCGACGTCGGGCAGGTGGATTTCCTGATTGGTGTTGTGCGGGCCGAAGCGGCCACCTTTCTCGCAGAAATTCCTGTAGGACGCGTTTTTCGGCGGTTGCGGCAGCGGGAACAGCGACAGCAATTGCATGTTCGCCGGATCCTTGTTCTGGATGAGGCCGGCCCAGTTGAGACCTTCGTTGCAGCGCTCGGCGCTCGCCTCCGAATTGGCGTAAATCAGATTTCGGTCCCACAGGGGCAGGGAGGTATGCAGCGATTGCGAGCCAGCGGAAAGGAAGGGCGGGCTCATGCGCAACTGTCCCAGGACTTTCGGGTTCGACACGTCGGAAATGTCGAGATTCACGACGGCTGGCGAATAGGCCATGACGAGGCGCTTGCCGTCGGGGCTCAGGTTCGCGGGACCGTGGAAGCCGCGCGGGCCGCCGATTTGCGCTTCGCCTTCCTTTTGTCCCTGCTGCCACCAGCGACCGACCTCCTTGGGAGCCTTCGGGTCGCTGACGTCGAGAATGACGAGAATGTTGCCGGCGCCGGCGTAGCCAGGCATGCCCGCCGACATGAAGGCGTATTTGCCGCCGGGATAGGAGTTGCGGTGCGTGCCGGTGCCGCCGGTTTTCCATTCTGAAAGTTTTTTCGGATTCTCGGGGTCGCTGATGTCCCAGAAAATCGCGCCCTCGCTGAAGGGCTTGTCGGGGGCTCCGCCCCAGGCCAGCGCCTGCTTCTCCATCGCGGCGATCAGGATGTTGTCGTGGTGGGTGAGCTGGATGGTCCAGTTGTTCGTTGGCATTTCCACGAACTTGACGAACCGCGGCGACTTCGGATCGGTCACGTCGA
Organism: uncultured Hyphomicrobiales bacterium; assembly: GCA_903884435.1. Classification (GTDB taxonomy): domain Bacteria; phylum Pseudomonadota; class Alphaproteobacteria; order Rhizobiales; family Beijerinckiaceae; genus Terripilifer. The sequence continues at coordinate 10,705 of CAISEY010000356.1, read as the reverse complement.
CGATGGAAAATCCATAGTGCCACAAATGGCCCATGAACAGATACCATTTGTCGTTGTGTTTCTTGATCGTCAGCTTGAAGGCGCCGCCGCGGCCCTGGAGGTCGCTGTAGCCGATGGCCTCCATGTTGCTGGCTTCCCAGCCCGGCGGAACGGGATCGGCCCGCGTCGCGCCCGTCACGCTGATGGCGGCTCCAACCAGCAAGGCGGTCGCGAGGGCGCGGCCCTTCGAGATTGCCCGGATCATCATTTCCTCCCCTGTCTTTCGCGCGGTTTCGCGCCGTTCAGTCGAAATCGCGCATGGCCAGCGCGTTGGCGCCGCGATACTGGTTCGGCCAGCGCATGTCCTTGAATCCCAGCTTGTGGGCCGCGTGGCGCGGGAAATAGGGATCGAACATATAGCCACGCGCCAGCGCGCACAGGTCGGCGCGGCCCGCGGCGACGATCGTGCTGGCGTCGGCGAAGCTCGCGATCCCGCCCACCGCCATGGTCGGGATTTTCGTCTCGTTGCGAATCTGGTCGCTCCAGGTTGTTTGGTAGAGACGGCCAATCATCGGACGGCGCTCCGCCGTGACGGCGCCCGTCGAGACGGTGATCATGTCGGCGCCGGCGTCCCGAAGCCAGCGCGAGAACGCGATGGAATCCTCGATGGTCGTGCCGCCCTCGACGAGATCGTGGGCGGAAATCCGCACGGTGACAGGCTTGCGCGCGGGCCAGGCGCGGCGCGTGGCGCGCAGCACCTCGAGCGGCCAGCGCAGGCGATTTTCCAGCGAGCCGCCATATTCGTCCGTGCGCCGGTTCGACAGCGGCGAGATGAATGACGACAGCAGATAGCCGTGGGCGAAATGGATTTCGATCATGTCGAACCCGGCCTCGTCCGCCATCAGCGCGGCGTTCGCGAAGGCGTCGCGCACGATGTCCATGTCGCGGCGGTCCATCGCCTTCGGCGCCGCGCGATCCTTGTCGAAGGGAATCGCCGAAGGCGCGAGCGTCGTCCACGCCCTGTCCGGCGGCAATTGCGCGTGGCCTTCCCAGGAGGGCGAGATCGAGCCCTTGCGTCCGGCGTGGGCGAGTTGCACGCCGATCTTCGTGTCGCTGGTCGCGTGGATGAAATCGACGATGCGTTTCCAGGCGGGAACGTGCTCCGGCTTGTAGAGGCCGGCGCAGCCGGGACTGATGCGGCCCTCGCGCGTCACGTCGGTCATCTCGGCGACGATGAGCCCGGCGCCGCCGATGGCGCGGCTGCCGTAGTGAACCATGTGAAAATCGTTCACCACGCCGTCGTCCGCCGAATACATGCACATGGGCGACATGACGATCCGGTTCGGCAGCGTGAGTTCGCCAAGCCGGTACGGCGTCAGCATCGGCGGCGGCGGCGCGCCGTCGCGGCCGCGCACGGGGCCCGCGACGAGCGCGTCGATTTCGGCGACGAGGTCCGGCGCCCATGATTTCAGGTGTTCGTGCGTCACGCGCATCGAGCGCGTGAGACATGAAAAGGCGAATTGCTCCGGCGGCGTGTCGAAGTAACGATGGACGTTCTCGAACCACGCCTGGCTCGCGCGCGAGGCGCGTTGCAGGCTTTCGGCTCCTTTCGGGCGTATCGCCGCCTCGACGGATTTCAGAACTTCGGCGACGGGCGCGCCGGTTTCGAACCCCTGCGCGAAGGCTTCCGCGTCCGCCATCGCCGTGCGCGCGTCGAGGCCGACGGAATGATGCGACGTAAAGGCCGCCGCGCCGGTCAGAAGCGCGTTTCCGGCGCTCCAGCGCGCGTTGCGGATTTCCTCGAAGGCGGTCCAGGACGCGCCGCGCGGATAGAGCACGCGTCCGTCGAGTTCGCCCGCGAAGATTTCATCGCACCATTCGGCGATGGCGCCGGCGTCGCCGTCCGCGAGACCGGCCTTTTCAAGGGTCGCCGCGCTGGCGCCGACGAGCAGCGCGCCGCCGGCCCCGGAGGGGGTCAGGCTGGCGTGAACGATCCCGTGGGGCGTGCGATGGAACCAGTGTTCGACATGATCGCTCGCGAGGTCCACGTCGAACAGGACATGGCGGGTCGAGCTTTTTACCCGCGTCGTTCCGAATTGCGCCGCGCGCGTGTCGCGCAGCGGGCTGTTCGCGCCGTCCGCCGCGATCACGAGATCCGCCGCCGCGAGGTCCGCGGCGGTCGGCGCCTCGCCCGCGCGAAACCGGCAGCCCGCGGCGCGCGCCCGTTCGAGCAGCAGACCGGTCAGCGTCGAGGCGGCGATGTACGCCGCCGTCTGTCCATCCGTCGCGACGTCCGTTTGCAGCGCGCGAACGCGAACGCCGCGCGTCTCGCGGCTCGCGGCGTAGATGGCGCGCCCGAGCGCCTCGTCGGCGAGCTTCCAGCCAGGCTTCAGCGCGTGGCGCGTCACGATCGGGGGAAGGCCGGCGGCGCGCGGCGCGCCCGTGTCGACGATCTCGATGTCGCGGGCCGGGTCCATCGTCTTGAGCAGCAGCGCGAGATAAAGCCCCGCCGGATCGACGCCAACGCAAATCGCCTTCATGTGTTCCGATCTCCCCGCGCAATCCACCATTGACGCGCGATCATATCCCGCGCCGCCGCAAAGGAAAGCGCCCGCACGGCAAATTGTCGCGTGGGACTTGCCTTGGCGCGGTTTGTCGGGTGTTGTGGCGGAAACAACGCTCGCGGAGGAACCATGAACCTCGGAATTTTCCTGATGCCCCTGACGCCGCCGGGGCGCGCGATGGGGCAGGTAATGGACGAGGTGACGCGCAAGGCGCTGTTGCTCGATTCCATCGGCTTCGACGAGTTCTGGCTTGGCGAACATTTCTCCGCCACCAGCGAGCCGATTCCCTCGCCCTTGATGTTCATGGCGAGCCTGCTGGCGCAGACCCGGAATCTCACGTTTGGCAGCGGCGTCGTCAGTCTGCCAAATCGCCATCCCGCCGTGATCGGCGCCGAGGTCGCGCAATTCGACCACATGGCGAAGGGGCGCTTTCGCTTCGGCATCGGCACCGGCAGCCTGCCGCCGGACTGGGAACTGTTCAAGCTCGAGGACGAAGCCACGCGCAAGCGGATGATGCTCGAATCCATCGACATGATCCAGGCCATCTGGCGCCAGGGGCCGCCCTATGAATTCAACGGCGAGTTCTGGCAATTTGGGATTCGCAAGACGGTCGAGCCGGCGCTGCAAATGGGCTTCATGCCGAAACCGTTCACGCCCGGCGGACCGCCGGTGCACATTTCCGTCGCGACGCCGCATTCGGATTCGACGACGCTCGCCGGCGAACGGGGGTGGGGGCCGCTGTCGAGTTCGCTCCTGCAGGCGAACGGCGTCGCCGGTCACTGGGCGGGCTACAGCCGCGGCCTCGCGAAGGCGGGCCGTCCCGTCAACGGCGACAACTGGCGCGTGGTGCGCTGCGTGATGGTGGCGCCGACAGACGCGGAGGCGGAACGGCGCGTGCGCCACGCGGAAAGCTCCGTGCGATTCTATTTCGACTACATTCGCCAGGTGCTGGCGCGGGCCGGCAAGCTCGTGGCGCTGAAGTCGCGGCCGGACATGGCGGATTCCGATGTCGACACCGAAAGCGCCATGATGTCGCGCGTGATCTTCGGCTCGCCCGCGACCGTGCGCGACAAGCTGATCGCCTTCCGCGAGTCCGCCGGGCCGTTTGGCAATCTGCTGATTTCCGGCATGGACTGGAGCGGCCCGAACGAGGAATGGGAGCGCGAATCGCTGACGCTGCTGGCGAGGGAGGTCTGGCCCGCGGTGCGTCGTCACCACGCCGGACGCGAGGGAGCGGCCGGCGCCGTCGCGGCGCAATGAGGCGGCCCATTTTCCTCGCCGGTCTCGTCGCGCTCGTCGTCGCGTTTCCGGCGCGGGCCGCGGAGACCGTCAGGGTCGCCACCGCGCGCACCATCAGCGACGCGGGTCTCTACATGGCCGCGTTTCAGGGGTGGTTCAGGGACGAGGGAATCGATCTCGATCTCATCGGTTTCGATTCCTCGACGAAAATGATCGCGCCGCTCGGCGTCGGCGATCTGGACGTTGGCGGCGGCACCGTGTCCGCGGGGTTTTACAACGCGGTGTCGCGCGGCATCAAAATCCGCGTCGTCGCCGACAAGGGCTCGATCAAGCCCGGCTACGCCTTCGCGGCGCTGATGGTGCGCAAGGATCTCGTGGAGAGTGGCCGCTACAGGGATTACAAGGATCTCAAGGGCATGAAGGTGGCCGTCATCGGCCACGGCACGAGCAATTCCTCGGCGCTCAACGAGGCTTTGAAACGCGGCGGCCACTCCTTCGCGGACGCGGAATCCGTCGAGCTCGCCTTTCCGCAGATGATCGCCGCCCTGCGCAACAAGGCGATCGACGCGGCGATGATGACCGAGCCCTCGATCACGGCCGCGGTCGATTCCGGCGTCGCGGTTAAGGTGGCCGACTACAACGATTTCTATCCGAACCAGCAGACCTCCGTGCTGATCTATTCGGAGAAATTCATCAGGGAGCGGCGCGACGTGGCGCAACGCTTCATGCGCGCCTACGTCAAGGGATTGCGCTTCTATTTTTCGGCGCTGAAAAACGGGAGCATCTCCGGCGAAAACGCCGACAAGGTCATCGACATTCTCGTGAAAAACACGTCGATCACCGACCCGGCCGTCTATCGCAAGCTCGCGCCCAGCGGCGTCGATCCCGACGGGCGCGTCGCCACGGGCAGCCTGCGCAACGATCTCGTCCTGTTCAAGCAATTGAAGCTCGTCGACGATCCATCGATCACGGTCGACGACATCATGGACGACTCCTTCGTCGATGGCGTCGTGAAGGATCTCGGTTCGTGGAAAGACCGGCGGTGACCGGCGCTCTCGCCGCCCGCGCCCCAATGTTCGGAAAGGCCGGATGACACATTTTCTCGATGCTCTCTTCCGGCCGAAATCGGTCGCGATCATCGGCGCCTCGAGCGACGCCAACAAGCTCGGCGGGCGTCCGGTCGCGCACAATCTCGAGTTCGGCTTTTCCGGGCGGTTGTATCCCGTCAACGCGAGCGCCGGCGAGGTGCAGGGGCTGAAGAGCTATCCGACGATCGCGGACGTGCCCGAGCCCGTCGATTGCGCCATCGTCTCGGTCCCCGCCGCGGCGGTGGAATCGACGGTGATGGATTGCGCGCGGCGCGGCGTGAAAATCGCGGTTGTCTTCAGTTCCGGCTTCGCCGAGGTCAGCGAGGAGGGCGCGCGCAAGCAGCGGGAGATCGCGGACAAGGCGCGCGCCGCCGGCCTGCGCGTGCTCGGCCCCAACAGCATGGGCGCGCTGAGTTTCGCGCCGCGCTTCTCGGCGACCTTCACCTCGATCAACAGGCATTTCGACGGCAAGGGCTGGCCGGAGACCGGGCCCGTGAGCATCGTCAGCCAGAGCGGCGCGGTCGGCACGCAATCGCTCGTGCAATTGCGCGAGCGCGGTGTCGGCTTCGCGCGCTGGATCGCCACCGGCAACCAGAGCGACATCGACATCGCCGACGCGCTCGAATATTGCGCGCGGGACGAGGCGACGAAGGTCGTCGCGCTCTATCTCGAGGGCGCGACGGACGGCGACAGGCTGTCGCGCGCGCTGCGGGCGATGCGCGCCGCGGGCAAGCCGGTCATCGCCCTCAAGGTGGGCCGCTCGGAGGCGGGAGCCAGGGCGGTCGCCTCGCACACGGCCTCGCTCGCCGGCGCGGACCGCGTCTACGACGCGATTTTCGCGCGGCACGGGGCGATCCGCGCGAGAAGCTTCGAGCAACTCGTCGACTTCACCGCCGCCTGCGCCGCGGGCGTTTATCCTTCGCGCGCGGAGCTCGGACTCGTCACCAATTCCGGTGGCATCGGCGTGCTGATGGCGGACGCCGCGGCCGATTGCGGCGTGAGCCTGCCGCCGCTTTCGGAGGCCGCGAAGGACAGGATCCGCGCGCTCGCGCCGTTCGGCGTGCCGGGCAATCCCGCCGACACGGGCGCGATCGGCGTGAGCGACGTGCGCGTCAACATCGACTTCGCGGAAATCATGCTCGCCGACGCCGGGTGTCCGGCCGTCATCGTGTTCTTCGCGCACCTGGGACTTGTGCCGCGTTTCATGGAACAGATCGGCGCGCAACTGATCGCGCTGCGCGAAAAATATCCCGATCGCGTCATCGTGGCGATTCTCAACACCACGCGCGAATGGACGCACCGGCTGCAGGCGAGGGGCATTCTCGCCTACGAAGACCCGACGCGCGCCGTCGAGGCGGTTGGCGCGCTGGCGCGGGCGGGCCGGCGCCCCGCGGTGGAGGACGACGATCCCCCCCTGGCTCCGCTCGCGTCGCCGCCGCCGTCCGAAGGTTTCGCGGGAGAACAGGCGGCGCGCCGGCTCGTGTCGAACATCGGCGTTCGCGTGGCGGAGGACCGCCTCGCGCGGACCGCCGACGAAGCCGCGGGCGCGGCGCTGGACTTCGGCGGGCGCGTCGCGATGAAGATCGCCTCGCCCGACATCGCGCACAAATCCGACATGGGCGGCGTCGCGCTGGGGATTTCCGGCGACAAGGCCGCGCGCGAGGCTTTCGCGCGGTTGATGGCCAACGCCGCGCGCAACGCGCCGGCGGCGCGGATCGACGGCGCGCTTGTCTCGCCGATGATCGAGGGCGGCGTCGAATGCATCCTCGGCGTGACGCGCGATCCCCTGTTCGGTCCGATCGTGATGTTCGGCATGGGCGGCATTTTCGTCGAAATCTACAAGGACAACGTGCTGCGCCAGGCGCCTTTCGGCGTCGCGGCGGCGCGCGACATGATCAGGTCCGTCGTTGGCTTCCCGCTGCTCGACGGCGCGCGGGGCCGGGCGCCGATGGACGTCGACGCGCTGGCCGTCGCGCTGTCGCGAATATCCGTCTGGGCGCATCGTCATGGCGACGCGTTCGACGGCATCGAAATCAATCCGCTGATAGTCTTGCCGCGCGGGCAGGGCGTCGTCGCCGTCGACGCGCTCGTGACGCCGCGCGGTTGATGGAGCCAGTCATGACAGGGACGAACGAAGACCGCGAAATGATCCGCGACAACGCGGCGAAGTTCGCCGGGCAGAACAAGGGCCTCGGCATGCTGGGCCGCGCGCCCGCGCCCGACCGCGCCGCCTGGCGCAAGGCGCTGGCGGAGGGCGGCTGGCTCGGGTTGCTGGCGTGCGAGGCGGCGGGCGGCTCGGCGCTGACCGATCAGGATCTCGCGCTCGTCGCGGGCGAATTCGGGCGCAAGCTGTTGCCGGTGTTTTCGCCGCTCGCCGCCGCCGCGGGCGTCGCGGGCGAGCGGGCTCTCGCCGATGGCGCCTTCGTGCTGCCGGCGCTGCAAAGCGAGGGGCCGACGCCCTCGCCGGGACACGGGAGCAAGGCGACCGCGGGGGCCGATGGCTCGATTGTCCTCGACGGCGTGAAATTCGCCGTGCCCGAAGGCCATCTCGCCACGGGCTTCGTCGTCGACGCGCGCGGCGCGGACGGGCTCGTTCTTCTTTACGTGTCGCGCGCCGCCGCGGGCGTTTCCCTGCGCACGCAGGAGGCGGTCGATGGCGTGTCCCTGTCGCGCGTGACGTTCGCCGGCGTGCGCGTTCCGGCCGCGGACGTGCTCGCGAGAGGCAAGGACGCCGACGCGCTGCTCGACCGGCTGCGGTTTCCGCTGCAACTGGGCCTCGCCTCCGAACTCGTCGGCGTCGCCGAGGAACTGTTCGAGCGCACGCTCGACTACATGCGCACGCGGCGCGCCTTCGGACGCAGCCTCGGCGCGTTCCAGGCCCTGCAGCATCGCGCCGTCGATACCCATGGCGACGTGGAGCTGGCGCGCGCCCTGGTGATGGAGGCGGCGCGCGTCGCGGAATTCGGGCGTCCCGGCACGCTGGAGCTGATCGCCGCCGCGCGGGCGAAGGCGGGCGACGTGGCGCTGCGCACCGCCAAATGGGCCGTGCAGATGCATGGCGCCATGGGGTTCACCGACGAATGCGACATCGGCCTCTTCCTCAAGCGGGCCATGGGCCTTTCGCGGATTTACCGCGCGCCGGAGGCGCACCGCAAACGGTTCGCCGACGCGAGCTGGGCGCCGAACGCGCCAAATCTCTTCGAACTGTTCCGGTCGGAATCCGAAGACGACAAGAAGTTCCGCCTGGAAGTGCGCGCCTTTCTCGACGCGACGCTGCCGGCGCGCCTGCTCGACTTGCCGACGCGCCCGAAACACGAGGACGCCAACTGGTGGCACAGGCAAGTCAGCCAGCGCGGCTGGATAGCGCCCGCCTGGCCGAGGGAGCATGGCGGCATGGACGCGAGCGCCTCGCAGCGCTTGATCCTCTTCGAGGAAATGGCGGTGAAGGGCGCGCCGGAACTGTTGGCGCAGGGCATCTATCACATCGGTCCGATCATCATCCGCTTCGGCACGCCCGAACAGAAGGCGAGGCTGCTGCCGGGCACCCATTCCGGCGACATCAACTGGTGCCAGGGCTATTCGGAGCCGAATTCCGGCTCCGATCTCGCCTCGCTGCGCACCAGCGCGCGGCCGGAGGGCGACAGGCTGATCGTCAATGGCCAGAAAATCTGGACCACCGGCGCGAATTTCGCCGACTGGATGTTCGCCCTGGTGCGCACCGATCCGGACGCCGCGGATCGTCGCCTCGGCATTTCCATGATCCTCGTCGACATGAAGTCGAAGGGCATTCGCGTGCGGCCCATCAGGACCATCGCGGGCGACGAGGAATTCTGCGAGGTCTTCTTCGATAATGTCGAGGTGCCCCGCGAGAACGTCCTGCACGGACTCAACGAGGGCTGGAAACTCGCCAACGCCGTGCTCGAGACCGAGCGGATGATGAGTTCCTCGCCGCAGAAGGTCATTCTCGTGCTCGACCGCGTGCGGCGGCTCGCGCAAGCCACCGGCGCGCGCGACGACGCGGCCTTCCGCGACCGCCTCGCGAAGGCGGAGATCGACGTGCTCGCGTTTTCCGCGGCCTTTTCGCGGGTGCTCGAGCGCGTGCGCGGCGGACAGACGGCGGGGCCGCAAGTGTCGATCCTGAAAATCTTCATGGCGGACTACTTGCAGCATCTGTCCGATCTCATGCTCGAGGCCGCCGGCAGCGACGGCGCGCTGCTCGATTCCGTCGAGGCGGACGGGCGCAAGGTGCCGGTTGGCCTGTCTTTCCTGCAGGGGCGGCGCGCGTCCATCTATGGCGGCACGTCGGAAATCCAGCGCAACATCATCGCGCGGCGCGTGCTCGATCTCGGCAACGAGCCGAAGCGGAAATAGCCGGTGACGACGCGACGGGAGGCCATCACGATGAACATTCGCGCCGCCGCCGGCTGTCTCGCGGCGACGCTCGCCGCCGCGCCCCTCGCGGCGCGCGCGCAATCCGTCGAGGATTTCTACAGGGGCCGTCAGGTCTCCATCGTCCTCGTCACGACCGCCGGCGGGCCCTACGACATTCTCGCCCGGGTCATCGCGCGGCATCTGGGCGATCACATCCCGGGCAAGCCGTCGCTGAACGTCAGGAACATGCCGGGCGGCGGCGGCATGGTGGGCGCGAACTGGCTCTACAACGTGGCGGAGAAGGACGGATCCGTCATCGGCGCCATGCTCAACATCACGCCCTTCGAACCGGCGTTCGGGACCGACGGCGTGCGCTACGATCCGATGAAATTCACCTGGCTCGGCTCGCCCGATCCGGAGACGAATTTCCTCACGGTGTGGAAGACCGCGCCCGTGAACACGATCGACGACGCGCGCAAGACGGAGATCACCGTCGCCTCCTCCGGTCCCGCGTCCTCGCCCGCCTTTTACGCGCGGCTCGAAATGGAAGTGCTGAAGGCCAGGCTGAAAATCGTGCATGGCTATCCCGGCCAGGCCGAGGCGTTTCTCGCCATGGAGAATGGCGAAATCAACGGCTACGCCAGCGTCTCGTGGTCGTCTCTCACCGCGTTCAAGCCGAACTGGCTGCGCGACGGGAGCGTGAAATTCCTGTTGCAGATGGGCGTGCGTTCGCGCCCGGAATTTCCCGACGTGCCCAACATGATGGACCTCGTCGCCGATCCCGACGACCGGCTGCTCACCCGGGCCGCGCTCGCCCTGTCCGACCTGCCGCGCCCCTACGCGCTGCCGCCGGGCGTGCCGGCCGATCGCGCGGCCGCGATCCGCCGGGCCTTCGCGGCCATGTTCGCCGATCCGGCCTTCGTCGCCGACGCGAAACAGGCGGGCTTGCCCGTCGAGGCTCCGCTTGGCGCGGAGGACGTGCAAAAGATCATCGAGCGGGTTTATAACGCGCCTCAGAAGATCATCGAGCGGATGCGCAAGCTGAAGCAGTGAACGCGCCGGAGACGCCGCCATGAAGCACGAACAGAACGAGTTGCTGACACGCACTGGCGCCGACACGCCCATGGGCGCGCTGTTTCGCCGTTACTGGACGCCGATTCTGGTCGCCTCGGAATTGCCGGAAAACGATTGTCCGCCGGTGAGGGTGAAGGCGCTCGGCGAGCGGCTGGTCGCCTTCCGCGACAGCGAGGGGCGCCTCGGGCTTGTCGACGAGTTTTGCGCCCATCGCGGCGTGTCGCTGTGGTTCGGGCGCAACGAGGAGCGCGGCCTGCGCTGTCCCTATCATGGCTGGAAGTTCGACGTGACCGGCCAGTGCGTCGAAGCGCCCTCGGAGCCCGCGGAATCGGGCTACGCGAGAAAGATCAAATTGAAATCCTATCCGCTCGTCGAGGGCGGCGGCATCCT
>CAISEY010000355.1 GCA_903884435.1 uncultured Hyphomicrobiales bacterium | reverse complement strand
TGACTCCGACCGTTGTGCTCGAATGGACGAGGCTCGCGACGGGGCCGTCCTCGTCGGGCCTTGCCGCGGGATGGCCGGGCCTGGCGTCGCCGCCCGTCAGTTGCGCGCTGGTGACGCGCTCGATCGGCTCCACCGCGCTCTGGCCGACCGGGCGCAGCACGAGCGTCAGCGCCCCCACGTTCTGCGCCACCGTCAGACGCTGGGCCTGATTGGTATCGACCTCGAGGGTGACGGTGCGCGAGATCGCTGGCTTGCTGGCGCGGTCGTCGATGAGCTGGTCGATCGCGAGAACCTTGAGGTTCTGGAGGATCATGTCCGAAACGGCGTCGTTCTTGTCGCGCTGGCGGAGCAGCAGAACGTCCACGCGGTCTCCCGGCAGGACGAAACCGGCGACGCCCACGACATCGTCGACCCGCACGGTGATCGCCTTCATGCCCTCGTCGAGGACGGCGGCGAGATTGGCGCGCTGGCCCGGCCCGGTGATTTTCCCCGCGAGAACCGGCTCGTTGTCGTCCATGGCGGAGAGCACGAGGCGTTTGTTCTTCGGATCGAGAACCTCGCTTATTTTCGAAAAGGCCCCTTTCGGCATCTGCCCCTGGGGCCAGGGAAGCTCGCGCAGCGCGGCGGCGTTGAGCTCCATGCCGAAGCGCAGCGGCGCCGCGGCGACGACAATGGTGCCAAAAGCGACCGCCGGGGCCTGAACCTGCTCCACGGCGCCGGCGCGCTGGACGCGTTCGGCGACCTGCCGCTCCATCCAGTTGCGGCCCGCGCCAACCGCGACAACGCCGAACACGCCGGCGACGGGAACCATGAGGGCGACTTTGAGGCGCAATTTAATCTCCCGGCGGAGTTCCGCTTTACCAGCCGTAAAGTCACCCGAACTCCCTGGCGAAAAGTAATGTTTTCGTCCGGGATCCGCCGTTCGAGCCTTCGATTGCCGGGATGGTGAATGGTCTTCACCCCGAAGTCCGTCGAATTCTAGCAATCGGTTTATTATGATCTTTTCACGCTTCGGGCAGGATCGCTCCAGGACATTTTTCATGGAGCAATCGCATGTCGCTCGCGCGTCGCCCCGTCGGCGGACACACCATGGACGATCCAGTCATTGGCTGGCTCTGCCTCGTCATGTGCGGCGCTCCGGTCGTGCTGGCGGCGACCATGGGATGGCAGGCCGTCGCGCGCGGCCCGGCGAAGTTGCTTCCCGCGCCGCGGATCGAGGCTGTTTCGTCCGCGCCTTCCACGCCGGTGATGACGCAAGCCATCCTGCGACCAGGCCCCGAGGGGCGTCTCGCGGAAGCGCCGGCGCCGAAGCCGTTCACCGAACGTGTCGCCGCCGCCGGCATGGCGCCCCTGCCCGCCCCCGCGCCGCTTCCGCCGCTGGCCATGCCGCGCGACGAAATGACCACGGCGTCGATGCCCTCGCCCGCTCGCAGGGCCGAAAGGCCCGGGGCGCGCGGCTGGCGGGTGGAAACCCTGCGCAATGTCGAGGTCGCCGAAGGCCTGCGGCTGGTCTCTGGCGGCGCGACCCTTGTCCTCGCCGGCGTCGAGCCGCTCGAGGCGAACGCGACCTGCACGCGCCTCGACGGCGTGACCGAGGCCTGCGCCGCGCGCGCCGCTTCCCGCCTCGAAATTCTGCTGCGCGGGCGCACCGTGACCTGCCGGGTGTTCGAACCGCGCGACGGCGAGACGCCGGTCGGCCGATGCCGGGCCGACAAGATCGACCTCGCCGACGATCTCGTGAAAAACGGCCTCGCGCGCCGCGGCGCCTGACCCGCCTATGGACTTCGCCAGAGCGCGCCGGTAGAGATTTTGCCGGGAAATCCAGCGCGTGGACGGACCCGGCGGCTTTGGGCCGGCCCGTCAGGGAGGCGATTTTTGTTCGCGAGGCTCACCGTCGTTCCTGCCATTCGCGCCCGTCTCGTGGCGGCCGCGGCGGCTTGCGTCATGTCCCTTCCGGCGCTCGCCCAGACGGCGGTCCCGCGTCCCTGGCTCGACGCCTCGCTCCTCGACGACGCGCGCAAGGAAGGCTCCGTCACCGTCTATTCCACCACCAACGAGGAAGAGGGCCTGCCCCTCTGGCGGATTTTCGAGACGGCCACGGGCGTCAAGGTCAATTTCGTCCGGGCGTCGGATTCCGCCCTTCTGTCGCGCGTGCTGATCGAGAACCGCGCCGGACAGCGGTCCTGGGACGTGATGCAGACGGCGAACGTCAACAAAATTCCCCCGGAATTCCTTCTGAAATTCGATCCCTCCGAGGCAAGGGCCCTGATCCCCGCCGCGATCGACCGGGATCATCGCTGGTATGGAGTCTACGCCAACTACAATTCCCCCGCCTTCAACTCGAAAGGCCTCAAACCCGCGGATCTCCCGAAAACCTACGCGGATTTCGCCGGTCGCAAGGATCTCGCCGGACGGATCGCCCTCGATGGCACGGACGACGCCTGGATGACGGGGATGCTCCAGCATTTCGGCGAGGAGGCCGGAGTGAAGCTCCTCAAGGAGATCGTCGCCGCGACGCAGCCCGTCACCATCGACGGCCATCTCGCCGTGGCGCGCGCCGTCGGATCGGGCGAATATCTCCTGGCGCTCAACAATTACGTGAATCTCACGGTCAACGTGAAGCTCAACGGCGGGCCGACGGATTTCTTCCTTCTGGACCCCGTCGTTCTGTTCTTTGGCCAGGTCGGGGTTTCGCAACTCGCGCCGCACCCGAAGGCGGCGCTGCTGGCCGCGAATTTCTCGATCAGTCAGGAGGCACAGACGTTCCTCGCGAAATTCGGGCGGCTGCCGACGCGCCCCGACGTGGCGACCAACCCGCCTGGCGTGCTCGACGGGCTGAAGGACCGCAAGGTCGTCACCGTGCTCCTCGATACAGCCGAGGACCGGCGGCGGATCAAACAGTTCAACGATATTTTCAAGCCGCGGTGACGCGGCCCGCAAAGCGACAGGACAAGGACACTTGACCGCGATCCAGCATTCCGCGGACGTTACGCCCCGCGCCTCGCTCGCGACGCGCGTCGCCAGCCGCGTGAAACCCGCGACCGTCTGGCTGATCGCCTGCGGCATTGTCTGCGCGTGGTTCGTTCTCGTGCCGCTCGTGGCGCTGTTCTACACGGCCTTCACCGAGGACACGGGCTTCGGGCCCGGCGCCTTCACCGTCGACAATTTCAGGGAGGCGTTCGGCCATCTGAGCATTCTGAAACTGTTCGGCAATTCGCTGGTGTTCGCGGCGGGAACGGCGGTCCTCACCTTCGCGATGGGCGGCGCGGTCGCCACCGTCGTCGAGCGCACCGACGCGCCGGGCAAGGAAATCTTCCACACGCTGGCGCTGATTTCCTTCGCGTTGCCGGGCCTGCTCATCGCCATGGCCTGGACGCTGACGCTGTCGCCGAACATCGGCTGGTTCAACAATCTCTACAAGAGCGCCACGGGATCGACGACGCCGCTCCTCAATATCTACACCATGGGCGGGATGATCTGGGCGCTGTCGTCGCATTATTTCCCGCTGGCCTACCTGCTGCTCGGCCCCGCCCTGCGGATGCTCGACGTGCGGATGGAGGAAGCCTCGACCATGTCGGGCGCGCGGACCTTCCAGACGCTGCGCCGGGTGACGTTGCCGATCCTGCGGCCGGCGATCCTGTCGACGGTGTTGCTGCTGTTCGTGCGCGGCATCGAGAGTTTCGAGGTTCCGAGGCTGATCGGCAATCCCTCGCGCATCTACGTGTTCACCACCGAGGTCCAGCGCGCGACCGGGCAATCGACGCCGGAATTCGGCGTCGCCAGCGCGCTTTCGATGGCGCTGCTTCTGATGTGCGTCGTCGCGGTCTATTTCTATCGCCGCGCGACGCGGAACGCGGAGGCCTACGCCACCGTGACGGGCAAGGGCTACAAGCCGGTGCCGCTGCATCTTGGCGTCTGGCGCTGGCCTGTGACGATCGCCATGGCGATCATGTTCGCCCTCGCGCTCGGATTGCCGCTGCTGACGCTGATCTGGCAATCGTTCTTCCGCAATCTCGCGACGCCGTTCATGCCGACGACCTCGCCCTTCACCTGGTCGAACTACGAGTTCATTCTTCACTATCCCATTTTCGTCGAGGCCGTGCGCACGAGCGTGGGGCTCGCCGCCATGGCCGCGACGTTCATTTCCCTGCTGACGTTCATGGCGGCCTGGGTCACGCAGCGCGGCGCGCCGCGTTTTGGCTGGATGCTCGACGCACTGGCCTTCACGCCGATCGCCATTCCGAGCGTCATCATCGGGGCGAGCGTGCTGTTCGCCTATCTGGTGCTGCCGATCCCCGTCTACAACACGATCTGGATCCTGCTGATCGCCTATGTGACGCTCTATCTGCCCTATGGAATGCGCTTCGCGACGAGCGGCGTCACGCAAATCCACAAGGAGCTCGAGGAGGCCGCCCAGGTGTCCGGCGCCGGGACATGGCAGATGTTCCGCCTCGTCCTGCTTCCCCTGCTCTCCCCGATCATCATCGCCGCCTGGCTCTATGTGTTCGTCCTCGCGGTGCGCGAGCTTTCCGCGTCGGTCTTCCTTGTCGGTCCCGGCACCCACGTGCTCGGCACGATCAGCCTCACCATGTGGGAGGAAGGCGGCTCCTATGGCGCGGTTTGCGCGCTGGGCGTGATCCAGATTTTGCCTTTGATCGTCATCGTCGCGGGGCTGCGGCTGCTCGAGCAGCGCATCAACAGGCGGTTCCGCGAGTCCGGGAGCGCCGACGACTAGCGCGGCGGCCGGAGGCGATCGATGTCTTTTTCGCAGAGAGGGAGGTTCTCGTGAACGAAGTGCGGGTGAACGGACTGAGAGGGGTCGAACTTGCCGTGTTCGACCTGAAGAAATCCTCCGACTTCTACCGGAGCGTCTGGGGGCTCGAGGAAGCCGCCGCCGAGGGAGACGCGGCGTATCTGCGCGGAACCGGGCGCGAGCATCACATTCTCGCCCTGCACCAGCGTCCGCGCGCCGGGCTCGCGGCCATGAATTTCTCCGCCCGCGACAAGCGCGTCGTTGACGCGCTGCACGCGAAGGTCGCGGGCCTTGGCGTCAAGGTTCTCTCGAAACCCGCGGCCCTGTCCGGCGTCGCCGGCGGCGGCTACGGCTTTTCCATGGAGACGCCCGAGGGGCAGGTTTTGACCGTCTCCGCCGACGTGGAGCA
Organism: uncultured Hyphomicrobiales bacterium; assembly: GCA_903884435.1. Taxonomy (GTDB): domain Bacteria; phylum Pseudomonadota; class Alphaproteobacteria; order Rhizobiales; family Beijerinckiaceae; genus Terripilifer. The sequence goes on along the minus strand of CAISEY010000355.1, from coordinate 5,174 downwards.
GCACGCGGACACGGTGATCGACAGTTCGCGGCCGCTGAAACTGTCGCATATCGTGCTGAACGTGGCCGACCTCGACAGGCAGAACCGCTTTTTCCGCGACGCTCTGGGCTTCCGCCTCTCCGACGCGACGGAAAGGATGGACTTCATACGTTGCAGCTCCGACCACCATTCGGTCGCGCTCGCGCGCGGCCACGGCGCGGGCCTCAACCACATGGCCTATGAAGTGCCGAACTTCGACGGCCTGATGCGCGGCGCGGGCCGCATGACCCATGGCGGTTTCAACATCGAATGGGGCGTCGGCCGCCACGGCCCCGGCAACAACATTTTCACCTATTTCATCGAGCCGAACGGTTTCGTCACCGAATACACGACCGAGGTCGAGCAGATCGACGAGGCCACGCACATGCCGGGAGACGGAGCTTACTGGGCGAGGAAAATGCCCTTCCCCGACCGCTGGGGCATGGCGACCATGTCGAAGGCCCTGCGCGAGGCGATGGCCGGCGACACGGTGAAGGCCAACAACCTGCGCTGCGAGGACATTATCTCGAAGAAACTCGCGAGTTGAGGCTGGACATGGCCGACGAGGCTCCGAGACAGCATCTCGGCAAACACTTCTGGATCATTTTTTCGGAGCCCGTCGAAAACGCCGGGGACCGGCGCGCGGCGCATCACCTGCACCTCGCCCATCAATACGACCTCGAGGCTCGCGGGATCATGTTCGCCGCGGGCCCGTTCCTCGGCGACGACGGCAAGCCCAGCGGGCCCGGCATGATCATCATCCGCGCCAGGGACGAGGCCGCCGCGCGCGAGATCGCCGACCGGGATCCCTACCACAAACTGGGTTTTCGAAAATATCGCCTGCAACGCTGGGCGATGAACGAGGGCACGTTCGGGTTGAGGGTCAATTTTTCGAACGGAACTTACACAATCGACTGATGGCGTCCGGGCCATCGAAAACACTCAAACAGGAGAAGGAAGCACATGCGTTTTTGCAGATTTGACGACGATCGTTACGGCGTGGTCGCCGGCGACAAGGTTCACGACATCACCGAGGCCGTGAACAAGGTTCTCGCCGGCAAGAAGCCCGCCCGCTGGGGCGATCCGATGATCGCCCATCTCGCCGAAGTCCGCGCCGCCGTTGGCGACGGTTCGACCTTCCCGGCGAAGGCCCTGTCTTCCGTGACGCTGCTCAGCCCGACGGCGAACCCGTCGAAACTGATCGCGGCTCCCACCAATTACCACGCGCATGTCGCGGAAATGCGGGCGCGCAATCCGAACGCGGGACCGGGCAAGGGGATCAAGGAGTCCGGCCTGTTTCTCAAGGCGAATTCCGCCATGGTCGGCCCCGGCGAGGGCGTTCACGTCCGCTTTCTCGACCGTCTGACCGAGCACGAACTCGAATTCATGATCGTGATCGGCAAGCAGGGCTCGCAGATTCCCGAGGACAAGGCGCTCGACTATGTCGCGGGTTACTGCCTCTCGCTCGACATGACCGTGCGCGGCGGCGAGGAACGTTCGATCCGCAAGTCGATCGATTCCTACGCGGTGATCGGCCCCTGGCTCGTCACGAAGGACGAGATCGCCAACCCGAACGACGTTCCTTTCAAGCTGTTTTGCAACGGGCAGTTGCGTCACAACGCGCACACGAACGATCTCATCTACAATTGCCAGAAGCTGATCGCGCTCGCCTCGGATTTCTACACGCTCTATCCCGGCGACGTGATCTTCACGGGCGCTCCCGCCGGCGTCGGCCCGGTCAAGCCGGGCGACGTGCTGACCGCCGAATGCGCGGCCATCGGTCCGATGGAAGTCAAGGTTCACGCCTACAAGAACCCGGCGGCCTGATTTTTCCGGGGCTCCCGTTCCGACCGGCCGCCTTCGGGCGGCCGGTTTCGTTTCCGGCTCAGCGAATGAACCGGGCGGCGCGGCAGGCGTCGACCGCGCCGTCGTGCAGGGGCACGCCGTCGACCGTGAACGCCGCCGCGCCATGGGTGCGCAGCGGCAGGAAGAGTTCGGCGAGCCCCTCGAACAGCGGGTTGGCCTTGCCGAGATCGCGCGCGCCGAAAAACAGCGAACCGACGATGTCGCGGACCATCTGGCGGGAGACCCGCTCGTGGGTGATCAGCACGTTGAGCACGGCGGGCTGGCGGCTGTCTTCGTCGAGGGCGCGCAGGGCGCCCGCCTTCATGATCGTCCCGCGATGAACGGGGCTCGCCGCGAGCACGCGGGCGATGTCCTCCGGCGTGAAATCGAGAACCCGCAGATCGACGCGGCTGTCGAGATCGTCGATCAGATCGTTCGGAATCGGGCATTGCAGTTGCGCGTCCGCGGCGCCCGAAGCAACGGCCTCTCCTCCTTCCGCGAATTCGAGATAGACCGGCGTAATGTCCGAAAACCCCATGCCGAGAGCGCCGAGGATCACTTGCGCGTGGCTGGCCATGCCGCCGTTGCGCGGGCCGACGACGACGCGCTTGCCCCGCAGGTCGCGGACGCTGGCGAGGCCGGAGTCCGCGCGCGCGATGAAATAGAGCGGCCCGATGTTCATCGGGGCGACCATGCGGATCGCCAGCGGCTCGACGAACGGCCTTTCGCCCCGCCGGGCGCGGCCGACCCAATTGGCGGCGATGAAGCCGAAGTCAATTTCGTCCGCTTCCAGCCGCATGGCGTTGGCGGCGCCGGAACGCGGCGTCACCAGCGCTTCGGCGGGAATGCCGCGCCCGGCCAGCAGCGCGGCGAGCGCGACGCCCTGCGAGTGAAACGTGCCGCCCTCGAGGGACGTGCCGATGCGTACCGGTTTCATGCGATCCGCGCCTTCACGCCATCGTGTTCACGAGTTCGCCGAGCCGGTCGATTTTCACCTTGACGACGTCGCCCTTCTTCAGGAATTCGCCCCGTCCGGCGCCGACGCCCGCCGGCGTGCCGGTCAGGATGATGTCGCCGGGGCGCAGGGCGAAGTTGCGAGACAAATCGGCGATCTGTTCGTTTATATTGAAGATCATCTGTCCGGAATTGGAGTTTTGCTTGAGGACGCCATTGACCTCGAGGGTGATTTTCAGATCGCGCTCGTTTGGTACGTCGCGTTTCAGCGTGATCCACGGGCCGAGCGGGCAGGAACCGTCCCAGTTCTTGTGGGCGATCCAGTCATGCCGGAACGGGTTGCTTTCCGGCAGGGCGGCGCGCACGCCGAGGTCGCGCGCCGACAGGTCGTTGGCGATCGTGTAGCCCGCGACGTGATCGAGCGCGTTCTCCTCGGAAATGTCGCGGCCGTACTTGCCGATGATCACCGCGAGTTCGGCCTCCCAGTCGATCTTTTGCGAGCGCGGCTGCATCACGACGGTCGAGCCGGGGCTGGCGAGGCAATGCATCGTCTTGATGAAGTGCCACGACCGCAGGCCCAGCGTGTGCGGATCGACGGGCGGCGGCAGGCCCGATTTGACGGCCATTTCGGCCGCGTGGTCGGAATAGTTCGCGCCGGCGCAGAAAATCGCGCCCGGGGCGAGAACGGGCGCCAGCAATTGCGCTTCGGAGAGCGGAGCGCCGATGCGCGCGGCCTGCGCGGCGAGCGCGTCGAGGCGGGGAAGGCTGGTTTCCCATTCGGAGAGCAGGCCCGTGACCGTGCGGTCCTGATCCCTGTGGGTGGCCGTGGCGACCACGACAAAGCGGTCTCCCGCGATGATCGCGGCGCGCGGTCCGCGGCCGGTCTGCACGGTTGCGAGGGTGAATGTCATCTGGTTTCGTCGCCTCCCTGGTCATGGCGGCCCGCCGCCCCGGCGCACCATAAAGGGCCGGTCGTCGTCCGTCAGCAGGAACGTTTGTCCGTCCACCGGACCGCGTGATTAATTTCGCCATAATGTCCGCACAATATAAATAATATTTGTAGATCTATGCTTAAGGCAGGGTTAACGCTCCCGATCTCGGCGCTTTCATATATTTTTCATGTTATTTTTCAATGTGATGTGAAGCATGTTGCCCGATCGCAACAGGTGTCGTCCATGTCGCGCGTTTCGCGAATACAGACTTGCTTTTGAGTATTGATTTGGTAAATTCCAGTTGTGTGATTTTAGCGATCCCCGGCCGTCCCGCGGGGAGGCTCCACGAGTGTGAAAGGCAAGTACCCATGTTTCGTAAAATCCTGTTGTCGTCGGCCCTGGCCGCTGTCTCCTCCGTCTCTCTGGCGGCCGACCTTCCCCGCCGCGCTCCGGCGCCCGCACCGGCTCCCTACTCCCCGGCTCCCGTGTCCGCCTGGACCGGCTTCTACGCCGGCGCCCAGCTTGGCGTCGCGTGGGACAAGGACGACGTCAGCGCGACCAACGCCGCGGGCGCGCTCGTTGGCTTCGGCAATCTCAACACCAGCGCCGTCGTCGGCGGCATTCACGCCGGCTACAATCACCAGTTGCCGGGTTCGGCGGTCGTGATCGGCGTCGAGGGCGACTTCGAGGGCTCGGGGATCAACAAGACCAGCAACGTCTTCTACTCGGCCGCGGGCGCGCTGCTCCCCGGCGCCTATACGCTCAACACGAAGATCGACTGGCAGGGCTCGTTGCGCGCTCGCGTCGGCTACGCGTTTGGCGACGCCCTGCTCTACGCGACGGGCGGCGTCGCCTTCGCCGACATCAAGACGAACTACGCTTCCGCCGGCACCGCCGCCGGTTACTCGGGCGTCCACGCTGGCTGGACCGCCGGCGCCGGCCTCGAATACGCGATCTCCCGCAACTGGACCGTTCGCGGCGAGTATCGCTACGCCAGCTATGGCAACGTGAACGATGGTCTGATCCCGGCGCCCGTGGCGTTCTGGGGCGGCGTCTCCGAGAGCCACAAGATCGCCGAGCACGCCCTGCGCGCCGGCGTCAGCTACCGCTTCTGATCGCTTCGCGATCCACGTTCTGGAAAGGCCCGGTTCAACGACCGGGCCTTTTCAATTTCGGGGCGACCCGCCGAATAGCGGTTGCGCCGCCCCGTCCGACATGTCACTTCCGGCGCATGTCCGCAGAACCGCAAAAATCCGCCCCCCGCGTCTCTTTCGTGTCGCTGGGTTGTCCGAAGGCGCTCGTCGATTCCGAGCGCATCATCACGCGCCTGCGCGCGGAGGGGTACGAACTCACCCGCTCGCACGAAGGCGCCGACGCGGTCGTCGTCAACACCTGCGGCTTTCTTGATTCCGCCAAGGCGGAATC
>CAISEY010000354.1 GCA_903884435.1 uncultured Hyphomicrobiales bacterium | reverse complement strand
GTGTCGAGGCCTTCGTCCATTTGCATCGCCATCACGCCGGTCCCGGCGTCGCCGGCCATGATGGCGCGCTGGATTGGCGCCGCGCCCCGCCAGCGCGGCAAAAGCGAGGCGTGCAGATTGACGCAGCCGTGAACGGGGGCGTCGAGGATCGGCTTTGGCAAAATGAGCCCGTAGGCGACGACGACCGCGACATCGGCGTGGTGCGAGCGAAACAAAGCCACCGCCTCGTCGTTGCGCAGGCTTTTGGGCGTGAGGACGGGGATGTGCGCGCTTTCGGCGATCTGGTGCACCGGCGAAAGCCGCGGCGCCATGCCGCGTCCCGCCGGCTTGGGCGCGCGCGTGTAGACGGCGACGACCTCGTGTCCCCCGTCGAGAATGGCCTTCAACGCCGGGACGGAAAAGTCCGGCGTTCCCATGAAAACGATGCGCAGCGTCATTGAGCCCTTGCCGTGTCGGCTTCCGCCACGGGCTTTTACGCCTTTTCCGGCCCTTCGCCACGGTCTTCCGTCGCGCGCCGCGCGGCCTTGGCGAATTTCTTGATGGCGCGCTCGCGCTTCAGGCGCGACAGGTGGTCGATGAACAGCACGCCGTTGAGATGGTCGATCTCGTGCTGGATGCAGGTGGCGAGCAGGCCGTCGGCCTCGATTTCCTTTTCCGCGCCCTCGCGGTCGAGAAATTTCACGCGAACCTTCGCGGGTCGCTCGACCTCCTCGTAATAGTCGGGGATCGAGAGGCAGCCTTCCTCGTGAACGTTCTTTTCGGTCGAGGCCCAGGTAATCTCCGGATTGACGAAAAACATCGGCGCCGGCGGGTCGTCCTTCTTCGCGGTGTCGATCACGACGACGCGCGTCGCCTCCGCGACCTGGATCGCGGCGAGGCCGACGCCCGGCGCGTCGTACATGGTCTCCAGCATGTCATCCATCAGCGCGCGAACGGAATCGTCCACCTTCGCGACGGGTTTCGAAACCAGACGAAGTCTCGGGTCGGGCATGCATATGATGGGACGGACGGGCATCGGGCGCTCTTCTGAGAGAATTGTTCAACTAGCCAGGATCGAACGTGCGGTCAATTTGAGGCAAAAATATTTCGGAAATATCATTCAAATACCAGACTCCTTTGCATCTTCGTCATTAACCCGAAGCGTCATTTCGCACGGACCGTCGCGATACATCGCGACCGTGATCGACGCGCTGTCAGAACCGCGCGCGGTCGTGCGGCGCTTCGAGGTTGATCGCGGGTCCGGCGGGCACGACCCCCGAAGGGTTCACCTGTCGCTGGCTTTGATAATAATGCTGTTTGATGTGAGCGAAATTGACCGTCGGGGCAATGCCCGGGGTTTGATAGAGGTCACGCAAATAATTGGAAAGGTTCGGATAATCCGCGACGCGCCGGATATTGCACTTGAAGTGTCCGACGTAGACCGGATCGAAGCGGACGAGCGTCGGGAACAGCCGCCAGTCCGCCTCGGTGGCGCGCGCGCCGCAAAGATAACGCTGGTGCGACAGCCTCTCCTCGAGCCAGTCGAGGGTTTCGAACAGCCGGGCCACCGCTTCGTCGTAGGCCGTTTGCGACTTCGCGAAGCCGCATTTATAGACGCCGTTGTTCACGGTCTCGTAAACACGCGCGTTGATCGCGTCGATCTCCTCGCGAAGGTCCGGGGGATAATAGTCGCCCGGCTTCGCGCCGATGGCGTCGAAGGCGCCATTCAGCATCCGGATGATTTCGGAGGATTCGTTGTTGACGATCCGTTTCGTCCGTTTGTCGAACAGCACGGGCACGGTGACGCGCCCCGTGTAGGAGGGATCTGCGGCGCTGTAGACCTCGTGCAGGAAGCGCGCGCCGTTGACCGGATCCTGAATGACGCCTGGACCGTCCTCGAAGGTCCACCCGTTCTCCAGCATCCGCCAGTGAACGACGGAAATGTCGATCATGCCCTCCAGCCCCTTGAGCGCGCGAAAGATCAGCGTGCGGTGGGCCCAGGGGCAAGCGTAGGAAACGTACAGATGATAGCGGCCCGCCTCCGCCTTGCAGCCCGCGCCGCCGCCGGGGCCGGGCGCGCCATTCGAAGTGATCCAGTCGCGGAAGACGCTCTCCTTGCGCACGAAACGCCCCTCCGCGTCGTGGCGTACGAGGTCTTCCTGCGTCCATTTGCCATCAACGAGAATGCCCATGTCCATGCTCCGCGCCGCGTGCGACCGGACGGGTCTATACAGGTTCCGGGGCGGAACTGAATTCACAATTTGTTGGACCATGGCCGCCGTCGCCGGCTATCTTGCGGGAAAGGGGGCGCGGCGAAGGTTCGCCGCGGGGGGAAGCCGTCGCATGAGTCTGACATTTCGTCGCGGTCTTGTGTCGTTTGTCGCCGCGGCGGTTCTCTGGGAAGCCACGGCGCGTTATCTCGACAACAAGCTGTTCCTCGTGCCGCTCGGCGCCATCGCCGAACGTTTCGTCGAGGCGGCCAGGTCCGGCGAGTTGCTCAACGACGCCACCGTCAGCTTCCTCGAATTCGCGGGCGGCTTTTTGCTCGCGACGCTGGTCGGCATCGCCGCGGGCGCCCTCATGGCCTCGTCGCGCCGCGTGCGCGATTTCTTCGATCCCTGGGTCTCCATGCTCTATTCGACGCCGACGCTGGCGCTCGGGCCGCTGTTCATGCTGGCGCTTGGCATCGGCATGGGATCGAAAATCGCGCTGATCTTTCTCACGGCTGTCTTTCCCATTCTCATCAACACGGTCGCCGGTCTGACGACGACCGATCGCGTCCTGCTCGAGGTCGTGCGGTCCTTCGGCGCCAGTCCCGCGCAGCTTTACGCCAAGGTGCGCCTGCCGGCGGCGCTGCCCTACATCGTCGCGGGCCTGCGCGTCTCGGTGGCGCGCGCGCTCGTGGGCGTCGTCGTCGCGGAACTGTTCGGCGCGCGCGCGGGTCTCGGGTTCATGATCTTCCGCTCGGCGCAGAGTTTCGACACCGCGGGCCTGTGGGTGGCCGTCTTCATCCTGGCGATCTGCGGGGTCGCCTCGGTCGAATTCCTGAAGTGGCTCGAGCGGAAACTGGCGCCCTGGCGCTTCCAGAACATCGAGGAAGAATAATGGCGACGCCCAAACTCGCCGCGCGCGGGCTCAACAAGTCCTTCGTCAAGGACGGCAGGTCGATCGAGGTGCTGCGCGACCTCGGGATTGAAGTCGCGGCGGGCGAGTTCGTCAGCGTCGTCGGCGCCTCCGGCTGCGGCAAGACGACGTTTCTGCGGCTCGTCAACGGGCTCATCAAGCCAACCTCGGGAACCGTCATGGTGGACGGAATCGAGGTGACGGAGCCCGGCCACGACATCGCCTTCGTGTTCCAGCAGGACGGTTTGCTGCCCTGGCGCAACGTGCTGGAAAACGCGATCATTGGTCCGGAAGTACAGGGCAAGAACCTCGGCGAGGCGCGCGACCTCGCGAGTTCCTTTCTCAATCTCGTGGGCCTGCGCGGCTTCGAGAAGCATTTTCCGCACGAACTTTCCGGCGGCATGAAACAGCGCGTCAACATGGCGCGCGCGCTGACCGCGGGCGCGCAGATTTTGTTGATGGACGAACCCTTCGCGGCGCTCGACGCGCAGACGCGCGAGATCATGCAGGCGGAACTGACGCGCATCTGGACCGAGACGAAGAAGACCATTCTCTTCGTCACCCACCAGATCGACGAGGCTGTTTATCTCTCCGACCGCGTGCTGGTGTTCACCGTGCGGCCCGGACGGTTGAAGGAAGAGGTGCGCGTCGACCTGCCGCGCCCGCGCGAGCTTTCGCTGAAACGCTCCGCCGGCTTCGCGGCGTACACGGACCGGATATGGACGTTGATCGAACAGGAAGTGCGCGACAGCATTCGCATCGAGACCGAGGAATCGCTCGTCGCCGCGCGGCGGTGACGGGCCAGCCAGGGAGGCAAGAATGAAAATACCCGTCCGCGCCGCGCTCTTCGCGCTCGCCGCCGCGTCCCTCGCGGCGTCTTCGACGCTCGCCGCGGCGCAGACGAGGCTCGTCGTCGGCCAGGCCTCGCGCAGCGCCACGAGCTGGCCGGAATTCATCGCGGAAAACCTCGGCTATTTCAGGGAGGAGGGGCTCTCGATCCAGAGCGAACTCGTCGGCAACGTCGCGCTGATCGCCCAGCAGACCGTTGGCGGCTCGCTCGACATCGGGCACACGACGTTCGAGATCGTCGTTCAGGCCGTCGAGGCGGGCGCGCCCGTCGTGCTGATCGGGTCGACCGCGATCAAATATCCCTACGCCATGATGTCCGCGAAAAACGTGAAGACCGCGGCCGACATCAAGGGCAGGAAGGTCATCCTGCCGGTGCCGAAGAACGACATCGCCAATTTTTTCCAGACCTGGATGGACGCCAATGGCCTCAAGGATTCCGACGTCGATCGCGTCTACGATGGCTCCTCGACCAATCGTTACGCGGCGCTCGCGTCTGGCGCGGTGGCCGCCGCCGCGGTCAATTCGCCGCTGAATTTCACCGCGGAGGCGGCGGGCTTCAACAAGCTCATCGACTTCGGCTCCTACGTGAAGGGTTACGGTTTCGTCGGCGTCATCGCCCGCAAGGACTGGCTCGCGAAGAACCGTCCGGCGGCGGAGGCCTATCTTCGCGCCCTCTCGAAGGCGACGGACTGGTTTTACGATCCGGCCAACCGCGAAAGAGCCATCGAAATCCTGATGAAGGAGACGAAGCAGGATCGCGCCGTCAGCGAAAAAACCTATGATTATTACAGGGAGCTCGAGCCATTCAGCCGCGGGGTCACGATCCCCGATCCCGATTTCAACAACGTGCTGAAGGCGTTCCAGGACAACGGCGTCGTGAAATCGAAGGACGCCGTCAAGTCCCGCTACGTCGATCTCGGCTTCATCAAATAGGCCGCTTCAGAACCAGCTCCCGATGGCGATGACGATCGCGTAGACGAAACCGGCGCTCAGCGAGGCTCCGATCAGCGCCGCGACGAGGGAGGCGATGACGAGCACCCCGTCGCGCTCGACGAGGCCGAGCCCCATGAGGCAGACCGCGAGGCCCCAGGGAATCTGGCCGATGACCGGCGCCGCCGTGATGATCCCGAGCGACAGGGTGGCGAGGAGCAGGGCGATCAGAATATTGGCGAGGCTCGCCCGGAACCATTGCAGCCGGGTCCGCGAGAACTGCTCCATTTTCATGACCAGAGGCATCGCCCGCGTGGCGGCGCGCTGCACGTCCTGAAGGGCCACGGTGCGGCCCAGGATGAATTGCGGGGCCCAGGGCGACTTGAGGCCCATGGATATCTGCACGGCGACGCCGATGAGGAGAAAGCCGCAGAAGATCGGGATGGGCGGCGGCATCGGAATACAATTGGGCACGCCCAGAATGACGATGAGCAACGCGAAGGCCTTGTCGCCGAGACTTGCGAAGATTGTCTCCACGCTCAATCTTTCGCCAGGCGTCGCCGCGAGTTTGTTCAACACTTCCGAAGTGCGCATAAATAACCGGCCAGATGGAACGACCGCGCCTTGTAGCCCGCGCCGGCCCGCGCGCCAAGCGGCCGGCCCTCACCGGTCGAAGCGGCGGCTCCTGACCGGCAGCCGGCCCGCCATTTCGGCGCCGGCGTCCGGG
>CAISEY010000353.1 GCA_903884435.1 uncultured Hyphomicrobiales bacterium | reverse complement strand
TCATGGTGATCGACGCGGCCAAGGGCATCGAGGCGCGCACGCGCAAGCTGTTCGAGGTCTGCCGGCTGCGCGACATCCCCATTGTCACTTTCATCAACAAGCTCGACCGCGAGACGCGCGATCCCTTCGATCTCCTCGACGAAATCGAGAAGACCCTGGCGCTCGACTGCGCGCCGGTGACATGGCCCATCGGCCGCGGCCGTGATTTCGCGGGCACCTACGACATTCGCGCGAGTTCGGTCCGGCTCGTCGATTCGAAGGAAGGCCCGCGCAAGGTCAATGGTCCCTCCGATCCATCCATCGCCGAACCCTTGCCCGAGCACGAGCGCCCCGCCTTTCGCGAGGAGCTGGAACTCGCCGTCGATGGCTGCAAGCCTTTCGACCGCGAGGCCTTTCTCGAGGGTCATCTGACGCCTGTGTATTTCGGCAGCGCGCTGCGCACCTTCGGCGTGCAGGATTTGATCGACGGGCTCGGGGAATTCGCGCCGCCGCCGCGCGGACAGGATTCGGCGACCCGCCGCGTCGAGCCGCGCGAGCCGAAAATGACCGGGTTCGTCTTCAAGATTCAGGCGAACATGGACCCGAACCACCGCGACCGCATCGCCTTCATGCGCGTTTGCTCCGGCAAGCTCACGCGCGGCATGAAGGCGAAGCTGGTGCGCACCGGCAAGCCGATGGCGCTGAACGCGCCGCAATTTTTCTTCGCCCAGGACCGGCAGATCGCCGACGAGGCCTACGCCGGCGACGTGGTGGGCATCCCCAATCATGGCACCCTGCGCATCGGCGACTCGCTGACCGAGGGCGAGGACATCGTGTTCCGGGGCGTGCCGAGCTTCGCGCCGGAAATCCTGCGCCGGGTGAAGCTCGGGGACGCCATGAAGGCGAAGAAGCTGCGCGAGGCCTTGCAGCAGATGGCGGAAGAGGGCGTCGTGCAGCTGTTCCTGCCGTCGGACGGGTCGCCCGCGATGGTCGGCGTCGTCGGCGCGTTGCAGCTAGACGTGCTGGCGGAGCGGTTGCAGGCGGAATATTCGCTGCCCGTGAGCTTCGAGCAGAGCCGGTTCGAATTGTGCCGCTGGGTGAGTTCGGAGGAGCCGGGCGAACTCGACAAGTTCGTCCGCGCCTTCCCCTCGTCCATGGCGGTCGATCTCGACCAGGCCCCGGTGTTCCTCGCGGCCTCGGCCTGGGCGCTCAACTACGAGCGGGAGAAATGGCCGAAGATCGTGTTCTCGGACATTAAAGATTATCAGAAAAAGGCGGCGTGACCCTCCGCCGGGGCTCCGGCGGATTTACATTTCCGGCATATTTTTCTCATAAACTGCCGAAAATTCGATGATTCTCCTTTTCGGGTGCGGACGATGACCAAAATTCTTCCCGTGATCATGTGCGGCGGTTCGGGCACGCGGATGTGGCCGGAATCGCGCGAGACCCTGCCCAAGCAGTTCATTCCGCTGTTCGGCGCCTTTTCGACGTTCCAGAACACGGTGATCCAGCTCGCCGACAGGAGCGTGTTCGAGCGTCCCGTGGTGCTGACGAACAGCGATTATCGCTTCCTCGTCGCCGAGCAACTCGCCCATATCAAGATGGAGGCCGAGATCGTGCTCGAGCCCGTGCGCCGGGATTCCGCCGCCGCGGTCGCGGTCGCCGCGGAAATCGCCGCCCGGCGCGCGCCCGACATGGTCGTGGCCGTGCTCGCGGCGGACCACATGATCAAGAATCCCGCGCGCTTCGTCGAGCTCTGCGTCATCGCCGGCAAGGCGGCGGCAGCGGGCTCCATTGTCACGCTGGGCGTGACGCCCGGCTATCCGGCCACTGGCTACGGATACATCCGGCGCGCTGAAAAACTGGCGGGTTTCGACGAGGTCTCCAAGGTCGCCGCCTTCGTCGAAAAGCCCACCGAGGACGTGGCGCGCCGCTACGTGGACGAGGGCTATCTCTGGAATTCCGGGAACTTCTTCTTTCGCGCCGACGTGATGAAGGGCGAGATCGCGCGGTTCGAGCCGGGCGTCGCGGAGGCCGCGGCGCGGGCGGTCGCCGCCTCGACGCTCGATCTGCAATTTCGCGTTCTCGACCAGGCGGCGCTGGAATCGGCGACGCGGAAATCCATCGACTACGCCGTGATGGAGCACACGAGTCTCGCGGCGGTCGTGCCGGCGGACATCGGCTGGTCCGACGTCGGCACCTGGTCGTCGGTGCTCGATCTTTCCGACCGCGACGGCGAGAACAATTCCGTGCGCGGCCGCGGCGTGGTGATCGACGCCTCGAACGTGCTCGTGCGCTCGGACGGGCCGCTCACCACGGTCGTCGGCGTCAGCAACGTCGTGGTCATCTCGACGCCCGACGCTGTTCTCGTGGTCGACGCGGCGCAGGCCGACAAGGTCAAGACGCTGGTCGACCGGTTGAAGGCCGACGGCCATCGCGAGGCCGTCGAGCACAAGCGTGTCTATCGTCCGTGGGGCTTCTACCAGAGCGTCGACGAGGGGACGCGCCACCAGGTCAAGCGCATCGTCGTCAAGCCGCAAGGACGCCTGTCCCTGCAAAAGCATTTCCATCGCGCCGAGCACTGGATCGTCGTGAAGGGCGCCGCCGAGGTGACGCTCGACGCCACGGTCACGCTGGTGCACGAGAACGAGTCGATCTACCTTCCGATGGGCTCGGTGCATCGTCTCACCAATCCCGGCAAGATCGATCTGGAGCTGATCGAGGTGCAGACCGGAAGCTATCTCGGCGAGGACGACATCGTTCGCATCGAGGACGTCTACAACCGCAACTGAGCCTTCAGCGCGCGTCGCGCAGTCGCGCGGCGATCGCGCGAAGACGGGGGTATTCGCGGATGGCGGCCCTCGCGCGCTCCCTCGCCACGAAAGGCGCGCCGCGCCAGCCCAGCGCCGCCTCCACCTCGCACAGGGGAACGGTCCGGGCGCCAAGGCGGCGCTTGTAGTCGTAGTCTCCGATGGTGAAGTCGAAGGCGTTGAAGCCCTCGCGGTGCAACATCATCATGGTGCGCTCGATAATCAGGCGGCCGGGCGAACAGGCTCGCCAGCTTCCGCCGGCGGCGGCGAGACGCACCATGGCGTAGTGTCGTCCGCGCGCGACGCCCAGCAGCGCGGCGACGACCGTGTCTCCCGCGAGAAGGGCCGTCAGGACGGCGCCGCCTTCCGGCAAGCCCCTGGCGACGAGTTCGTCGTAGAAGCGGTCGTTTTCCGGTTCGTCGAGAACATAGGGCAGGCCGAGTTCGACGATTCGCTCGCGTTGCAGGCGCTTGAGTTCCCGGAGAATCCGCGCGGCCTCGTCGGGATCGGCGATGCGCCGGAACCGGGCGCCCGGGTTCTTCTCGAAAACGCGCAGGCTGCGTTCGAGTTCCTTGCGGAAGGTGCGCTCGAGGCCCCAGTGCCAGTCGCTCCACTCTCCCCGAACTTCCAGAACGTTGCCGTTCAGCCGCGAGGCGCGAACGCCGGGCGCGAGGGCGAGCGGATTGGGAACGCCATCCACCTCGCGCGGCATTTTCGCGAAATTCAGAACGTCGGCCTTGGGAAGGCTCGCCAGCAACGCCCGCCAGACATCCCTCGCGCCGCCGGCGTCGCGCGGGGCGCCCGCGCCGATGATCGGGGCGTTGTAGTCCGTCAGCCCGCAATCGGCGAATTCAATGAAGGTCATGCCGCCGGCTGTCCGGCGAACGAGCGGCAGGCCCATCAGGTCGCGTCCGTTCGTGGCGTCGACGATCGTGACCGCGAGGGGAAGATAGTCCGGGCGGCGGCCCAGCGTGGCGTACCAGGACGCGATCCAGGGTTCGACCTGGAAAGCGAGGGCCTTGCCGGAGCCGGCCAGAGCGCGCCAGCGGTCGGCGACGCGGGCGAGGTCGGTGGAAACCTCCACGCGCAGCAGCAGGCGCCGGCGCGCCGTCTCCCGCGAAGCCGGGATTTCACGGGCAATGAAGGTTGCGTCGCTCATGGCGTTTCTCACAGTCCGCCGATTTCGGCGATACAGCCGGGACGGGTTGGATCGAGCCGGAACTCGGGCGCGCGGCGCGCCCGGTCCTCGCGCCTGACCCATTTCGTGTCGCGAAGGGCGCGCTGGAGCGCCGCCTTGGCCCAGAACGAGGGACCGGTCGTGGCGCGGCTTTTTGGCGTCACCCCGAATTTGGTGCGCAGGATCGCGTTCGCCTTCGTCACCATGTGGGTCCGCCGGATGTCCTCGGTGAAATACTCGAGCGTCATCGAAACATTGAGGCAGTCGTGATTGTCGACCCGATGCGGCGCGTTGAGAGGCCAGTGCAACATGTCGCCGGGCTCGATGTCGAGAACCGTCGCGTGTTCGTCGTACCAGGGCTGGTAGGGCATGTTGACCTCGACGCCGGAGAGCGCCACGCGCTCGATCACTTCCGGCGTCTCGAACGGGGGCGCCGCCGGATAGACGAAGACGCGCTTGGAGCCGCGGATTTGCCAGAGCGATTGTCCCGGCAGATCGAGGTGATACAGCGTGCGGGAGAGCGGCGAGGAAATCAGCAGGCCGAGCTTGCGCGTGAAGGAGCCGAACCCCGGCATGCGGTCTTCGAGTTCGTCGAAGATTTCGTTCATCAGGGCGGCGTAGCGCGGATCGACGTCCGGCAGGTTGCGCATGTTGATCCAGACCCGCCCGCGCGCGATGGCGTCGATGATCGCCTCGCCCGGCAGACCCGCGAGTTCGCCCTCGCGCCACGAGCCGCTCGCGCCGTGGGAGCCCCATTGCACGAGACTGTAGTGTTCGCGGGGATAGCGCTCCACGAGCCGCGCGAGCGCGTCGTTCGTGAACAGTTCGTGTTCGTGCAGACGATGCTTCAGGCGGATGGGCGCGTTGCCCCAGAGAGCGGCGTGGCGCGGCTGCCAGGACGTGAAAACGGGATCGGCTCGCATGGCGTGGCTCCGTTGGTTCAAAGGGCGTTCCGGTAGGCTTTTCTGGAAAAAACGGTCAGGAACAGGATGCGGAAGTCCAGGCCCGGCGACCAGTTGTCGATGTAGTAGAGGTCGTGCTCGACGCGCTTGCGCATGAGGTCCGGGGTGTTGGTCTCGCCGCGCAGGCCGTTGACCTGCGCCCAGCCGGTGATGCCCGGCTTGACGTTGTGCCGGCGCGCGTAGAGCGCGATGCTGCGTTCGAAGTGCTGGTCGTGGGCCAGCGCGTGGGGCCGCGGGCCGACGAGCGACATTTCCCCCCGCAGAACGTTGACGAGCTGCGGCAGCTCGTCGATGTTGAGGCGGCGCAGGACGCCGCCGACGCGGGTGATCCGCGCGTCTCCCTTCCGCGCCTGCACGATGTCGCGCCCGTCGTCCATCGTCGACATCGACCGGAACTTGTAGATGCGGAACGGCTGCTGGTTGAAGCCGTAACGACGCTGGCGGAAAATCACCGGTCCCTTCGAATCGAGCTTGATGGCGAGCGCGACGAAAGCGAACAACGGCGAGAGAAGGACCAGGGCGACGGAGGAGGCGACAATGTCGAAGGCGCGTTTCAGCACGACCTCGAAGGTCGTGAGCGGCCGGCGGACGAGGCTGAGGCTCGCGATCGGGCCGTTGCGCTCGAATTGAACGTCGGCGAAGCGGTCGAGAATGCGTTCCGGCCCGAGATGGATGGAGGCGGGCACGCGCATGAAGGCGTTGACGCAGGCGTCGATGGTTTCCTTCTGCGACCAGGGCGCGAGGATGAACACGTCGTCCGGGCGCAACATGCGCGCCGAGGCGGCGGCGAGGGCGAGGTCGTCGTCGATGTTGTCCTCGTCGCGCAACACGGCGGCGGCCACGATGCGCATGCCCAGCGTCCAGGGCTTGTACTGTTCGGAAAACCTCCGCAATTCCGCTTCGTGGCCGACGAGGAAGACGCGGCGGCTGCTGATGGCGCCGGTGCGGGCGCGGGTCTCGATGGCCTGCACGAGCAGCGAACGCACGGCCCCGACGCAGACGAAGCCGGACACGTAGAAATAGATCATCGTGCCGCGCGAGACGTCGGTCGTTGTCTTGGTGAGGAAGGCGAGGATCAGCGCGCTGAGGAAGGCGAGGTTCCACAGGGTGACGCTGCGGCCGAGATGGCCGGTGAACTTGAAGTAGCTCGACATCGCGTAGTCGTTGCGCATGATGTTGGGCACGACGAACAGGGCGGCGATGATGCAGCCGACGAGGAAATGGCTGTCCACCGGACCAGGGTCCGAATAGTAAATCAGATGGTGCGTGAAGCCCGAGGCGAGCGCCGCGCACACGATGGCGAGCGCGTCCGCCATCGCGGCGACGCCGAAGAACGCGGCGCGCAGGAGCGCGGTGTTCTGGCCTTGCATGAGGCCGGCCCAGCGGGGACGACGCTCCTTGCGGGCGCCCGTCTGGCCCGCCGGGGATGGCGTCGCGGCGACGAGGTTTCTTTCGAACAGCATGTGTGTTCCAGAACGGGACGCTTCCGGCTCGCCGCGAGACGATCTCGCGGAATGGGCTTCCCTGGCGCTTCGGGTCGCAAGCGGCGTGCCGGGGCGGGGCGCCCCGCAATGGTCCGGCGGAGACCGCGCCCGTCCTGAATTCGCTGGCGC
>CAISEY010000352.1 GCA_903884435.1 uncultured Hyphomicrobiales bacterium | reverse complement strand
GCTTGCCCGGAATGTATTTCCCGATGTGGCGCGCCACGAGCCTCATCTGGAAATCATATTCTCCGCCGACTCCGACGCCGACGAGCACCGTGAGCGTGCGCCCCCTGTAGAAATCCTCCACGGTGTCGGCGCGCGCTGACGCGAGCGCGCCAGTCAGCGCGAACGCCGCGCCCGCGATCCGCGGGAGGACTGAAATGCGGTTCATGTCGTTCATCTCCGGATTTGGCGGCAAACTGACTGGCCGCGCGGGCGCGGTCAATCGCGGGGGATTCGCTCCATCCACGCGAGAGCCCCGCGCCCGGCGGCGGCGCCAGTCGCGAAACAGGCCTGCAACAGATAGCCGCCGGTTGGCGCTTCCCAGTCGATCATTTCACCCGCGACAAAAACGCCGGGCGCGTTCGTCAGCATGAAGTTTTCGTCGATCTCCTCGAAGCGCACGCCGCCCGCGCTCGAAATCGCACGTTCGAGAGGACGCGCCGCGACGAGCCGCAAGGGCAGGCTCTTGATCCGCGCGGCGAGGCCCGCGCCGTCGTCCGGCAAGTCTCCCGCCTCGCGCGACAGGGCGATGGCGACGGGCGTCAGCCCCGCCGTCTTGCGCAAGAACGTCGACGCGGATTGCCCGCGGCGCGGCCGCGACAATTTTGTCGCGAGCGCCGCCAGTGCGACGTCCGGCTTCAGATCGAGCGTCAGGATCGCCTCGCCGCGCGCGGCTATGGCCTCGCGCAACAACGGCGAGAGCGCGTAGACCGCCCCGCCCTCGACGCCATTTTCCGTGACGACCGCCTCGCCGCGCAAAGTCCGTCCCTCGAACGAGAGAGCGATGGATTTCAGCGGAGCGCCCGCGAATTTCTCGCGGAACCGGGCGGACCAGGCGACATCGAAACCGCAGTTCGACGCGCGCAGGGGGGCGATCCCGATTCCGCGCTCCGCGAGTATCCGCGTCCAGCCGCCATCGGATCCAAGCCGCGGCCACGACGCGCCGCCAAGCGCGAGAACGACGGCGTCCGCCGTCTCCGAGACCGGCCCTTCCGGCGATTCGAACAGCAGGCTTCCATCCGGGTTCCAGCCCGTGAACCGGCGCCGCGCGCGAAACTCGACCCCGCTCGCCGCCAGCCGTCGTAGCCAGGCGCGCAACAGGGGCGAGGCCTTGAAGCTTTTCGGGAACACGCGCCCACTCGTGCCGACGAAGGTCGGCTCGCCCAGGTCCGCGCTCCAGCGCCGCGTGTCGTCGGGCGAGAAGGCGGCGAGCGCCGGCGCGAGCCGCCCCGCCGCCGCGCCGTAGCGCGCGATGAATTTCGTCCATTCCTCGCCATGCGTCAGATTGAGCCCGCCCCTGCCCGCGAGCAGGAACTTGCGGGCGGGCGAGGCCATCGCGTCGAAAACCGTCACGCGCGCGCCGGAGCGCGCCAGGTTTTCGGCGGCCATGAGCCCCGCGGGACCGGCGCCGACGACGATTGCATGCTTGCCGGTCATGATCTCTATTTCTGCCTTGTCCAGTTTCCGACGACGGTCAAAAGATCTCCAACCGTCAGCACATGCAACCAGAAGAACAACCCGGCATCGACCGGAGTCCCTGGCGGCGGCCCGCCGGGCAAGCCGTTCCGGACGGTTGGCTCGAAGAAGAGCGGGGCCGCGATCCCGCGCCCGGCGAACGCGCTGATCGAGGCGATCCGCCACGGGTCGCGCTCACGGACTGGAAACAGTCTTCGTATCGATTGGCGGAAACGGTTGGCACGATTGAAAGTCCCTGGTTTTCGGTCACCGGCACCAT
>CAISEY010000351.1 GCA_903884435.1 uncultured Hyphomicrobiales bacterium | reverse complement strand
TTCGTCGGCGAGGCCGAGAACGACGCCGCCCGCGTCGCTCTTGTGGGAGAGCTCCGCGGATTGCGCCTTGAGCGCGACGGGATAACCCGAGCGGCGGGCCACGCGGCGGGCTTCCTCGAGCGATTTCGCGAGGCCGCCCGGCGGCACGGGCACGCCGGCGCGACCGAGCACCTGTTTCGAGGCGTGTTCGTGCCACACGCCGGGCGCCAGCGGTTTCTCGTCCGTGTCGGGCTCCAGCATCGACGACGCGCGCGGACGCGCGGCGAAGCCCGCAAGCCGCGCCAGCGCGCGAAGGGCGCGTTCCGGCGAGCGGAGAAAGGGCACGCCGGCGGCGCGGAAGTCGTCGATCAGATCCCGGGGCACCTCCGATTCGTCGCCGAGCATGGCGAGGATCACGGGCTTCGAGGGTTTGAACTCGCGCATCGCCGTCAGGATCGGCTCGTTCTTGCGGCGGGCCATCAGCGGGCTGGAGATGATGACGCCAAACACAATCGCGGCGTAGGCGGGGTCCGCCAGCATGGGTTCGAGCGTCTTGCGGTAGAGGTCCGGATCGACCAGCGCCTGCGCCGTGAGGTCGAGCGGGTTCGTCGGCAGCACGAGGCCGGGCGCGATGGCTCCCAGAACCGCCGCGCAGGCGGGCGAAGGCGGCGGCGTCGCGAGGCCGATGTCCTCGCAATAATCCAGCGTCATGCCCTTGAAGGCGCCCGAATCCGTGATCATCGCGACGCCGCCCGCCCCCATGGGCGGACAGCGCAGAAACATCTCGGACACGTCGATCATTTCTTCCAGCGTCTCGACGACGCAGGCGCCGGAGTGGGTCGCCGCCGCGCGCATGACCTCCCAGTCGCCGGCGAGCGCGCCGGTGTGGGTCTGCGCTGATTCCCGCGCGGCCATGCCGCGGCCGGGATGCAGCAGCACGACAGGCTTGCCGGCGGATTGCGCCCGCCGCGCCAGTTCGAGAAACCGCCGGGGTTCGCGCATCTGCTCGACGACCAGCGCGATGGCGTGGGTCGACGCGTCCCCGAGGACGTAATCGAGGTAGTCCTCGACGCCATTGACGGCCTCGTTACCCGTCGAAATCGAAAAGCTCACGTCGATGTCGCGGGCGTGCAGCGCCGCGCGCAGCACGGTCGCCATGGCGCCGGATTGGGAGACGATGGCGACGCCGCGCTCGCGCACCGGGCGCGGCTGGGCGACGCCGAACGTCAGGGCCACGCCGTCGATGTAATTGATCATGCCGAGGCAATTCGGCCCCTCGACGGCCATGCCGGCGCCGCGCGCGATCCGCGCGAGTTCCGCCTGGGCCGCCCTGCCCTCCTCGCCGGCTTCCGCGAAGCCGGCTCCAAAGACGATCAGGCCGCCGACGCCGCGCGCGGCGCAGGCCCGCGCCGCGTCGAGAACGCCCTTGCCGGGAATGGCGAGCACGGCGCAATCGACGCCCTCCGGCAAATCGGCGGGCGTCGCGAAACACGCCTTGCCGCCGATGTCCTTGCGCGCGGGATTGACGAGATGCACGTCGCCCGGAAAGCCGAAGCGCTCCAGATTGCCCATGACTCCGCCGCCGAGCGAGCCCGGCGTCGGCGAGGCCCCGACAATGGCGACGGACTTCGGGCGAAGCAGGCGTCCGATGGACGCCCGCCGGAGTTCGTCAGCTTTCACGATTGTAGCCGCCGAGGCCGGGACGGAACGACTTGTCGTCGAGGAATTGCTTCATTCCCTTGGCGCGTCCGCCCTCGGTGTCGAAGAAGCGCGCCTGGGCGCTCTTGGCCATGAGGTAATCGTCGGCGAGTTCGAAGGACATGCCGATGGTGGCGCGCACGGCCTGCTTGGCGGTGCGCAGCACTGTCGGGTTCTTGCCGAGCAGTTCCTTCGCCAGTTCCGTCGTGTGGGCGCGCAATTGCGCCAGCGGCACGGATTCGTTGACGAGGCCCATCTGCGCGGCCTTCTTGCCGTCGAAGGTCTTGCCGGTCATCACGTAATACATGGCGTCGCGCTGGTTCATGGTGGCGACGACCGAGCGGGTGACGTTGCCGCCGGGAATGATGCCCCAGTTGATTTCGGAGAGACCGAAGATCGCCTCGTCCGCGGCGATGGCCAGATCGCAGCCCACCAGCGGCGTGAAGCCGCCGCCGAAACACCAGCCGTTGACCATGGCGATGGTCGGCTTGGGATAGTTCATCAACATGCGCCATTGCCAGTTCCAGGCGGAACGGCGGCCCTGCATCTGCTTGTGATAGGGCAAGTGATCGAGCGCGCGAAAATATTCCCGCAGGTCCATGCCGGCGGTGAAGGCGCTGCCCGCGCCGGTCAGCACGAGAACGCCGGCGGATTCCTCGACCTCGAGGGCGTCCAGAACCTCGACCATGTCGTCGTTGAGCGCGGGGCTCATGGCGTTGCGTTTCTCCGGGCGGTTCAGCGTCACCCAGGCGATCCCGTCCTCGATTTCCACGAGCACGTTCTTCCAGTCGCCAAACTTCTTCGCGCCTTCGCCAGCCATTCGTTTCTCCCGTTCCTGTCAGAGTTTGCGCAAACGCGCGCGCTCGCCGCCTTCGTAGTCATTCGAGGCGATTTCGGCAATCAGCTTCCGCAAAACCGCGTCGGCGAAATTTTCGAACTTGTCCACGGCGATCATGAAGGCGCCTTCTCCGCCGATGACGAAATCCCGGTAATGCTCGTCGAGGTCCGGCTCGACCGCCAGGATCGGCAGCCCGTTGATGGTGACGCCGGCGGCGACCGCTTCGTCGCGAGCCCGGGTCACGGGGCGGCCGCTCGTGTTGGCGCCGTCGCCGGAAATGTCGATGACCCGCCGGGCGCCGCGATAGTCCCCGCGCGGAAAGAGTTGCATGGCGACGTCGATGGCGCCGCTGATCGAGGTTCCGCCGCCG
Organism: uncultured Hyphomicrobiales bacterium; assembly: GCA_903884435.1. GTDB lineage: Bacteria > Pseudomonadota > Alphaproteobacteria > Rhizobiales > Beijerinckiaceae > Terripilifer. The sequence goes on along the minus strand of CAISEY010000351.1, from coordinate 17,226 downwards.
AACAGCAGGCGCGGCGCGCTCTCGATCCGGTCGGCGACGGCCTTCGCCGAGGCCTCGTCCTGGACGATCATCCAGGGAATGACCTCGCGCTGAAGCCGGGGGCCCGTCCACTGGAACATGGTGACGGCGATGGAGCGGGACAGGCCCGTCCTCACCGCGTTGAGGACTTTTGGATCGCGGAACGCGGCGATGTATCCGCGTTTTTGCAACTCGAACCGGTACTGGCTGACGCTGCCGGAGGCGTCGACCGCGAGCACGAGCTGCAGATCGACGTTCGTGTCGGCGCGCGCCTGCGCGGCGGCGAGGCCCGAGGCGGCGGCGGCGAGCGCGCCTGTGTTGAAACGCCGTCTCGTCGGGACAGATCTCGTCATGCCGGTCCTCACTGGTTCGAGAGTTTGCGCAGTCGTTCGATAATCGGCGCGGGCATCGCGTAGGCGCCGCGAATGCGCGCCAGAACGTCGTCGCCAGTCTGGCGGGCGTTGACGAACAGACCCAGCTTTCGGGTCTCCGCGAGAAAGTCGTGATCGCGGAACACATCCTGCATCGCCTGTCGCAAGGCCGCAACCCGGTCCGGCGGAACATCCGGCGGCGCGAGGTAGGGGCGCCCGAGCGCGATGGGCGCCAGAGCCGCCTCGACAAGCATCCGGTCGTCGGCTTTCGTGACGAGATCGGAAAGGAAAGGCGTCGCGCCGAGCGCCGGCTCCTTTTCCGGACCATATTGCAGCAGCAACTTGACCTTCCTGTCCCGGATCCAGTCCGGACGCGTGGACACAAGCGCGCTCCAGAAGCCGCAGGGATGGCCGTCGACTTCGCCCTTTTCCATGGCCTGGAACACTTCCGGCTGGCCGGGGTAGCCAAAAACGATCCGGATTTTCGTACCCAGCACCGAATTGATGAGCCGCGCGTAAAAGCTTGGATTGGAATTGGCGCCGGAGGAGCCGACGGTCGTTTCCTCGTTTTTCATGTCGTCGATGGAATTGACCTTCGCAGCGCCCCAGACGGTCAGGACGCAAAGCTCGGCGCTCGGGGATCCCAGCCAGTTGAATTTTCGCGCGTCGAAATCCGCTTCCTTCGTCCCGAGCAGGGGTTCGAAGGGCACGCTGCCCTGAATGGCCGCGAAGACCGTGCCGTCCTTCGGCGCGGTGTGAAACAGGCTGTTGACAGCCGCGATGCCGCCGGCGCCGGGCTGGTTGCGGATGACGATGGCGGGGGCGCCCGGCAGATATTTCGGCAGATAGCGCGCGATGTTGCGGCTCATCAGGTCGTAGCTCGACCCCGCCGTGGTGGAGACGACCAGCGACAGGGTCTTGCCGCGGTAGAAATCAGCCGCGGCCTGGGCTCGCGCGCCTTGCGTGGAGGCGGCCAGCGTCAGGCAGGCGGCGACGAAGCCCTGGAAAATCCGCATCAAGCCTCCGCGCGCCGGCGCGTCAGTGCATGGCCTTGCCGCCATCGACGTTCATCGTCTGTCCGGTCATGAAATCGCTCGCCGGGGTCGAGAGGAACATCACGGCGCCGACGAGATCCTCGGGGATTTGCGCGCGCTCGATGGCGCGCCCCTCGACGCGCGTCGCCAGATAATTGCCGCTCGAGCTGGCGACCTGCGTCTCGCTCATGGTGGCGCCCGGCGACACGGAATTGACGGTGATGCCATGCGGACCGAGCTCCCGCGCGAGCGCCCGCGTGAAGCCGACGACGCCCGCCTTCGAGGTCGTGTAGTGCAGTCGCAGGGGCGTGCCCTCCCAGACGCGGCTCGAGGAGATATTGACGATCTTGCCGTATTTCCGGGCCTTCATCGTCGGCGCGACCGCGTGGCAGCACAGGAACATGCCGCGCAGGTTGACGGTCATCACGCGGTCCCATTCCTCGACGGGAATTTCCATCCAGTCGCGGCGCGGCAGCACGCTCATCAGCGAGGCGTTGTTGACGAGCACGTCGATCGCGCCGAACCTGTCGAGCGCGAGCTTCGCCATGGCCTCGACGGCGGCCGCGTCGGTGATGTCGGCGCGAAGGCCGACAGCCTCGTAGCCCTCCGCGACGATTTCGGCGGCGACCTGTTCCGCGCCCTCTCCGTCGATGTCGGCGGCGACCACGCGAGCGCCCGCGCGGGCGAATTCGCGCGCGTAAATCTTGCCAATGCCCTTGCCGCCGCCCGTGATGATCACGACCTTGCCGCGCAAGTCGAAGCGGCGCTTCGCGACGTCTGAAATATCCTTGGGTCCACCCGACATTTTCACGAACTCCCCGCGCCGCTCACGGCGTCATTTTGAAACCGTATTTCTTTTCCATTTCGGCGAAGAACCCTTCCTTCGCCAGTTGATCCAGCGGGCCATAGTCGATGTAGTCGGCGATGTCCTTGCTCTTGAGATCGACCTTGAGCGCCTCGAGTTGCTTCAGCACCTCGCGGGCGCCGGCGGCGGAGGGCTTGCCGTCGAGCGGCATGAGCTTTTTGAACTCGGCGTAACTCGCGTCGATGACCGTCTGGTCCTTCGTCTTGAACTTCGCGGAGATCAGTTCCTTCGTCTTCGCCTCTTCCTTGAGGCCCCACCAGGCGCCTTCCATGTAGCCGCGCAGGTAGCGCTGCATCGTGTCGCCATTCGCCGCGAGCCATTGTTTCGACACGACGACGCAATCGAAGACCCAGGCGTCCCCCGAGCGGGAGAGATCATAGATTTCGTGATAGCCCCTCGCCTTCGCCTGGGAGATCGTCGGCTCGAGCAGCGGCGCGATGTCGAGACGGCCGGCGACGAGCGCGGCGAAACGCTGGCCCGACCCGCCGACCTGGGTAATCTCCACGTCTTCGCGTTTCAGGCCGAGCTTCGGCAACAGGATCGAGAGCGCCACGTCGGTCTCCGAGCCGAAGGTGCTGATGCCGATTTTCGCGCCCTTAGGAATCGCCGGTTCGAGCTTCTTCACGCTGAACAGCGAAATCGGAAGCGCGTTCGAGGTCGAGGCGACGAGGCGCAGGTCGGCGCCGGCGGCGTTCGCCTGCGCCGCCGGCGCGAGGCCGACGTGCATCCCCTGGATTTCGCCGGACATCAGCACCTGAAGGCCGCGCGTGCCGCCTTCCATCGAGATGACCTCTGTCTTGACGCCATATTTCTCGAAGAACCCGCCGGCTTCGCCGAGCCAGGCGGGCAGCATGGTGACGACAGGCGCGGACACGCCAAGCCTGAAGGTTTTCGGCGCCTGCGCGAACGCGCCTGGCGCGGCGAGCGACGCGGCGATTGCGCCGAAGGCGCGGCGCGACACGACAGGTTGCATGTTTGCCTCCCAAAAAAATTCCGAATTCCCGGCGACATTACAGGCCCCGACGCCCGAGGCAAACCGCGGCCTCAGTTTTCGACCGCGCCCGCGTTGGGCCTCCAGACGCCCACCTTCATTTCGACGCGGCGCACGATTTCGCCAAGCGCCAGTCCGAGGACGACGATGGTGAAAACGCCGACGAAGACGATATCCGTCTGGAATGTCGAGCCCGCCCGGTTGATCATCAGGCCGAGGCCGGTCGCGGACCCGTAGAGTTCGCCAACGACGATGCCAATCATGCCGCGGCCGATGGCGAGCCGCAGGCCGGTGAGAAGAAACGGCACGCTGCCCGGCAGGATGATCGAGCGGAACAGGAACCCTTCGGACGAGCCGAAACTCGTCGCGACCTTCAGAAGGCGCGGATCGAGCGTGCGCACCGCGGCGAAGGCGGCGATGAAGATTGGCAGCAGCGTCAGCAGAAAAATGATGAAGATTCGCGTGCCAAGCCCCGTCCCCATCCAGAGGATGATGAGCGGCAGAAAGGCCACCTGGGGCGTGGCGTTGAGCGCGGTCATGAACGGTTCGCTCGCGTGGGCGACGCGCCGGTATCGCCCTGAAATCAGGCCGAAGGGAATCCCGACGGCGATCGCGAGGCCGAGGCCCGCCGCGAGTTCGAACAGGCTGAGGCCGAGATGCGGCCAGATCGCGCCGGTGCGGACATACAGCGTCCAGGCCGACACGGCGACGGCGGTGGGCGACGAAATGAAGATGGGCTTGATCCGCAGCCGAGCGGAATCGGCGCCGAGCAGCGGTTGCAACAGATCGGCCCACCAGCCGCGCGCGAGCCCCTCCCACGCGAGCAGCAGGCTCGCCCCCATCGCGAGGCCGAGGATCAGTCTTTCGTTGCGCAGATAAAACGCTTTCATCGCCGCGCCTCCGCCGGCCGCCAGCGATCGAAATGCCGCTCCAGCCGGACGAGGATGGCGTTGATCGCGAGGCCGGTCAGCGTGAACAGCAGCACGCCGAAAAACACGATGTCGGTTTGCAGCGTGTTGCCAGCGTCCGCGATCATGTGCCCGCCGCCCGCCGTCGAGGCGTAGACCTCGCCGACGACGACGCCGAGCAGCGCCCGGCCCGCGCCGTATTTGAGGCCGGTGAAGATGAACGGCAGGGTTCCCGGCAGGATGATGCTGGTGAACAGCTTGAACGGCGAGGCGCCGAAGCTCTTCGCGACCCGCAAAAAGCGCGCCTCGTTGGTCTTGACGCCCGAGGCCGTGGCGATGGCGATCGGGATGACCGCGCCGAGAAACACAACCGCCAGTTTCGACCACAGGCCGATGCCGAACCACAGGATGAGGATCGGCAGGAAGGTGATGCGCGGAACCGCGTTCATCACGTCGATGAAAGGGCCGAGGAAATATTGCGCGCGCCTGTACCAGCCAACGAGCAGGCCCAGGGGAATCGCGACGAGGATCGCGGACAGATAGCCCCAGAAAAATTCGCTGGCGCTGACATAGATGTCCGGCCAGATTTCGCCCGTCCGGAAAAGGTCGATTCCCGCCGCCACGACGCGCGAGGGCGAGGAAAAAAACAGCGGATCGACCAGCCCGAGGGCCGGCGTCGCCTCCCAGATCGCGAGCAGCGACACGAGCATGCCGCCGCCGATCAGCCAGCGTTCACGGTCGATGGCGGCGTCCGTCACGACGCGCCGCCGACGGCGATTTCGAGGTTGAGATATTCGTCGACGACGGCCGATTGACCGGGATAGAGCACGATCGTCGATGTTTGTTCCTCGACGATGGCTGGCCCCTCGAGGCGCGCGCCGGGGCGAAGGTCGGCGCGGCGGTAAACCGGCGCTTCCACATGGCCGGCCTCACCAAACCAGGCGCGCCTCGTCTCGACGGGAGCGGTCGCGGCGCCGGCGGAGAGCGGCGCTCGTTTCAGCGCCGCCTTCGGGATCACGCCGACGCCCGTCACCTTGTAATTGACGATCTCGATGGCTTCCTGCGTCGCCTTGTGGCCGTAGCGCCGCAAATGCGCGTCGTGAAAACGTTCCGCCAGCGCCTTCAGGTCGCCGGCGTCGCGGATCGCGTCGGCCGGGACGTTCACTTCATAGGACTGGCCGCGATAACGCATGCCGGCGGCGCGCAGGGCGCGGATGCGGTCGCGCGGGAAGCCTTCCGCGAGAAGATCGGCGACGGCGAGCTCCTCCATCTCGCGGAAAATCGCCTCGACGGCCTCCGGCGAGGTCGTGTCGAGCGAAGTCAGCCGGGTCAGGGCGCGTTCCTGCCGCACGTCGGTGACGAGCATCCCCCAGGCGCTGAAGGCGCCGGGATCGACGGGAACGAGAATACGCCGGACGCCAAGCTCCGCGGCGATCATGCCGGCGACGGTCGGCCCCATGCCGCCGAAGGGAACCAGCGTGAATTCGCGCGGATCGTAGCCGCGCTCGACCGTGATCGTGCGCATCGCGGAAACGCAATTGGTCGCGAGCACCGTGAGGATGCCCCACGCCGCCTCTTCCGCGGTCATTTTCAGCGGTTTGGCGACATGGGTCTCGACCGCCGTCCACGCCTTGCCGGCGGCGAGCGCCATGGCGCCGGCGAGCAGCGACTTCGAGCCAAGATGGCCGAGCACCACCAGCGCGTCGGTCAGCGTCGGCAATTCGCCGCCGCGATTGTAGCAGGCGGGGCCCGGACGGGCGCCGGCGCTGCGCGGGCCGACTTTCAGTACATGCCCGAGTTCGATGGAGGCGATGGAGCCGCCGCCGGCGCCGATCGTGTCGATGTCCACCGTCGCGGTGCGCAGCGGGTGGCGCGCGACGGAGACTTCCGTCTTGTAGAGCGGCTGCCCCGGCAACACCGCCATGTCCGACGACGTGCCGCCGGTGTCGAAAGTAATGAGATTTTCGATCTTCTTGACGTCGCCGAGATAGCGCGCGCCGATGACGCCCGCGACCGGGCCGCTCATCACGGTTTGCACGGGCACGCGCGTCAGCATCCCGGCGCTCGCCGCGCCGCCGTCGGATTTCATCATCAAGGTGCGGCAGGCGGGAAAACGCGAGCGCACGAGCTTTTCGAGGCCAAGCAGATAACGCGACACCGGCGGGCCGATGTAGGCGTTGGCGACCGTGGAGGCGGTGCGCTCGTATTCACGCCATTCCGGGTTCACGTCGCAGGACAGCGACACGTAAACCTCCGACGCGATGGAGCGGATGATTTCCCCCGCCTCCCGTTCGTGAGCCGGGTTCGTGTAGGAAAACAGGAAGCAGACGGCGATGGACTCGACGCCCTTCGCCACGAGCGCGCGCGTCGCCCGCTCGACATCCTCCCGGTTGAGCGGCGTCTCCACCTCGCCCTTCGAGCCGAGCCGTCCGCGCGCCTCGAAAATAAGGTCGCGCGTCGTCAGCATTTTCGGCGCCGGCGCGTAGAGATTGAACACGTCGTCGCCGCGCCACTGGCGGCCGATTTCGTAAACGTCGCGGAAGCCGTCCGTCGTGATCAGGCCAAGGCGGACGCCCTTGTCCTCCAGAAGCGTGTTCAGCGCCGCCGTCGATCCGTGCAGGATCAGGCTGACGCCGTCCGGGCCAAATTCGCGCAACAGATCCGCGGTGATGACGTCCATCGCCGCCATGGGATCGGCCGGATTGGAATCGTATTTACGGATGAGGACGATTTCGCCCCGCGTTTCGTCGAATCCGGTCACGTCCGTGAACGTGCCGCCAACGTCGATGCCGATGCGGATGGCCATTACGCGATCCCTCCGGCGCGCAATTGCGCGGTTTGCCCGGCGTCGACGCTCAGGTCGTCGCGCAGGGCGACGCCATACTGGTCCCGCGCCGCCTCGCGCGTGACATAGCCGCGCTCCACGTCGGCGCGCACGCGTTCGGGGTCGCGCTCTCGCGGGCTGCCATAGCCGCCGCCGCCGCCCAGCTCGAAGGACACGCGCTCGCCCTTTTTCAGACGCAGGCCCGCTACCTTCGAGGTGAGCGCCTTTTCGTCGGCCTCGCCGGGCCGCAGGAACGCCGCCGAAGGCTTCGCCGGGAGGGCGCCGAACTGGCCTGGAGAAGAGAACTTGAACCGGTCGGTGCGGAAGTTGACGAGAGATTCCTCGCCGAGCGCGCGCCAGACGCGCCGCGCGCCGAGGCCGCCGCGAAATTTTCCGGGCCCGCCTGAATCCGGCCGCAGTTCATAGCGCTCGATGCGAACGGGAAACTCGGTTTCGACCGCTTCCACCGGCGTGTTCATCACGTTGACGACGAGTTCGTCCTGGCAGGCGACGCCATCGGCCCAGGGGCGGGCGCCGCCGCCGCCGTTGAGGATTTCATATTGCGCGTACCACCTGCCGGTCACGGGATCGCGCCCGGCGCTGGCGAGCGAGCCGCCCGCGGCGCTGGAGGGCGCGGGCACGCGGCCTGGCAGCGCCTTCGCGAGGCACCGCACGATCACCGAGGTGGTGATCTGGCTCGGGCGCACGTACATGTTGCAGGCGGCGGGATAGGACGGGTTCAGCAGCGAACCTTCCTTCGGATAGGTGACCGTCACCGGGCGCGACAGGCCGTCGTTGACCGGCAATTTCGGGATGAAGATCATCTTGACGCAACATTCGATGAAGTTGCGCGAGACGCAGGATCGCAGGTTGATGGGCCCCCTCGCCTGTTCGTCGCTGTCGAGAATGAATTCGAGCGTGTCGCCGCGCTTGCGCACGGTGGCGGTGATGCGATGCGGCTTGTTCAGGTCGACGCCGTCGTCGTCGAGCCAGTCGGTCTCCGGGCCGTAGTCGCCGTCCGGCACTTTGGCGATTTCCTTGCGAAGCTCGGCCTCGCAAATGTCCATCCAGGTTTCCCAGCATTCGAGAACCTTGTCGACGCCGTGTTTGGCGAACAGTTCGGCGAACTTGGCCTGTCCGTGGACATTGGTCATCACCTGCGCGTTCACGTCGCCCCATGTCACCTCGGGCGTGCGCGTGTTGGCGCAAATCATTTCCTTCAGGTCTTCGTTCATCTCGCCTTTTTTCAGGATTTTCAGCGGCGGGATCAGAAGTCCCTCCTGAAACAGGTCGGTGGCGTCGCCGGAATTGGTCCCCGGCACCTTGCCGCCGAGATCGGGCTTGTGCGCGATGTTGCCGATGAAGGCGACGAGCCGGTCCCCGATGAACACCGGCGAAACGATGGTCACGTCGGTCGCGTGGTTCTGGCAGGCGCGATAGGGATGGTTGACGATGAAGGCGTCGCCCTTCTCGATCTTGCCGCGAAACACGCGGCGAATCTCCTGGATTTGCGCGGCGAGCGGGCCGATGTGCAGGGGTTGCGGCACGCCCTGGGCCACCATGCGCCCGCGCCTGTCGAAGATCGCGAAGGTGAAGTCCTGGCTTTCCTTGATGATGGTCGAATAACCCGTGCGCAGCATGTTCAGCGTGAGTTCGCGGGCGATTTGCAGGGTCGACTGGTAGATGACCTCGAGATCGATGGCGTTCAAGTTTCCTCCAGGCGGGAAGGCGGGACGGTCGGGGACGGGCGACGGGGACGACCAATCATCCACGCATTGGCCGTCCGCGTCCAGAGGCGCCTTCGCTTCGCCGCGACCGGACGGGACAGATCCAATTTGAATCATCGATTTCACCCGGGCGTAAGGACCGCCCCATACGACTTCGCGGGATTGATTCCCGGAGCCGGGTGATTCCATGAAACTTGAGATGTTGTCTTTTCTGCCTGGCTTCGCCAGGAGTCAGGCGGCGGCGACGAGCGTCCTGTTCGGCCTGGGCATCGTTCCCCTGGCTGGCATGGTGGGCGCCGGCGTCGATTACTCGCGCGCCCTCGCGACGAAGACTGAGTTGCAGAACGCGCTGGACGCGGCGGTTCTCGCCGGAGCGGGACACGCCCCGAGCGGGCGGGACCGGTTCGCCACGTTTGTGTTCACCGCGCAGCAACCTTCCATCCAGGGTTCGGTCGGAACTCCCTCGTTCAGCGCGGCGACCGGCGGGACATACGCGGGCTCCGTCTCCGCCACGCTGAAAAACACCATGTTGCAGATCGTGGGAATCAGTACGACGACGATTTCCGTCACCTCGACATCGAGCCAGTCCGTGAACGATTCTTCCTGCATTTTGACGCTGGGCAAGTCGCTCAACGCCGGCGACGATTCGATGACCTTCAACGGCGGGTCGCGGCTCAACCTCTCGGGCTGCACGCTGCAATCCAACACGAGCATGGTGTGCAACGGAAACACGGCGGTCGCCGACAAGTCGCTCGCCGCGGGAACCGTTTCCAAATGTCAGAACGCGGTCTCGAATTCCATGGCGATCGCCGACACCTATTCGTCCCTCGCGGCGAATCTGACGCGGGAGTGCGGCGTTTCCGTCAACGGCGGCCTGAGCTGGACGCCCCTCGCCATGCCTCCCGCCAATAAAATGGTGACGGTCGTCAAGGGCGACCGCACGGAATATCACGTGTGCGGTCCGCTCACGCTCTCGGGCTCGGGGGCGCTGGCGGGCGTGTCCACCACGTGGGACACGATCATCGTCGTCGAAAACGGCGGCGTGACCCTCGCGCCGGACGCGGCCATTTCGGCGACGCGCGTCGCCATCGTGCTCACCGCCAGCACGACGAGCGCGCACGTCATCGATTTTCCCAATGGCAAAGGCCACGGCGCGAGCCTGACCTTGTCGCCTCCGATCGCCTCGACCGATCCCTGGGCGGGGATCGCGCTCTATCAGGACCCGTCCCTGACAACCGGCGTCGACATGACCTGGGGACCCGGCGCGACGCTCGATGTCGATGGCGTGATGTATTTTCCCAACGCGGCGTTGACCGTTCACGGTTCGGGGAACAGCGGCGCCTCGGGTTGCACGAAGATCGTCGCGGACACGTTGACCTCGGATGGAAGCTTCACCTTCTCCCAGTCAGCCGCGGCGTGTTCCGCCCTGGGCGTGACGCAATACTCGGCCTCGCCGCGCCTGTTGAACTAGCGCCCGACTATCCGCGTCCCGACGACTTTTCGTCGAGTTCGCGCAGGTTGTTCCGCAAAAACTCGTTGTCCGGATCGATCTTGCGGGCGGACTCGAAATCGCGGCGGGCGCGGCGCAGGTCGCCTCGCATCAGATAGGAATAGCCCCGGTTGTTGAGGAGTTCGAAGGTCGCGCCGCCGCGGCGGGAGACCTGCGCGTATTCCCTGTCGGCGAGATCGTAGCGGCCCAGCTGATCGTGGGTCGCGGCGAGCCCGAGCCAGGCCTCGACGTTTTCGGGCGCGCGCTCGATGATCGAGCGGTACGCCTGTTCGGCGAGGCCGAATTCGCGGTCGCGAAAATGTCGCTTCGCCGCGCCGGTTTCGTCCGTCGCTGGCGGCGTGTTTCCCGCGGCCGGGTCGACCAGAGCCTGTTGTTCCCGTCCGTCGGACGCGAGGAGGCCGAAGCCGCCCGGGCCGGCGCAACCCGAGAGGGCGACCGTCAACATCGCCGCGACCGTCAGCCCTGAAAGCTCGCGCATCATCAAACTCCCGGCGGTCAAATCCTGGCGCCCGACACGCTGATGACCACCGGGAGCAACAGAACCACCAGCAACGTAGGAAACACGAAAAGGGTTAAGGGAACCACAAGCTTCGCCGGTAGCGCGTAGGCCTTTTCCTCCGCCTTCATCATCCGCTTGTTGCGCATGTCGTCGCTGTAGGCGCGCAGGGATTGCGTGAGGCTGGAGCCCAGTTCCTCCGATTGCTGCAACAGCGTCGAGAAGGAGGCGGCCTCAGCGATTCCCAGTCGCACCGCCAGGCTCTCGATGGACTTCGACAGCGGCTTGCCGCTGCGAATTTCGCGCGCCGCGAGATCGAGGTTGCGGGCGAGCGAGGGGAACGCGACCTCGATTTCCTTCGCGATGCGGTTGATCGCCGCCTCCATGCTGAGGCCCGCCTGCGCGCAGACGACCATCAGGTCCATGAAGTCTGGAAATCCGGAGGCGTGTTCGCGCTTGCAGCGCTCGATGCGCCGGTCGAGCGCGATCGAGGGCGCGACGAATCCGAGCGCCACGCCCGTGAGGGCCGCCGCCGCGAGTTCCGCGTAGGGTTCAGCCGGGCGGAACAGCCAGTCGCACAGGGCGAGAATCGCCGCGAGGCCGAGGGCGGCGGCGAGCCGCGCGCCAAAAAACCAGATCACGGCCTGGCGGTCGTAAAAGCCCGCCTGGACCAGGCGCGCGCGCAGGACGGAGGATCCGCCGGCGTCGTCCTCGCCGGCGGACCGGGCGAGGCCGCCGATGAGGCCGCCGACGCGCGCCTTGATGTTTTGCGCCGGATTCGTCGCCGCTTGCCGCCCCCGCGATCCGCCCTCGTCCGCGTCTCCGGTCACGCGCCTCGCGACGTCGGTTCGCGCCTTCGCGAGACGGAAGGCCAGAAAGCCGAGGGCCGAAACGCTCAACGCCAGCGCGACGAGCGCCATGAGCGTGGCGTCGCGGTCGAAGAGGTCGGCGATGGACGCGAGAATGTCTTCGATCATGGGTCAGAACCGGAAGTTGATCATTTTGTGCATGACGACGTTGCCGATCAGCATCCAGCCCGCGGCTCCGGACAGGCCGTAGATCATCAGGGGGTGATGCCAGTTGTCGCCATAGAAGCCCGGCGCGATCCAGTTGATGATCACGAACAGGAAAATCGGCACCCCCGAGAGGATGAGCGCGGAGACGCGGCCTTCCGCCGAGAGCGCGCGGATCTTGCGGCGCATCTTGACGCGCTGGCGGATGACCTCCGTCAGGTTGTTCAGAATTTCCGTCAGGTTGCCGCCGGAGGACGCCTGGATCGCGACCGAGGTCACGAACAACGGCAGGTCTTCCTGGCCCACGCGCGCGAGCATGTTTCGCATGGCGGTTTCGATGTCGAGCCCGAAGGTGATCTCGTCCTCGGCCATGCCAAATTCCGTGCCGACGGGGTCCGGCATTTCACGCGCGGCCATCTTGATCGCCGCCGGCACCGGATGTCCGGCGCGCAGGCTGCGCACGATGATGTCGAGCGCCTCGGCGAATTGTTCGGTGAATTTGGCGCGGCGGCGCTTGCGCATCCGCAGCAGGAACAGCAGCGGGAGGAAGACCGCGCTCGCCGCGCCCGCGCCCGCGCCCGCCCAGAAACCGAAGCGCGCCGCGATTCCGAGAAACACGACGATTCCGGCCACGATGGCGCCCGCGCCGAGTTTCCAGACGCCGATGGTGACGCCGGACTGGACGAGCAGACGGTTGAGCCAGGAGGCGAAGCCCATTCCGGCGCCAAGGCCGCCGATGCCGCGTTCGCGGCGCAGGTTGACGATGGCCTCCTCGCGGCTTCCGCCCTTTTCGAATTCCGTCAGGCGGCGGTTGACATTGCGGCGATAGTCGGCGGCGGAGAAGGTCAGGAGATAGACCGATTCCGCGATGGCCAGCACGGCCCCGACGACGGCGGCGTAGAAAACATAAAGAGGGTCGATGTCCTCGAACACGCGCGCGTCCTCAGAGTGGCTTCGAGGGGTCGAACATGCCGCCGGGCATGGTGTACCCCATGGCCACGAGATCCTGCAGGAAGCGCGGACGGATGCCGGTCGCCATGAAGTGCCCCTGAATCCTGCCGTCGTCTTCCGTCTTCACGCGGACGAACTTGAAGATTTCCTGCATCTGCACGATGTCGCCCTCCATGCCCGTGATCTCCGCGATGGAGGTGACGCGGCGCGATCCGTCGGACAGGCGCTGCAACTGGACGATGAGCTTGATCGCCGCCGCGATCTGGCCGCGGATGCTGGTTTGCGACATGGGCAGGCCCGCCATGCCGATCATCTGTTCGAGACGGGAGACGGCCTCGCGCGGCGTGTTGGCGTGGATCGTCGCCATCGACCCGTCATGGCCGGTGTTCATGGCCTGCAACATGTCGAAGGCTTCCTCGCCGCGGCACTCGCCGAGGATGATGCGTTCGGGCCGCATGCGCAGGGCGTTCTTGACGAGTTCGCGCTGACGGATTTCGCCCTTGCCCTCGACGTTCGGCGGGCGCGTCTCCATGCGCGCGACGTGGCGCTGCTGCAACTGCAACTCCGCCGCGTCTTCGATGGTGACGAGGCGCTCCTTTTCGGAAATGAACGCCGAAAGGGCGTTGAGCATCGTGGTTTTGCCCGACCCGGTGCCGCCCGAGACGATGGTGGTCACGCGCGCGGCGACGGCGGCGGACAGCAGGTCCGCCATCTGCTGGCGCAGCGCGCCGACTTCCACGAGCCGGTCGAGACCGAGCGGCTTCTTGGAAAATTTGCGGATGGAGACGAGCGGACCGTCGACCGCGATGGGTCGCACGGCGATGTTGACGCGCGATCCATCCTTCAGGCGCGCGTCGCAAAGCGGCTGGGATTCGTCGACGCGGCGGCCGACCCCGGAGACGATGCGGTTGACGATGCGCATGAGGTGCGCCTCGTCGGAAAAGCGGATCGCGACCGGCTCGAGCTGGCCCTTGCGCTCGACGAAAATATTGTCGTGTCCGTTGATGAGAATGTCGGCGATCGTGGGATCGCGCAACAGCGGTTCGATGGGCCCGAGGCCAATCATTTCGTCGATGATGTCGGAGACGAAATCGGTCAGTTCCTGGCTGGTGAGCGCGAGACGCTCCTTGACGATGTATTCCGCGACGATCGCGTGGATCTGTCCCCTCGCCTCGTCCGGCGGCATCTTTTCGAGGGCCGAAAGATTGATGTCCTCGACGAGCTTGTGGTGCAGCCTGACTTTGGCTTCAAGCAGCTTCGGGCTCGACAGCGTGGAGGGCGCCGGCTGCGAAACGGCGGGCTGCGGCCTTGGACGCTGCGCCTCCGGCGACGGGGGAAGCGCGTCCGGGCCGGGGAGCGGCGGGGGGGGAATGTCGAACGCCGCCCTGACCGGGCTCGGGTCCGGCGGCGGGGGAATGTCGGGAACCGGCGCCGGCACGGGCGGCGGGGGCAAGTCGCGGACTTCGTTCTTGACGAGGCGCTGCGCCGAAAAGCGACCGAACATCGTTGTTTTCCTGTCAGGCGGCCTGTGCGGCGAAAAGAATGCGCTTGAGATCGCTGGTGACGGAATTGCCCGGCTTCACCGTCTCGAGCGGCACGCCGCGGTCGATCGCCTCGCGCACGACCTGGTAGTTGTTGGCGACGTGCCCGGCGAAGGCCGCGCCCAGCGCGCGCTCCACGTCGGATTTTCGCAACGTGCCGCCGAACAGCAGCCCGGTCTGGAACCTGTTGACGATGATCCGGGGTCCGCCAGCCTTGCCGAGCCGCTCGGAAATGCTTCCGGCGAGGCGGCGCGCGAAACGCAGGCCGGGCACCGTCATGTCGGTGACGACGAAAATTCGATCGGAGCCCGCCAGGACATCGTTGGTCCAGGGGAACCAGGTTCGCGGCAAGTCGATGACGAGATTGTCGAAACGCGACGCCGCGACCTCCAGGAGGCGCGCGACCGTGGCGGCCGCGAGCCCGTTCGGCTCGGCGGGTTTCGCCGGCGCCGCCAGAAGCATCAGGCCGCTGGGATGTTTCGACAACATCACTTCGATGAGCTGCGCGTCCAGCCGCTCGCCCTGGTCGCCGGTTTCCCGCAGGTCGAGGCGCGGTTCGATGTCGAGGAAATCCGCGCAGGCGTCATTGTCGAAGTCGAGGTCGATGAGGCATGTGGTCTGTCCGCTCTGGCCGGCGGCCTGATGCAATTGCATCGCCGCCTCGACGGCGAGCGTCGTGTTGCCGACGCCGCCCGCGGCGGGCATGAAAGTCAGGACCTGCGCCTGCCGGTCGCCCTCGGGCGTCTCCGGACGCAACGCCTTGAGGCAGGCCCGGAGCAGATCGGGGCCGCGCACGGGCTTGCGCAGGAAGTCGCTGACGCGAATTTGCAGAAACCAGCGTCCGACCGCGTCGTCGAAGGATTCCGTGAGCACGATCAGCGGCGCGCGTCCGGCGACGCGGATCATCAGACGCTGGAGCGCCAGCAGATGCTCCCGCCGCGTCGCGTCGATGTCGACGACGATGGCCTGGGCCGCGTCGATCTGGCCGAAGTCCGCCAGATCGACGATCGCCACGGGCGCCATCACGAGGTTGAGCTGCCGGGCGCCGTCCATGGCGCCGCGAACCTCGTCGCGGAGCGCGGAGTCCGGGCTGATCAAAAGCAGATTGTTGCCATTCGAGGACATTGTTTCATCCGTCATTGCGTGGAGCCGCCGGCGGAGGCCGCCGGGGAGTAACCTCCGCTGGCTTTCGCCGCGGGAGCCGCGGTCTCGCCGGCGCGATAGCGCCCCGCGGGACCGGCGACGCGGCCCGCGTCGGTGGGCAACCGGGTGTCGAAGGATTCGCGCGGCCATGGATCGACGACATGGATCGCCTTGTTGGCGGCGGTGGCATCGCCTGTCCGGTCGGTGACGAAGTCGCTCCGGCGCAGGGCGTCGGCGCAGCCGCCGAGGGCGACGAGCGCGGCGGCGGCGAGAGGCGCGAGCAGGCGCGCGGCGTTTCTAGCGAGCGGCACGCGAGCCTCCGGTGCGAATGTCGAGAATATGTCCCTGGGCGACGCGTTCCGGATCGCCGTTCTCCCGCCGCTGTTCCGCCGGCGTCAGTTCCTTCCTGCCCAGCAGGAAACGATCGACGTCATTGCCCGGGATCGTCGCGTCGAGGGGCGAGCGGAGTTTCTGTCCGGGCCGCGAGGGCCGCACGAGATGCGGCGTGACGATGATCGCGAGTTCCGTCTCGTTCTTCGTGAAGGCGGTGCTCTTGAAGAGAGACCCGAGCACGGGCACGTCGCCAAGCCAGGGCAACTGGCGCGTGTTGTCGGACGTGACGCTTTGCAGGAGGCCCGCGACCGCGAAGCTTTGACCGTCGCGGAGCTCGATGTTGGTGCTGGCGCGGCGCACCACGAGGCTCGGCACCGGACCCGCGGCGGTCTGGACGGCGTTCGTCGTGTCGATCTGGCTGACTTCCGGCTCGATCTTCAGGTTGATCACGCCATTGGCGAGAACCAGCGGGGTGAAGTTCAGGCCGACGCCGAATTTCTTGAATTCAACCGTGACCTGGCCAAGGCTTCCGGCCACGGGGAACGGAAATTCGCCGCCCGCGAGGAAGCTCGCGGTCTGACCGGACATGGCGACGAGGTTGGGTTCGGCGAGGCGGCGCGCGAGGCCCTTGTCCTCGAGCGCCTGGACGAGCGAGTCGGCGTTCGTTCCTCCCGACAGGAGATGTCCGAGCAACGAAGCGAAGGGCGCGTTGCCGGACGCCGCGAGCGCGGGGCCAGTGGTGAAATTGAGGCTTCGGCTCGCCACGTCCCATTGCACGCCCAGGGCCTTGCCGGCGTTGCGGGAGACCTCGATGAAACGAACCTCCAGCATCACCTGCTGGGACTGGGAAATCGTCATGGAGTTGATGACGTCGGGGCCGAACTGTGTGGCCAGGGTCAGCGCCTTGTCGAGGGCGACGCCGTCGCTCACGCCGCCCGACAGCATGATGCGGCCATTGACCGAGGAGACCTCGATGTTCGAGCCAGGCAGGCGGCGGCGCAGCTCCTGGCGCATTCGGGACGTGTTGTAGCCAACCTCCACCTCGATCGTGCCGACGAGAACCTTGTTCGCGTCGTAGGCGGAGATCGAGGTCGTTCCCAGCTTCTTGCCGTGAATATAGAAAGACCGGTCGGTCAGGGGCATGGCGTCGGCGACGTCGGGATCGCCCACCACGAGGTCGACGTAGGAGACTCCGGTGCGGAGGGTTTCCGTGTTTCCCATGGAAACGGTGACAGCGGTCCTGCCTCCAAGGCCCAGCGAGGCGGTCCTCTGTCGCCCGGCGGGAGGCGCGAGGGACGCCGCCCCGAGGCAGGACGACGCCGCGATCAGTCCGGCGAAAGCGAGAGCGGCGGCGGCGGAGCGTCTTCGCCCTTCCGATCGACGCGTCGACATTCTGTTACGCATGACTATCCCCTGATTTTCCGGACGCGCCTATTCCTTGCGGGTCGCCGGCACGCTGTATTCCTGCCGGGCCATCTTGCGGATGACTCCGACCGTTGTG